>DATGHY010000284.1:0-22452 GCA_035307625.1 Actinomycetota bacterium
TCTTTATAATCGCGCCTGTTGTTCCGAGCAGCCGTTCCTTCCGTATCGAGCCGCCCAACCGGGCGGCTCGAAGTGTTTAACAGGGCCTGTGTACAACCCGGGGGACGACGTGGGGACGGCGTGCGCGCGACTGGGGATAGAGGTGCCGGGCCGGTGCAAAGCGTGTGGAAGACGTTCTTGTCACCCCCGGGGGTTACGGTCGTCGGCTGATGGCTCCGATCGGTTCGCTTCGCGAGGCTCCTTCGGCGGGCCGTGTGCCGCCGCACAACCTCGAGGCCGAGGAATCCGTCCTCGGCTCGATGCTCATCTCGAGGAATGCGGTCGGAGAAGCGCTCGAGATCCTCCGTCCGGAGGACTTCTATCGTGACGCACACCAGAAGATCTGCGAAGCGATCGAGGCGTTGTTCCAGCAGGGTGAGCCCTCAGACGCGATCACCGTTGCGGACGAGCTGGCGCGCCGGGGGCAGCTCGAATCCATCGGCGGGAAGCCGTACCTTTACACGCTGGTCGCGTCGGTCCCGATCGCGGCCAACGCGACCTTCTACGCGCGCATCGTCACCGACCACGCCACGCTGCGCCGGCTGATCGACGCTGCGACGATCATCGCGCAAGAGGCGTACGACATCCCCGAAGACGTCGAGACGGCTGTAAACAACGCGGAAGAGATCATGTTCAACGTCTCATCGCGGCGGATCCACCAAGACTTCATGCCGGTGCGCAACCTGCTCTCCGAGACGATGGACCACATGGAGATGCTCGCGCGGCGTCAGGAAGACGTCACCGGCGTCCCGACGGGATTCACGGATCTCGACAACCTGATGTCCGGCATGCAGAAAGGGAACTTGATCCTCATCGCCGCGCGTCCCTCGATGGGCAAGTCGACTCTGGCGGTCAACATCGCGCAGTACGTCTCTCAGCACGAGCAGCTTCCGTGCGTGCTCTTCTCCTTGGAGATGAGCTGGATGGAGATCGTGCAGCGCATGATCTGTGCCGAGGCGCGTATCGACACGAAGAAGATCCGGAGCGGCCAGATGCAAGAGGCGGAGTGGCGCCGCGTGAGCCAAGCGGTCGGACGCCTTGCAGAAGCGCCGATGTACGTCGACGACACGGCGGCGATCACGATGGGCGAGATCCGTGCGAAGTGCCGGCGCTTGAAAGCGAAAGAAGGCTCGCTCGGCCTCATCGTGGTGGACTACATCCAGCTCATGCAGTCCCCCCGCCGCACCGAGAACCGCGTGCAGGAGGTCTCGGACATCTCGCGCGCGCTGAAGATCCTCGCGAAGGAGTTCGACGTCCCTGTCGTCGCGGTGTCGCAGCTTTCGCGCCAGCCCGAGCAAGGTGGGGCCAAGCCGCGCAAGCCGCGCCTTGCCGACCTCCGCGAGTCCGGGGCGCTCGAACAAGACGCCGACGTGGTGATGTTCGTCTACCGCGAGGACTACTACGACAAGGAGTCGGAGAAGAGGGGCGAAGCGGAGATCATCGTCGAGAAGCACCGCAACGGCCCGACCGACACGATCAACCTGGCGTTCCTCGGCCAGTACACGAAGTTCGAGAACCTCGCGCGCGCGTAGGGAACTGCCCGCTCACTCCGGGCGTCCAATCGGCGACCTTTCGACCAGGAGGCGCCGATGTCACCCAAGACGACGAAGTGGATCCGCAGAGGGATCGTTACCACGCTGGTCCTCGGAGTGGCGGCGCTCGCCGTCGGTTCGGCGTCGAAACAGAAGCCACAGGCAACGTTCTCGCATACCGGGACGGTGGTGGATACGACCAATCAGCGTTCGATCGCGGGGGGAACGAACGCCCTGGCCCCCGCGGCCGGTCTTCCGCAAGCAGCGCCGGGCGCAGTCGTCGACACATCTTCTGGTCTGCCGAGTACGCCCGACCGGATCGAGCGCACCGCCGACCTGACGGTCGAGGTCAAGAAGGGCACGTTCGACGCGCAGTGGACGGCTGCGTTCAAGGTCGCGCAACGCTACGGCGGTCAGATCATGAGCTCGACGCGCGGCGTTCCCTCGCCGCAACCGGTGCCGCTCGAGCAGAACGGCACGACGGCCAACGCCAGCGCCAAGCAGCCGGCGATCGGCGATATCACGATCCGGATCCCGGCGCAGAACTTCATCAACGCGTCGAATGCGTTGCGCGCGCTCGGAACCGTCCGCGGTGACAACACCACGACGGAGGACGTCAGTCAGGAATACGTCGACCTTCAGAGCCGCCTGCGCAACCTGCGCGCCGAGCAGGCCACGCTGCTCGCCCTCTTCAAGCGCACGACGAACATCAGGGACACTCTTGCGGTTCAGGCTCAGGTCTCGGACGTCGAGGGACAGATCGAGCAGGTAACCGGTCGCATCAAGTACCTGGACGCGAACACGCTGTTCAGCACGATCACCGTCCACCTTCAGGAGCCCGGCGTGACGGTCATCACGACCGTGAAGCCTGGACCGTCGCTCGGCGGCGCATGGGAAACGGCGAAGACCGGTCTCGTTCGCTTGACCGGCGCGGGGCTGATCCTGGGTCTGTGGCTCCTGCCCTTCGGGGCGCTCGCCCTTATCGGTATGGGGATCTGGCGGCTCGCGCGCCGGCCGGCGCACCAGGTCTAAAGCCGACCCGATACAGTGAAGAAGCCCCGCACAGGGGCTTCTTCACTATGAGACTCCGCGCGGGCACCCTCGAGATCATCGTCTGCACCCTCGCGTGGGGGACGATCGGCTCGATCGTCGATCGCGTTTCGCTCCCGTCGTCGGTCATCGTGTTCTTCCGGCTGTCGCTCGGCTTCGTCGTGGTGTTCGCCTGGCTGGTCCTTCGTGGGCGCTTGGGCGAGCTCAAGCTGCGCGCGCGCCCCGTGATCCTGATCACATCGGGCATCGTGCTCGGCGTGCACTGGGCGCTGCTCTTCGAGGCCTACAAGCGCATCGGGGTCGACACGACGATCTTGATCGTGTTCATCGGCCCGGTTCTGTGGGCCGTTGCGGCGCCCTTCTTCTTGCACGAGCGGCTGCGCGCGACCTCCGTGGGAGCACTCGCCGTCGCGTTCGGCGGCATCGCGCTGATCTCGATCCCGAAGGTCGGCACCGTCGACGGCCTCGGTCTGGCTGCGGCGTTCGGCAGTGCGATCCTTTTCGCGGTTCTCATCTTGATGGGCAAGCTGCTGACCGATCACTACGAGCCCGCGGCGATCGTCGTGTGGCAGCTGGGGGTGGCCGCGGTCCTGCTGAGCCCGTCCCTCGCAGGCGCCTCCTTGCATCAGATCGCGCGCGGCATGCCGCTGTTGCTCGTGCTCGGGATGATCCATTCGGGCGTCCTCGGCATCGTGTTCTTCCACGCGGTGCGCGCGCTGCCGACCCAGGAGCTGGGTGTGCTGTTCTATCTCGAGCCCGGATCCGCCGTGCTGTACGCGTGGTGGTGGCTGTCCGAGAAACCCAGCGCGCTGACGCTCGTCGGAGGGGCCCTGATCGTGCTCGCGGGAATCGGTATCATCGTGGCCGACCGAGCGATCGGGGGGCCGGGCGCGCTCCCGGAGCCGGTGATGCAGGAGGTTCAACGGTGATCCCGCTTCCAGAGATATTGGCCGAGCTCGTGATGGCGCTCGGCGGCGCCTTGCTCGCCGCCAACGCGTGGGCGCTGTTGCGCCCGGTCGTGCGGCCGAACTCCGATGGTCCGGGGCGGCCTCAGGCGCTCAGCAAGGTGCTCATCAACATCGCGATCGGGGTCGTCGTGTTCGTGTGGGGCCTCGCGTCGTTCATCACGCGCGCGCATCACTGACGCTGCAGTCTGGAGCGGATGAGGGGAATCGAACCCCCGTCTAGAGCTTGGGAAGCTCTCGTTCTACCATTGAACTACATCCGCGCTGAGGCCCGAGATACTAGCGAACGCGTTTTCCACCCTGCTTCTTTCGGCCGTTCTCTCGTGCGGCCGCGCGCGATCGTGCTGCGCGCGACGCCTTGAAGTCCATGAAGAAGCGCGACGCGGTCGGACCGCGCTGGCCTTGGTACTTGCCGGTCTTGCCGTACGGCCGCTCGGCCGGCGACGTCATCTGGAACACGCAGAGCTGGCCGATCTTCATCCCCGGATAGATCGTGATCGGAAGGTTGGCAACGTTCGATAGCTCGAGCGTGAGATGACCCGACCAGCCGGCGTCGACGAACCCTGCGGTCGAGTGGATCAGCAACCCGAGCCGTCCGAGCGAGCTCTTCCCTTCGAGCCGCGCGACGATCGAATCGCCGAGCGTCACTTTTTCGAGCGTGCTGCCCAGCACGAACTCACCGGGGTGCAAGATGAACGGCTCGTCGGGCTCGACCTGACGCAAGGAGGTGAGATCCTCCATCGGCTTGCGGACGTCGATGAACGGATAGCGCGTGTTGTCGAAGACGCGGAACTGGCTGTCCACGTGAAGGTCGATGCTGGAGGGCTGGATCATCGATGCGTCGAACGGCTCGATGATGAGCGTGCGGTCGGCGATCGCGGCGCGGATCTCGCGGTCGGACAGGATCAAGCGACGGACTCCTCTCCGGGAAGGCGGCCCATTATGCCTTACGGCCTCGCCCGGAGCCGAGGGCTGCTCGAGCTAGAAGGGCTTCCTGACGTGCTGCACGTAGACAGGCAGCCAGTTCAAGCCGCGCGGCCACCACACGAGGAACGCGCCGTAGATGCATCCGCCGATGATCAGGCCGATCCCGGCGCCTTTGAGCAGTCCGAGCCCGAGCACGATCGCGAACAATCCAACGATCAAGAACGGGACCCAGGCGTACGCGTCGCTGATGTAGCGGCTCAGCAGATAGACCAGGAAGGGCGACGCGGCGATGCCCGACGCCGTGATCAGAACGTTGCTGAAGCCTTTCATCGCGCCCCCTCAGTTGCGGCCGAGGATGGTGACCGAGCACACCGCGCCCGGACCCCCAAGATTATGCGCGAGACCCAGCTCAGGGTCTTTAACCTGGACGCCGTCCGCCCTGCCTTGGAGCTGGCGTGTGATCTCGCCGATCATCCGGCAGCCGGTCGCTCCGATGGGGTGGCCGAACGACTTCAATCCGCCGGAGGGGTTGACGGGAAGGTCTCCATCGGCCGCCGAGCGGCCGTCCCGGATAAAGTCGGCGCCCCCGCCGGGCTCGCAGAAGCCCAGGTCTTCGTAGTTGAGGATCTCGGTGATCGTGAAGCAATCGTGAACCTCTGCCAGTGAGATCTGGCGCGCGGGGTCCGTGATGCCCGCTTCGTCATACGCCTGCTTGGCGGCCATGCGCGTCGCCGGGAACCCGAGGTAGTCGAAGCCGGGGTTGTGCATCGGTGAGGCGGTCGTGACGGCGAGGCCGTTCGCCTTGACGGTCACGAAGTCGTCCTTGTGGTTCATCTTCTTCGCGATCTCTGGCGTGGTGATGATGACGGCGGCGGCGCCGTCCGAGACCGCGCACGAGTCGAAGCGCCCGAGCGGCCACGCGATCATCGGCGCTTCGAGCGCCGTCTCCATCGTGATCTCGCGGCGGAAGTGGGCCTTCGGATGCTTCGCACCGTTGGCATGGTTCTTCACCGCTACGCGTGCGAGGTCCTCGCGTGTCCAGCCTCGCTCCGAGAACGCGCGCGTCGCGGCCATCGCGAACAGCGCCGGCGCGCTCGCGGGGGGCATGAACGGAGGGATCGAATCGCGCAGCACGTTCGGCAGGCCGCGCGAGCCTTGATCGGTGATCTTCTCGACGCCGCACGCCAGCACGATGTCGTACACGCCGGCCGCGACGGCGAAGCACGCGTTGCGGAACGCGTCCATGCCGCTCGCGCAGTAGTTCTCGACGCGCGTGGAGGGTATGCCGTACAAGCGCAAGGCGTCTGCGGCCGTCGTTCCGCTCAAGCCGGTGAAGCGATAGTAGACGCCGCACCAGATCGCCTGGATGTCTTTCCGCTCGATCCCTGCGTCGGTGCATGCTTCCTCGACTGCTTCGACGAGCAGATCCTCTTGGTCCTTTTCATAGTGCTCGGTGAAGCGCGTGGCGCCGACGCCTGCGACGGCGACGCGGTCCTTGATGCCCGGCATCTAGAGATCCCTCCGCGGCCGTGCTTTCCAGTAGTAGTTCTTGAAGCCTGCACCTTCGTGCATCAGGCGGAACGTCAGCTCAACCGGCATCCCCACTTTGACTTCGCTGGGTTCGCAGTCGGTCACCTCGACGAAGATCCGCCCGCCGCCGTCAAGATCGACGACCGCGCGCGGCACCGGCGTCTCGAGATACTCGCCGGCGATCAGGTGATCGAGCGTGAAGGTGAAGACGTTGCCTGTTCGCTGCAACCGCACCCGCGTCATGTCGTCGAGCACCGAGCAGTTGATGCACGCGCGGTTCGCCGGGAACTGAACCATCCCGCAAGCGTTGCAGCGCACCCCGTAGAGCGCGAACGCTTGCGCGCGATCGCGCCACGTGCGGATGGTGGACGATGGCGGCTCATTCTCTTCGTCCACGGGGAGCAGCCTGCGGAATCGCAGGTAGCGCTCGTAGCCGGGGAGGACACGCTTGTTGTCGAGCGCGCGCTGCAACGTCCAGGCCTGGCGCTCGCTATGAACACCGGCACCGGCTGCAAGGACCAGAGCGTCGGCTCCTTCGCCTTGCGCAGCGACGACGACGTGCTCACCGGGGACGGTTTCGTCGAGCGCGCCGACGAGTGCGACCAGCGCGTGCGCGGCGCCGACGTTGCCGATCGTCGAGAAAAGTCGGTCTTTGGCTTGTGCGAAGCCGATGCGTTTCGCCGTGGTTGCGAACGTGCGTGGATCCGGTGCGTACGCGGCGAAACGCGCGACTGCGTCCGGTGAGACGCCCGCATCGGCTAGGGCTGCGGTTACCGCGCGCTCCACCGCGCGCGTATAGCTCTCGGTTTCGATCTTCCCGTCGAAGGAATGGACGTAGTGATCGCCGGTGCGGCGCCACGGCCCGGTGAACTCTTCCGCAACGCTCGCTTCACCGATCACGGTTACCGGACCGTCGGCCGTGATGAGCACCGCGGCAGCCGCGTCTCCGAAGAGCTGCTCCATCGCGGTAGACGGTTCTGCGGGGCGCATGTCTGCGGCGACGACCAGCGCTGCGCGCGCACCGCCGGATCGCACCGCGTCCAAGGCCGTGCGCATCGCCGTGGTGGCGGCGCGCAAGGTTCCGGTTATGTCGACGGTCATCACGTCGTGCAGGTCGAGCACGGCTGCGACCGTCGCAGCTGCATGCTTCTCGGCGTACGGCGGGGTTGTGGTTGCGAAGTAGATGGCGTCGATCTGCGAGGCGTCACGCCCGCGCAGGCATTCGAGGGCCGCTTCGACGCCCAGCGTCAGCGCGTCTTGGTCGCCGGACGCGGCGGCCCGCTCGCCCGGAAGCGCGGGTGTGTCCCATGCGCGCGCCAGCATCCCGCGATCGAGACGCCAGACCGGAACGGAGACACCCCAGGCCGCGATGCCGGCCATCAGTCGCAGCAGGTCCGAAGCGCCGGATCCCACCAGGCGCAGAACGCGTCGTCCCAGTAGGGATCGTCGAAGCGGAGACCCTCGGCCTCTTCTTCGGCGGCTTGTGTTTCGAGATCCTCAGCGATGTCGATCGGTGTCCCGGGCATGTGCTCATGATACGGAATGAGCCCCTGCTGTTCCTACTCTGTCCTCCCGGGTGTCCGACGGTCTGACACCGTCACGTAGTGATGCGCCGGCGCTCCGGGGTTAGCCGTTCGGTTCGGCCGGTGCTGCAGCAGAGATCGTGACCTTCGGCGCGCCATTCACGCTTTGGCGGAGCAGCTGCGCCACATCGAGCACCCGAAGGTCCTCTGAAACCTTGCCTTTCTGCACCGCATCCTTCGCCGCGTCGTCGAGCATGATCATGCAATACGGGCATGCGACCGAAACGACGTCGGGGTCGTTGGCGATCATCTGATCGAAGCGCTCGGAGTTGATGCGCGTGCCGACCGTCTCCTCCATCCATAAGCGCGAGCCGCCTGCGCCGCAGCAGAACGTTCGCCGCTTGCAGTTGTGCGGGTCGTGCGACGTGAGGCCGGGGACCGCCTCCAGGACGTTGCGCGGCTGCTCGATCACATCGTTGTGACGGGCGAGGTAGCACGGGTCGTGATAAGCGACCTTCTTGTCGACGTTCTCCGTCGGCGTCAGCTTGCCGTCGGCGATCAAGCGCGCGAGCAGCTCGGTGTGGTGGATGACTTCGAAGTTGCCGCCGAACTGCGGGTACTCGCGCGCGATCGTGTTGAAGCAGTGGGGGCAGCTCGCGACGATCTTGCGAACGCCCTTCTCCTTCAAGAGCTCGATGTTGGCCTTTGCCATCTCTTGGTAGAGGTACTCGTTTCCGATGCGGCGCGCGGGGTCGCCGCTGCAGGACTCTTGCGGACCGAGGATCGCGAACGCGACGTCGGCTTCGACCATCAATTCGGCGAACGCGCGCACCGCTTTCTTCGCACGGTCGTCGAAGGCGCCGGCGCAGCCGACCCAGTAGAGATATTCGGCGTCGGCCGGGATCCGGCCGTTGACGACGACGATGTGCTCCTCGAGCCCTTTCGTCCAGTCGAGCCGCTTCTGCGCGGCCTCGCCCCACGGGTTACCCGAGTTCTCGAGATTGCGGAGCATCAGGCCCGCTTCTTGCGGGAACTCCGACTCCATCATCACTTGCGCGCGCCGCATGTCGACGATGTGGTCGACGTGCTCGATGTCGACGGGGCACTCGTAGACGCACGCGCCGCAGGTGACGCAGGCCCAGATCGACTCCGGCAGGTGCACGTCGCCGACGAGCTTCTTGTTCATCGGGTTCTCGGGATCATCCGCGCCCGGCGCGTTCATGTCCCACACCTTCTCACCGAGGAGGTACGGCGCCTTCTCGAACAGGTGGTCGCGCGTCTGGGTGATGATGAACTTCGGGTTCAAAGTCTTGCCGGTGTTCCACGCGGGACACACCGATTGGCAGCGTCCGCACTCGGTGCACGTGAACCCGTCGAGCAGCTGCTTCCACGTGAAATCCTCGACCTTGCCGACACCGAAGACCGTGTCTTCGGTCACGTTCTCCATGTCGATCTCGATCGGCCGCAGGGGACCAAGCGCGAGCGGCTGCCGCCCGAACACCACGTTGAACGGCGAGGTGAAGATGTGCATGTGCTTCGAGTTCACGACGATCAGCAAGAAGGTGAACACGACGGCGAGATGTAGGAGGAGCACTCCGTCCTCGATGTAGCGCAGCGTCGAGTGGCTGTAGCCGGCATTCAAGAAGAGCTTCCCGATGCCATGCGACAGGTACGCGTTGGGGTAGGGCAACGTGTGGAGCGCCCAGCGCGCGCCGCGGACGACGGCGACCGTCGAGATGACGCCGAAGATCATGAAGAGGATGACGTACGCCTGCCACAGGTGCGATCCGAAGAAGCGTGACTTCCGGCCTTCGCGCTTCGGCGTGTGGATGATGCGGATGATCGTGAAACCGAGAAGCGCGAGCGCGACGGCGCAGATGAACGTATCGCC
Organism: Actinomycetota bacterium; assembly: GCA_035307625.1. GTDB lineage: Bacteria > Actinomycetota > AC-67 > AC-67 > AC-67 > AC-67. The sequence goes on from DATGHY010000284.1 coordinate 9,458, forward strand.
GAACGCGCCCCACCATCCCCAGCGAAACGGCCCGGGGATCGCGAAGGTCGGGCTGAACAGCTCGCCGACGGACTCGATGAGCATGACCTGGATGACCAGAAACCCCCAGAACGTCGCTGCGTGCAGCGAGCCGGGGAACTCCCATTGCAACAGCTTCTTCTGACCGAGGACCTTCACTGCGTGGTACTTCACGTTGGACGGGTCGCGCGCGTACTTGAACCGCTCGGGATCGCGGCGGCCACGCAGCAGCAGCTCGACGAGATAACGGACGCGGGTCGTTGCCAGGGCGAACGCAAGGCCCATGATGGCGAAGCCGATCGCGATCCGAACGCCCGTCGTCATGCTGCTCGTCCTTCCGTCTGGGTTCCGGCGCGATTATAAGGAGCGCGCAAACCCCTTCCAAACCATGCGGGTTAGTGGTATCGCTTGCGCGGGAAAAGGTCGGCGGTCAGCGACGAGACGCGGTCCAAGAAGAGCAGCCCGTCGAGGTGATCGATCTCGTGCTGCAGCGCGCGCGCCTCGAAGGCGTCGGCTGTGATCTCTTGCTGCGTCCCGTCCGGCGTCGTGCCGCGCACGGTGATGGCCTGCGCGCGCCGGACGTTGCCGGTGAAGTCGGGGAGGCTCATGCAGCCTTCGCGCGCGACCTCGGTGCCGTCCCGAGAGACGATCTCAGGGTTGATCAGAACGACGAGGCCGTTGCATGAGCGCGCCTTCCGATGACCGGTGACGTCCATGCAGAATGCGCGCGCACCGACGCCGATCTGAGGCGCGGCAACCCCGACGCACGCGGGCGACGCGCGCATAGTGTCGACGAGGTCGGCGCACAGCTGTGTGGTCGCCACCCCGGGTTCGATCGGTATGGCCGTCGCTTTGAGCACGGGGGCCGGGTAGTGGAGGACCGGCCGGACGGACACTAGAGCGTGTCGGCTTCCATCGGGTTGAAGGCGACGTCGACGCCGAGCTCCGCACTGATGACCTTGAGTGCGCTCCCGATCGACTCGGGGTCGCCGCCGGGCGGAACGTCGACCTCGAGGATCATGACGTAGACCGGTTCCTGGTCGCCGACGACGTGCGTTGCGAGGTCGCTGATGTTGATGTGTGCCGCGGCGAGCGCCGCGGAGATCTGCCACACGATCCCCGGCTTGTCGGCGCCGTAGACGCTGACGACGTACGGCGTTCCGCCGTCGTGCATGGGGGGCGCTTCGGCCACGGAGCGAACGGTTGTGATCAGGTCGAGCAGGCCGGCCGGTTCGGCGAGCGCGCGCTCCAAGTCCTTCGGGTCGGCCCCGTCGGGAAGGGCGACGATAAGCACCATGGCGAAGTGGCCGCCGAGGATCGCCATGCGGGAGTCCTCGATGTTCCCGCCGACGTCGTAAAGCACGCGGCTGACGGCGGCGACGATGCCGGGCCGGTCGGCCCCAACTGCGGTCACGGCGACGTGCATCACGCGGAACGCTACCACGGCCGTAGATTGTGCTCGTGCGAAGGTCGTTGGCGATCGTCTTGGCGTGCTTGTGCGCGTGTGTGGGCGCGCGCACGACCGACGTGACGATCGGCACCCACCGCTTCCACGTGCGGGTCGCCGCAACGGAAGCGTTGCGCGAGCACGGGCTGATGGGCGTGAAGACGCTGGCGGCGGACGGCGGGATGCTGTTCGTATGGAAAGACGTCTCGCCTCGAGAGTTCTACATGAAAGACACGTTGATCCCGCTCGACCTCATCTCGATCCGCGCGCGCGTGGTGGTCGGGGTGGCGACGATGACGCCGTGCAAAGCGGATCCGTGCCCGATAACGACGACGCCTCCGGCGGATTCGGCGTTGGAGGTTCGCGCTGGAACAGCAGAGCGCGCCGGCATCTCTGCCGGCGCGCCTGTCGGATCTTCTGCGCTTCCTTAAGAAGCAGCCTTCGCCAAGTCGCTGACGTTAACCAGGTTGTATCTCGTTTGGGTCGCTTTCGTCACAACGAACACGTCGTTATCCAACAGGTTCGAGTAGTTGAGCAGTTCCACTCCCTTCGCGGCAAGCAGCGGCTTGAGGACAGCCGCATTGTGCGCGGGGTCGCCGGTGATGTCCGCGTTCGGATCGAGGTGCTGTGCCTCACTCGCTAAGTACTCAGGCTTCACGTCGATCTGGCCACTGAACAGAGCGGGATCGGAGATCGGCCGAGTGCCGAGGCTGAGCTCGCGCTTTACCTTGTAGCCGGCATTCTCGAGAACCTGCGCATACATCTCAGCAACGATGATGCTCTCTTCGAACGCGCCCGATACTCCGACTGTTATCGATTTTCCTGCGCCGGTGTTCGTCTTGGTTGCCAGCAGCCCGTTCTGATCCAGGAATCCCTTCGCGATCGACTTGGCATCCTTCTTGTCGACGTCGAAGGCCTTGTTCAACGGAACGATGTTCTGCGTCGTCAGCTTCGCGCTGACGCCGTTCAGCAAAGCGACGACATCGGGTGTGGCCTTCGACTGACGGATGACCGGCGCCAAGTAGTCGGCTGCCTCGAGGTGCTTGTCGTCGACGAGTGCCACGAAGTTCGGGTCGTAGATCGACGTAGAGAACAGCTCGCCGACTTGGACTGTTCCGCTTCTAAGCGCGGCGACGGTTAGCGGTCCGCCCGAGTCGAGGAGTCGCACTTCCTTGAAGACGATGCCGTACGTGTTCTTCAAGCCGATCTGACAGAACTTGTTGGTGGGGCAGTCTTTCGGTGCGCCGAACACGAAAGTGCTCGCGAGCGTTCCCTTGCTTGTCGTGCTGGGGGTGCTTTTCGAGCAGGCCCCCGCGACGATTGCGACCACGAGCATGGCTGCACCCAGGCGGGCTAAGCCGTTGCGACGCATCTGCTTCCCCTCTCTTCGGTGGCTCTTCGAGCCGACAAACGGTCTATGTCTACCAGAATCGGGCTTCGAGCATCCCTTCTCCCCTCAGAGTCCGACAGGTGTAGGGGGGGCGATCCCAGCGGCAGGTTGGATGCGGCGCCACCGTCGTGGGGTCCGCGTGTGCCTGGGTGTCACTCGGCGTTCGACCAACGCCAACCCAAACTCGGTAAAGAGCGCCAGAAGCGCGACGAGCGCAGCGCCTGCGATCGTCTGAACAGTATCGGACTGGGCGATCCCTCCGACGATGTACGTCCCAAGACCGCCGCCGCCGATCAAAGCGATCAAGGTCGCCGTCGCGACGATCTGTAAGGCTGCTGTGCGCACTCCGCCCATGATCAACGGCATGGCCAACGGCAGCTCAAGGCGCGACAGCACTTCGCGCTCACGGAATCCCATGCCTCTCGCCGCCTCCACTGTGTCCGCATCGACTCCCTGGATGCCGACGATCGTGTTCGTCAGGATCGGCGGGATCCCAAGCAGCGTCAGCGTGACGACCCCAGGCCCGAATCCATACGCGAGGTTCGCCGGAAGGATGCGCAACATGATCGTGAAGACGAGAACGAGCAAAGCGAACGAGGGCACCGCACGCCCTACGTTCGCCGTGGTCACTGCGATGAATTCACCCTTGCGTCGGTGGCCCACATACATCCCCACCGGGAGGGCGATCGCAGCCGCGATGGTAACCGACTCGACAGAGATCAAGACGTGCTCGAAGACGCGGTTCGGTATCCCGTCTGGGCCCGACCAATGCGCTGCGGTCGTGAACCAGTGGATGAGATGTCCCAAGGTGAAGTTGTTCACGACGTTGCCCCCGCGAGGGCCTTCCTCGTCCACGGCGTGATCAGTCGCTGCAATCCGAGCAGCCCTGCGTCGGCGAGGACCGCAAGGAGGACCGACAGCACTGCGCCGAGCAGGATCTCGGTGGTGAACAGGATCTGGAGTCCATCGGTGATGAACTGGCCGAGGCCGCCTCGGCCGATGATCGCCCCGACGGTGACGAGCCCGATCGTGCTTACCGTGGCAACGCGGACACCCGCCATGATCGCAGGCATCGCGAGCGGGATCTGAACTCGCCACAGGGTCTGTCGTCGCGTCAGCCCCATGCCCGTGGCTGCGTCGACCACCTCCGCCGGGACCTCGTCGATGCCGGTGACGATGTTCCGGATCAAGATCAGCAACGTGTATGTGGTCAGCGCGATCTCGACGGGCGTCAGGGACAGTCCGGTGAGGGGTATCAGAAGCACGAACAAGGCCAGGCTCGGGATCGTGTAAAGGAACCCGGCGATCCAGATCACGGGGTTATAGAGACGCCGGTGGCGTTGCGCGAGGATGCCGAGGGGCAACGAGATCGCGAGCCCCGCAACGACAGGGACGACCGTAAGCACGAGGTGCTGGAGGGTATACGTCCACATCTCGTGGCCGTGCGCGAAGATCCAGCTCCACTGGATGAACGGCTCCGCGATTACCGTCACGGTCGCAGCTCCGCGGTGAGACGATCCAGCGTCACGATCCCTTGGTAGCCGTTGTCGTTGTCGACCACGACGGCGACGTGCGTACGCGACTGGACGATGATGTCGAGTGCGGTACGGAGCGAGCTGCCGGGTGTCACGATCGCTGCAAACTCGCGAGGCTCGACAGCTGCGACATCGCGGCCGCCTTCCATCATCCACCAGTCGATCCAGCCGAGCAGCTTCTCGCCCTCGAGTACGACCACCCATTCGGTGCCCGCTTCCCGCATCGCGCGCCGAGCTTCGTCTTGGCTCGCGGTCCTCTGTACAACGGGCCCCGGTTCGATCTCTACGTCGGCGACGCTTATCAAAGCGAGTCGCTTCAAGCCGCGCTCTGCGCCTACGAATCGAGAGACGAAGTCGCTCGCCGGCGCGCGCAAGATCTCCTCGGGCGGAGCGTACTGCTCCACCTTCGCGCCGATGTTCAGGATCGCGATTCGATCCGCAAGCTTGATCGCCTCGTCGATGTCGTGGGTGACGAACACGATCGTCTTCCTCAGCCGCCGCTGGATGTCGAGGAACTGGTCCTGGAGGCGGGCTCGAATGATCGGGTCGACCGCGGCGAAGGGTTCGTCCATAAGCATCACCGGCGGGTCGACCGCAAGCGCGCGCGCGACGCCAACACGCTGCCGCTGGCCGCCGGAGAGCTCGCCTGGGTAGCGACGCAAGAGCTCGTCGTCGAGATCGAGCAATGCGGTCAACTCGCGGACGCGCGCCCCGATCCGCTGCTCATCCCATCCGAGCAACTGAGGGACGGTGGCGATGTTCTGCTCGATGGTTCGATGAGGAAGTAAGCCGACGCTTTGGATCACGTAACCGATGCCGCGGCGGAGCATCACAGGGTCTTGTTTCATCACGTCGGAGCCGCCGACGAAGATCTCGCCCGAGCTTGGCTCGATCAGTCGGTTGATCATCCGCATCGTTGTCGTCTTGCCGCAGCCCGATGGGCCGACGAGGACGGCGAGCTCGCCTTCGTTGATGTCGAGGCTGAGGTCGTTAACCGCGTTGCCTGAGGATGACGGGAAATGCTTGGAGACGTCCCGGAGCGAGATCATGACCGTCACGGCTTCACCACCTCGCCCGGTCCTCCCGAGCCCGTCGTGGGCGCCGACATCGTAGTCAGCCCCGGCGAACTCCGACCATCCAGGCATCTACCCTGGATACGGGCCACCAACGCCGTGGGATGGCAGAAAAATCCCTGCTCGGCCCAGGAATGCCCGAGCCGGCGCCCTCGTTGTGAATCTTGCCATCACTAGACTCAAGATTTTATAGTGAGGCAAATACAAGCCATGGCCGGGTCTGCCGGCCTGAAGTCGGAGGGAAAGTCATATGGCCAAGGTCGTAGGCATCGACCTCGGAACCACCAACTCGGTGGTCGCAGTCCTCGAGGGCGGAGAGCCCACCGTCATCGCCAACTCGGAGGGCTCTCGCACGACCCCTTCGGTCGTCGCGTTCTCCAAGGGTGGCGAGATCCTCGTCGGTGAGGTTGCGAAGCGCCAGGCGATCACCAATCCGGACCGGACGGTCCGCTCGATCAAGCGACACATGGGCAAGAACTGGTCGCTCGACGTAGATGGAAAGAAGTGGGTTCCTCAAGAGATCAGCGCGCAGATCCTCGCGAAGCTGAAGCGGGACGCGGAGTCCTACCTCGGTGACACCGTGACGCAGGCTGTCATCACCGTTCCCGCGTACTTCGGCGACGCCGAGCGGCAAGCGACGAAGGAAGCCGGCGAGATCGCCGGGCTCGAAGTGCTGCGCATCATCAACGAGCCGACCGCGGCTGCGCTTGCGTATGGGCTCGACAAGAAGGACAAGGAGCAGACTGTTCTCGTCTTCGACCTCGGCGGCGGCACGTTCGACGTATCCCTGCTCGAGATCGGCGAAGGCGTCTTCGACGTGAAGTCGACGCACGGCGACACGCAGCTCGGCGGTGACGACTGGGACCAGCGCGTTATCGACTGGCTCGTTTCGCAGTTCAAGAACAAGCACGGTGTCGACCTTGGGAACGACCGTATGGCGCTCCAGCGGCTTAAGGAAGCTGGCGAGAAGGCCAAGATCGAGCTGTCGCAGACAACGGAAGCAACGATCAACCTTCCGTTCATCACGGCAACGGCGGAGGGCCCGCTCCACCTCGAAGAGAAATTGAGCCGTCCCGAGTTCGAGCGCATGACGGCCGACCTCGTCGATCGGTGCCGCAGCCCGTTCGAGATGGCGATCAAGGACGCGGGCATCGAGCTTTCGAAGATCGACCACATCATCCTCGTTGGCGGCTCGACACGCATGCCGATGATCCAGGAACTCGTCCGCAAGCTCAGCGGTGGCAAAGAGCCGCACAAGGGCGTCAACCCCGACGAGGTCGTTGCGGTCGGCGCTGCGATCCAGGCCGGCGTGCTCAAGGGCGAAGTGAAAGACGTCCTGCTTCTGGACGTGACGCCGCTGACACTCGGCATCGAGACGATGGGTGGCATCTTCACCAAGCTGATCGAGCGCAACACGACCATCCCCACGCGCAAGAGTGAGATCTTCTCGACGGCGTCCGACAACCAGACGTCGGTGGAGGTCCACGTTCTGCAGGGCGAGGGCGAGATGGCCAACTCGCACGCGGTGCGTTCGCTTGGGAAGTTCCAGCTGATGGGCATCCCGCCCGCTCCGCGCGGTATGCCGCAGATCGAGGTTACGTTCGACATCGACGCCAACGGCATCGTGAACGTGTCGGCCAAGGATCTCGCGACCGGCAAGCAACAGGCGATGACGATCACCGGCGGCTCCGCGCTGCCGCGTGACGACGTCGACCGCATGGTTCGCGAAGCGGAGCAGTTCGCGAACGAGGACAAGCAGCGTCGCGCCGACGCGGAGGCCCGCAACTTGGCGGACAACCTCGCGTATCAAGCCGAGAAGCTGATCAAAGACAACGCCGAACGCATCCAGCCATCCGACAAGGAGGAGTTGGAGAAGCAGATAACGGCGGTCAAGGAAGCGCTCGGCGGCTCCGATGTCGCGGCGGTTAAGAATGCCGCGGAAACGCTGAGCGCGACTCTGAGCCGAGTCGGCACTGCGATGCACCAGGCCGCGCAAGGCCAGCAGCAAGCAGCGGGTGGCGGCGGGCCGCAGTCGTCCGAACCTCAGGGCGGTGACGATGTCGTCGACGCTGAGATCGTGGACGAGGGTGATCAGTCGTGAGCGACCAGAAGCCGTTCGATCCGTTCGACCCGACGAAGGTTCGCATCGTCGATAAGCGCAAGCTGACGGAGGAGCCGGCCGATGAAGCCGGCGCTCCGTCGGCCGAAGCTCCGTCGGCCGAAGTTCCGTCGGCGGACGCTCCGGAAGAGGACCTTGCGCGCGCGCTCGAGGAGGCGCGCGCGCAGGCCGCTTCCTATCTCGAAGATCTGCAGCGCTTGAAGGCCGAGTTCGAGAACTACCGCAAGCGCATGGTGAGAGAGCAGACGGGGATGGTCGAACGTGCGTCGGCGTCGATCGTCGAGCGGCTGCTCCCGATCTTGGACAACTTCGAGCTTGCCCTGATGGCCGCCGATCGGACGAAGGATTACGAGTCGATGGTTCGTGGCGTCGAGATGGTGTACGGCGAGCTCTTGGAGGTGCTGAAGCGCGAAGGGCTCGAGCGCATCGATTCGTTGCACAAGCCGTTCGATCCGGAGCTTCACGAAGCCGTGATGCACGCAGAAGGCCAGGGGGACGAGATCGTCGTGCTCGATGAGATGCGTCCGGGTTACAAGCTCGGCGGGCGTGTGATCCGTCCGGCGATGGTGAAGGTGGGATCGAGGCAGCAGTGAACGGGTCTCGGGCGTGGTTCGAGAAGGACTTCTACAAGGCGCTCGGCGTCGGTGAGAACGCATCGGCCGACGAGATCAAGCGCGCCTACAAGAAGCTCGCTCGGCAGTTCCACCCCGACAAGAACCCCGGCAATAAGGAAGCCGAGGAGAAGATGAAGGACATCTCCGAGGCGAACGATGTTCTATCCGACGCGAAGAAGCGCGAGGAGTACGACCAAGTACGACGCATGTCGCGATCGGGCTACGCGCCCGGCGGCGGCGGCGGCGCTTGGCAGAACGTCCGTTTCGAGGAAGGCGTTCCGTTCGACCTCGGCGATTTGTTCGGCGGCATCTTCGGCGGCGGCGGCGGCCGCCGTGGAGGCGCGCGCGCACCACAGCGCGGCGCCGACCTCGAAACCTCGGTGCGTATCTCGTTCGAAGATGCGGCGCGCGGCGTCACCGTTCCCGTCCGCGTCGCGCGCGACGCACCGTGCGCCGCCTGCGGTGGTTCGGGCGACCGTTCCGGTTGGGCGCACACATGCCCGACGTGCGGCGGAACCGGCGCCGTGCAGGAGAGCCAAGGGATGTTCTCTTTCGCGCGCGCCTGCCCGACGTGCGGCGGGAGTGGCCGTCAGATCCAAGACCCCTGCCCTGTGTGCCACGGCGCCGGCATCGAGCACAAGACCGAGAACGTGAAAGTGAAGATCCCGGCCGGTATCCGCGACGGCGCGCGCATCCGCGTTCGCAGCCGCGGCGGCGCCGTATCGGGCGGTCAGACCGGTGACCTGTACGTCCTCATCGGCGTCGAGAAGCACCCTATCTTCGGACGCAACGACTCGGATCTCACGGTCGACGTGCCGGTGTCGTTCTCGGAAGCGGTCCTCGGCACGAAGGTCTCGGTGCCGACGCTCGAGGAACCGGTCACGGTGAAGATCCCGGCCGGCACCGAATCGGGCAAGGTGTTCCGCGTTCGTGGACGCGGCATCCCGAAGACGAAGGGCGGCCGCGGCGATCTGCTCGCGACCGTTCGCGTGCACGTTCCGAAGAAGATCTCGAAAGAAGAGCGCGCGCTGATCGAGAAGCTGGCGGAGCTCGACGGCGAAGCCGCGGCCCAGCGCGAGCGCGCGCAAGCGTAGGAGGAAACGGATGGATCGCAGGAAGAAGCCACCGACACCGAAGACGGCGAAGCGGGTCACGGACGATCGCGACCGCGCGCTGTACGTCATCTCGGTCGCCGCGGAGCTGTCCGGCGTTCACCCACAAACCCTGCGGATGTACGAACGCAAGGGCCTTTTGCAGCCGAAGCGAACCGAAGGGCGAGCGCGCCGGTACTCGGACCGCGACATCGAGCATGTCCGGCTCATCCAAGAGCTCACGCAAGAGAAAGGCATGAACCTCGCCGGGGTCGAGATGGTCATCGAGCTGACCGAGCTGATGGAACAGATGCAAGAAATGCTCGAGCAGCTGCGCGCCGAGGCGGAAGAGATGCGCCGGCGCATGGAAGCTCGCCAGCAAACCGCACTCGTCCGGTTGCGCGACGTCAGAGCACCATTTGGAGAGAAGTAGATGGATCTCGAGAAGCTGACAGTCAAATCACAAGAAGCCGTTTCGGCCGCTCAACAGATCGCAGCGCAACGGTCACATCAAGCTGTTGAGCCCGAGCACTTGCTGTACGCGTTGCTTTCCGATCCAGACGGCGTCGTCTTCCCCGTGGTGCAGAAGCTCGGTATCACCCCGGGCATGCTCCGAGACCGCATCGGAGTGCTGATCGACCGGCTGCCGAAGGTGTACACGGCTCAGGAGACACGCTTCGGCTCGCCCGCACTGGTCCGAGTGTTCGAGCGCGCGCACGAAGAGGCGCGCGCCCTGACCGACGAGTACGTGTCGACCGAGCACCTGCTGCTCGCACTCACGGACGTAGCCGGTCCGGTTGCGAGCGCGCTCAAGGAGAACGGCATCACGCGCGAGGCAGTGTTGCGAGTGCTGAAAGAGGTGCGCGGGAATCAGCGTGTCACGAACCAGTCGCCGGAAAGCACGTACCAAGCGCTCGAGAAGTACGGACGCGACCTGACCGAGCTGGCCAGGAAAGGGAAGCTCGATCCGGTCATCGGGCGCGACGATGAGGTTCGACGCGTCATCCAAGTTCTGTCCCGACGCACGAAGAACAACCCGGTCCTCATCGGCGAGCCCGGTGTGGGAAAGACCGCGATCGTGGAAGGCTTGGCGCAGCGCATCGTCGCCGGCGACGTGCCGGAAGGATTGAAGAACAAGCGCGTCGTCGCGCTCGACCTCGGATCGCTCATCGCCGGCACGCGGTTCCGCGGCGAGTTCGAAGAGCGCCTGAAGGCGGTCCTACAAGAGATAACGGAGTCCGAAGGCGAGATCATCACCTTCGTGGACGAGCTACACACCGTCGTAGGCGCCGGCGCCGCGGAAGGTGCGATGGACGCCGGGAACATGATCAAGCCGATGCTCGCGCGCGGCGAGCTGCGACTCGTCGGCGCGACGACCCTCGACGAATACCGCAAGCACATCGAGAAGGACGCGGCCCTCGAGCGCCGGTTCCAGCCGATCTTGGTCGGCGAGCCCAGCGTCGAGGATACGATCGCGATCCTGCGTGGGCTGAAGGAACGCTACGAGGTTCACCACGGCGTACGCATCACCGACTCCGCGCTCGTTGCAGCCGCGCTGCTGTCCAATCGCTACGTCACAGGCCGTTTCCTACCGGACAAGGCCATCGATCTCGTAGACGAGGCCGCGAGCCGCCTGCGTATCGAGATCGACTCCATGCCGACGGAGCTCGACCAAGTCGACCGCGAGATGAAGCGCATGGAGATCGAGCGCGCCGCGCTCAAGAAAGAAACCGACGCCGCGTCGAAGGAGCGACTGGCGAAGCTCGAGGCCGATCTCGCCGAGCTGCAGGAGCGCTCGACAGCGATGAAGGCGCACTGGCTGCAGGAGAAGACCGCCGTCACGCGTATCCGCGAGCTGAAGGAGCGCATCGAAGACACCCGGATGCAGGCCGAGATGGCAGAGCGCGAAGGCAACCTCGACCGCGCGGCAGAGCTGCGTTACGGCACGCTCGTCGCGCTGGAGAAGAGCCTCGAGGAAGCGACCGCAGCGTGGGATGCGCTGCAGTCGGAACAGCGCTACCTCAAAGAAGAGGTCGACGAGGAAGATGTCGCCGAGGTCGTCAGCAAGTGGACCGGCATCCAGGTGTCCAAGCTGATGGAAGGCGAGGTCGCCAAGCTCGTGCACATGGAGGAGAACCTCCACGGACGCGTCATCGGACAAGACGACGCGATCGAAGCGGTGTCGAACGCGATCCGCCGCGCGCGCAGCGGTCTGTCGGACCCGAACCGTCCGATCGGCTCTTTCATCTTCCTCGGCCCCACGGGCGTCGGGAAGACGGAGCTCGCGCGCGCATTGGCCGAGTTCCTCTTCGACGACGAGCGCGCGCTCGTCCGGATCGACATGAGCGAGTACCAGGAGCGGCACACCGTCTCACGCCTGATCGGCGCGCCGCCGGGGTATGTCGGCTACGACGAAGGGGGCCAGCTGACCGAGGTCGTGCGGCGCCGGCCGTACAGCGTGCTGCTACTCGACGAGATCGAGAAAGCGCACCCGGACGTGTTCAACGTCTTGCTCCAGCTGCTCGACGAAGGACGACTGACCGACGGGCAGGGCCGCACGGTCGACTTCCGCAACACCGTCGTGATCATGACGTCGAACCTCGGCAGCCACATCATCATGGATTCAGGCCTCAGCGATGAGCTGATCCGCGCGCGCGTCATGGAGGAGGTGCGGCAGCATTTCCGGCCCGAGTTCCTGAACCGCGTAGACGAGATCCTGATCTTCCACCGGCTGACGCAGGATCACCTCCGGGCGATCGTCGACATCCAGCTTCGGGGTCTGCAGAAGCGTTTGTCCGAGCGGAACATCACGCTGACGTTGACCGACAAGGCAAGGGAATTCTTGGCAGACCGCGGCTTCGATCCCGCCTACGGCGCGCGCCCGCTGAAGCGGCTGATCCAGAAGGAGATCCAGGATCAGCTGGCGCTTCGCCTGCTCAACGGGGAGTTCGCCGATGGCGACCGCATCGAAGCTGACGCCGGCGATGGGACCCTTGTCTTCCGCAAGGAATGATGCCGGGACTTCCGTCTTAGGCGATTCGCATAGGTCAAAACGGCACTGATGAGCGTGGGCGCGGCCGGCCTATAGCGCGAACATTGCACCACCCGAACCCTAGGAGTGAGCGCGATGTTCAACAGAATGAAGGACGAGACCGCCGGCCCCCGTTGTTCGAGCTGTAGCGCACCCGTCGGTGCAGCCAAGGTCTGCCCTTGCGGCAAGGCCACGCCGAACATGAGCTTCGCGGAGCGCACCGCTTACGAGGTCGAGCAGTACAAGGCCTACAAGGCCCGGGCGTCTGCTTAAGGCGTCAGCGCGCGCGTCCCACCAGAGTCACCTGGCAGGTGCGCGGGCGCGCGCGATCGAGCTCCACGAAGAAGATCCGCTGCCAGCGTCCCAGTGCGAGCTTTCCCTTCCGGACCGGCAGCAGCGCCGAGTGGGACGACAGGAACGCCGCGCGCACGTGCGCGTAGCCATTCGGCGCTTCGAATTCCTCCGCGTGTGGCGCGTCGTTGTGCGCGTATTCGTGTGTTTGCGGCGCGATCGCTTCAAGCGCGCGTTTGAAGTCTTCGAGGAAGCCGGGCTCCGCTTCGTTGACGATGACGGCGCACGTCGTGTGCGGCGCAGAAACCAATGCGATCCCCTCGACGATCCCCGCGTCCGCGACGATGTCGCCCACCCGGTCGGTCACATCGATGATGTCGCTGGTG
>DATGHY010000285.1:0-14018 GCA_035307625.1 Actinomycetota bacterium
CGACGGCCAGCGCATCTCGGCCGTCGGCGCGACGCTGACGGCCTTGTACACGCCGGGGCATGCGCACGACCACCTCTCGTTCGTGCTTGAGGAAGAGCACACGATGTTCACCGGCGACCACGTGTTAGGCCGCGGGACGACGGTGATCGCGTACCCGGACGGGGATCTGAACGCATATCTGAAGTCGCTGGATCGCGCGCGCGCTGCCCATCCGAAGCGGCTGTACCCGGGACACGGGCCGGTCGTGGAAGATCCCGACCCGGTGCTCGCGTATTACAAGGAGCATCGTTTGGAGCGCGAGCAGCAGGTGCTCGACGCGATCGACGCGGGAGACGCGACGGTTCCGGAGATGGTGAAGCGCATCTATGCCGACTACGACGTGTCGCTGCACGCGCCGGCGGCGCTCAGCGTGATGGCGCATCTCGTCAAGCTGCGCGACGAAGGCGTGCTTAAGCAGGAGGGGGACGCGTGGCGGAGAGCGTAGTCACGCATGCGTGCGCGCGCTGCGGCAACTCGGTGCCCGAGGGTGCGCGCTTCTGTCAGTCGTGCGGTGCCGCGCAACAGCAAGCGCCGCGCGAAGAGCGCCGCGTGGTCACCGTTCTTTTCGGGGACCTGTCCGGGTTCACGGAGCTCAGCGAAGCGCGCGACGCCGAAGAGGTCAAAGGCATCATCGATCGCGCGTTCGAACGGATCACCGACATCGTCGAGCGGTACGGAGGTCGCATCGACAAGATCATCGGGGATGAAGTGATGGCTGTGTTCGGTGCGCCGCAGGCACACGAAGACGACGCCGAGCGCGCGGTGAGGGCTGCTTTGGTGATCCAACGCGCGCTGCACGAAGACTCGGCCGAATTGGAGCGCGAGCGCGGGATCCCGTTGCGCATGCACATCGGGTTGAACACCGGCGAAGTGGTCGCCGGCTTCGTCGGCGGCAGCGACGCGTACACGGTGCTGGGCGACGTGGTGAACACCGCGCGCCGCATCGGCGACTCGGCGGAAGCCGGTCAGATCCTGGTCGGTGAAGCCACGCAGGAAGCGACGCACGAGGCGATCGAGTACCGGCGTGTCGGTCAAGTGACCGCGAAGGGGAAGCGCCTTCCGGTGCAGGTTTGGGAGGCGCTCGAAGAGCTCGGTCTCCCCGGCGAGCGTACCGTGCGCGCTGCGCCGCTGATCGGCCGCGAGGAGGAGCTCGGCGTGCTCGAATCGCTCGCGCGGATCGTCCGCCGCGATCGCCGGACGATGGCGGCGACGATCGTCGGCGAAGCAGGGATGGGGAAGAGCCGGTTGGCCGACGAGTTCGCGCGCCGCGTTATGGCGCAAGGGGTGCGGGTTCTGAACGGGCGCTCGCTCCCGTACGGGACGGCGTCGCCGGCGTTCTCGATCGAAGAGATGGTGCGCGCTGCCCTCGTCGTCGACCCGGCTCTCGAACCAGATGCCGCCGCTGTATGGGTGCGCGAACGACTGGACGCGCTCGGCCTCGTCACGGAGGCCGACCGGCTGCTCGCCTTCCTCGGGTTGGGCGGGACGATACCGTCGCGCGATGGCGCGCCGGGTTCCTCCGGGGCAACGTCGCCACCGAGCACGAGCCCGTTGCTTGAGTCTGCGATGGCCGTGCTCGAGCGGATCGCTGAGGCGGAAGGGATGCTCGTCCTGGCGTTCCACGAATTGCATTGGGCAGAAGACGCGGTCTTGGACTTCATCCAGAAGATGCTTGGCGCGTCGCGCGCGCCGCTATTGATCGTGTGCCTCTCACGGCTCGAGCTGCTCGAACGCCGTCCGGACTGGAGCGTCGGCCTCGGCTCGGCGACGATCCCGATGGCGCCGCTGCCGCGCGACCGCGCGCTGGAGATGCTCGATGCGCTGGCGCCGTCGCTACCTCACTCGCTTCGTGAAAGCATCGTCGAGCGAGCCGGGGGAAACCCCTTCTACGTCGAAGAGCTCGCGCGACTGCTCGTCGCGCGGGGCCCGGAGACCTCGAGTGCCCCCGTTCCGGGAAGCATCCAGTCGCTCGTGGCCGCGCGCCTCGATGCGCTGCCGGCGACGTCGAAGCGGCTGCTCCAAGATGCCGCGGTCGTCGGCGCGGAGCTGTGGCCCGGCGCGCTCGGCGTGTTGGGCGTGGAGAAAGCAGACGAGCTGCTGCAGGCGCCGGAGGTGCGCGAGCTCATCGAGCGCTCCGACGCAGCGCTGTTGCCAGGCCAGACCGCCTACCGCTTCCGCCAAGCGTTGGTACGCGACGTTGCCTACAACTCGGTTCCGAAGAACGTGCGCGCGCAGCAACACGCGGCGGTCGGGTCTTGGCTCGAGGACGTGTGCGCCGAGGCCGGCAAGGAACGGGAGTTCTACGACTTGATCGCGCATCATTACGAGCGCGCCGCCCAGCTCGCGCGCGACGTCGGCGGCGCCGACAAGGAAGCAGAGAAGAAGGCGCGCGCTTACCTCGAGCGTGCCGGCGACCAGTCGCACGACATGGATGCCGCCCAGACTGCGGCCGGGTTCTACGAGCGCGCGCTCGCATTCGCGGGCGACGAGGCGGATCGCACCGCGCTACGGATCCGGCTCGCGGAGGCGCTCGTCGGAAGCTGGCAGCACGAAGCCGCAATGGAGCACCTGCACGAGGCCCTCGCCGATGCGCGCCTCACCGGCGACCGTGCCGCGGAGGGCAAAGCGTTGCGCTTGCAAGGCGATTCGTTGCGTATGCGCGGGGATGCAGAACGCGCACGCGGCCCGCTCGAAGAAGCGCTCAAGATCGCGAAGGAGGTCGGCGACGACCGCGAGGAAGCGGAAGGGCTGCGGTCTCACGGGCTGCTCGACATGTTCTTGGGACACTGGTCGGCGTCCCAGCTGTGGTTCCGCCAGGCGCTGGCGCGCTATCGCGACCTGGAGGACCGGCGCGGCGAAGGCTGGAGCCTGCAGAACCTCGGGTGGGCCGCGATGCTGATGGGGCATCTCGACGATGCGTACGAGTACCTCAGCGAAGGAGAGCGCGTTTTCACCGAGCTGGGCGACGACGAAGGGTCGGGCTGGTGTAAGGGGATGCGCGCGTGGGTGCTGTTGCTGCGCGGTGAGGTGATGGAAGCGGGCGGGCTCGCCGAAGAGCTTGAGCACCACCTCACCGTCGACCACCCCGAGTATCTGCTCAACGCAGGCTTCGCGCTGGAGCTGATGCGCATCTTGCGTGCGTACGTCGAAGTCGCGCGCGGCAACCTGACGTCGGCGGAGACGATCGCGCGCGGAACGCTCGGGCAGGACGGTTCGCGATTCGCGAACATGGCGTGGGTCCAAGCGATCGGCCGGTACCCGCTCTTCGTTGCGGCGTTGCTTCGGTGCGACACGGCCGCGGCTCGCGCGTACGTCGAGGAAGGCTCGCAGTGGGCGGAATCGTTCGGCGATCCGTTCTACCTCGGTCAGTTCCGCTTCGCACGCTCGCTGCTCGCGTTCGAGGAAGGCAACATCGGCGAGGCGGATCGGTCGATGCAGGACATGCTCGGTGCAGGCGAGCTCGGTCGCATCTGGAATGGAAGCGCGGGCATGCGGTGGCTCGAAGCCAGCATCCTGCGCGCGCGCGGCCGCCTCATCGATGCGCGCCGGCTGCTCGAGCAGGATCTGGGGCGGCAGAATGTGGGGCTCGTGTCGTCGGCGCGATCGCGCGCGCTCCTCGCTGAGATCCAGCTCGAGGCCGGGGACGCTGCGACGGCGGCCGAGACCGCCACGGCAGCCGTCGAGGAGTCCGGTGAGGAGCTGATCGCGCGCGTGCTGGCCCTACGGATCCTGGCGTGCGCGCTCGTTCAAGCCGGCAAGGCGGCCGACGCGGAGGCGACGATCCGCGAAGAGCTCTCGTTGCTCGACGACGCCGACTGGGACGTGGAGCGGATCAGGGCGCTCGCGGTGCTGGCGAAGACGCTGGACGCGCAGCGCCGGCACGACGAGGCCTCGGAGACCCTCGACCGGGCGCGCGCCCTCCTTGCCGAGCAGCCGGCAGGGACCGATCCGTCGGCCCTCGAATCAACATTGTTGGGCTGAAAAGCCTTTCTGGCTTTGTCACACTTCGAGCCGATATCGTCACGGCAGCATCGAGGGAGAAGGGGGCTCTATGTTCCAGCGGATCTTGGTGGGCACCGACGGGTCGGGGACGGCCGGGGCGGCGGTAGCTCACGCTGCAGAGCTGGCCAAGATCGGCGGGTCGGAGCTCATCGTCGTCAGCGCGTTCAAGCAGCCGGAAGACGTTCCGCCTCCCTTCGGAGCAGCCGAAGGGGCTCACTCGCAGGAGATCAGCAAGGCGGTGCTCCACGATGTCGAGAAGCGGTTCGGCGGCGACGTCAAGCTCCGAACGGTGCTGCGAGAGGGGAGCCCGGTCGACGCGATAATCGACGTTGCGTCTGAAGAGAACGCCGACGTGATCGTGGTCGGGAACCGGGGGATGGGCGGGGCCAAGCGGTTCGTCTTGGGCAGCGTCCCGAACGCCGTGTCGCACCACGCGCCGTGCCACGTTCTGATCGTTCACACGACCGACGACTGAAGCGGGGTTGCAATGTATAAGCGGATACTGATCGCAACCGACGGGTCGCCGACCGCCGCGCACGCAGTCGAGATCGGCTCCGATCTCGCGAAGAACGTCAAAGCGGAGACGATCCTCGTTCACGTGGGTGACCCGAAGAAGGGTGAGAAGGTTCTCGCGGCAGCCGCGAAGGCGGTCGGCGGCAAGGCGAAGACCGTCACGGTTGAAGGGGATCCCGCAGACAAGATCCTCGAAGTCGCGGAGAACGACGACGTCGATCTCATCGTCGTCGGGAACAAGGGGATGACCGGTGCGAAGCGATTCCTGCTCGGCAGCGTGCCGAACCAGGTATCGCATCACGCGCCGTGCAACGTCCTCATCGTGAAGACGACCTGATTCGTTACGGCCAGCTTCCGCTCACGATCACGTTCTCTAGCGGGGCTGCGGCGGGTCCGGCTGGCTGCGTTAACACAAGGGCGCACTCTCCCTGCGACGACAACGTCGCCTTGATCGACAGGGGCGGCTTCCCGTCCGCGCGCGCTGCTTCGCGGTACGGGATCCCGGTCGCCGTCAGCGACCGACCAAGGACGCTTCCTTGCAACATCTCGAGCGTCCCCGTCGGACCTTTCCACGCCGCCGTCGCGCTGAACGCGCCGTTGCGCACCGGCATCAGCTCGAAGAAGGGATTGCACCCGTTGTCCTTGCACGCAGCCGATGTGTCCGGCGCCGCCAGGAACGGGATCTGAACCGACATGTCGTGGCCGCCGTCGTCGTACTCGAGCTGAACGTTCGCGTTCGCGCTCGACACGCCGGATACGACGAGTGCGACGGCGGCGAGGTCCGAGGACGCGATCTCTTCGCGTACGCCGCTCCCGACCGTCTTGCAGGTCGCGACCGGGGGGATCTCGGCGCCGAGCGCGGTCAGGGGGCACACGGCGAGCGCGGCGGTGTCGGGCTTCAGGTCCGCGATGATGAACGTTGAGCCTGACGCAGTTTGGAAGCCGATGCGGACGGCCTGCTCGACACCGGGGAAGAGCTGAAGATTCTGGGCGAGCAGCGTCACGGTCGGCACGCCGGACTGCTTGGTATTCCCACCGGCGGTGCAGGCGGCGAGGACAACGAGGAGGGCGATCGTCTTCTTCACGGCTTCCCTCCGCCGAGGAAGTCGCCGATCAGCGCCGCGAACGAGTCGAGGTCGTCGTACATCGCGAGCGGCTGCGGCCAGATCTTCAGCGTCGCGTTCGGAAGGAGCTCGGCCAGGCGACGCGCGATCTTTGCGTCGTGGATGGGATCGTCCTCGTGCGAGAGGATCAACGCCGGCGCGCGCACCTTGCGCAAGGCCTCGGCGTCGCGAACCGGGTAGGTGCCGCTGACGTACGCCCGCAACGCGCGCGGGATGCCGACAGCATTCATCCGCATGATCCGGTCACGCCAGAGCGCGCGCCAATACGGCCTGCTGGCGAACAGCGGCGCTTGCGCCGGCGCGTCGATCGTGCGCGCGACGATCTCTTCGAGCGGGTAGGTCTCGAGCATGCGTGCCATCGCGGGGAACATGACCGGCGATCCTTCGTTGGGCGCGTCGATCGAGGCGGGGATGAAGAACGCGAGCCGCTCGAAACGATCGGGGTCGTGTTCGAGCATCCCCATGAGCGCGCCCGCGCCCATCGAGATCCCGAACGCTTGCGTCGCTCCGTACCGATCGGCGACGTGCGTCAGGTCCCGTTGCATCGCCGCGTGGTCGTAGCCTGCCTCCTCGGGCGGTGATCCACTGTGGCCGTGGCCGCGGAAGTCGAACAGCACGCGCGTGCCCGGCGCGCGCGTTGCCAACGGCTCGAGCTCAGCGATCGAGCTCGTCACACCGTGCGCGAACACCGTTACGGGAGAACCCGAGCCCACGACCTCAACCCAGAGGTCGCAGTCGGGACCGTCGATCATCGGCACGCCGAGAGGGTAGCCGACCCGACGCGCGCTCGGATCACGTGGCAAACTGGCGCCATGGCAGACCTCAAACCGATCCCCGACACCAGCGCGCAATCGATCCGCATGACTGCGGACAGGGTGCTCGTGCGGAAAGAAGAAGAAGGCGAGCGGCAGTCGAAAGGCGGGTTGCTGATCCCCGCGACGGCTGCCAGCATCGTGAAGCGCTGCATCTGGTCCGAGGTCGTTGCCGTCGGCCCGAACGTTCGCAGCATCGAGACCGGCGACCATGTCCTCCACCTGCCGGACGGCGGGCTCGAGGTCGAGATCCGCGGTGAGGACTTCATGCTGCTCCGCGAGCGCGACGTGCACGCGGTCGCGAGCGACCGCGTCGACGGTGGCACCGGGCTGTACCTGTAACAGGCAGGGAGACTCGCGCCCGACCGCGAATCCAGTCAAGGTGCGCCCCCGTCTGCTCGTCGTTCTCGTCGTTCTTCTGGCGATCGCGCCTGCGCGCGCGACCCCGATCACGCAGGATCCGTGCCCCGGTTCGGCCTCGGTCACGACGTGGAAGCAGCTCGGGAACGATTCGCTCGAGAACCTGCTGATCGATAGGTCGTCGCTCTGGATAAGCGACACTTCGTCGGGTGGGATCCGCCGCTTCGCTCCCGACGGCACGGAAGCGCCTGCAACGAAAGAGCTTCCCGGCATCGGGTCCCCGGGAGGCTTGGCCGTCGGTCCCGACGGGCTGATCTACGCCGGAACCGGCGACTCGTTCCAGAACGCCCTCGTCCAAAAAGGGCAAGCGTCCGTCATCCGCTTCGGCCGAGACGCTCCGGCTGCGACGAAGCAGGTGTATGCGTCGGGCTTCAACATGGCGAACGGCTTGACGTTCGGCCCGAACGGGGACGTGTACATATCCAACGACATCGACGCCGGCTTGATCCGCATCCCGCGCGCGCACCCCGCTGCCTGGGCGCGTCTGAACGACCTGTGGGGCTCGAACGGTCTCGTCGTCACGCGCGACGGCAAGACGCTGTACGCGACGGTCACGTTCGATCAGCGCTCGCCCATCGAGCGGATCTCGTTGCCGAGCGGCGCGCACTCGACCGCGTTCCAGCTCACGGTCGGCGTGGCGTCGCTGAAGCCCGCCGTCTACACGAACCCCGATCTGTCCCGTCCGCTCGTCGGTCTCAAAGGATTGGACGACATGACGACCGACGGCCGATACCTCTACCCGGTCGCCAATGCGCTCGGGGAGCTCCTGCGCGTCGACCCGCGCACCGGCGCCGCATGTTTGATCGCGAGCGGCTTCCCGACCTCCTCATCGGTCCGCATCGCACCGGAGAGCGGGCCATTCGCCGACCACGACCGCTCCACGATCGACTTCTACATCACGCGCTTCACGGGTCAGATCATGCGGATCCGGTATCGCCCGTAGGATTGCGCCGGTGGGTGTTCGCGGTCTGCTCTGCGATTACGGCGGCGTGATGACGTCGCCGATCTTCGCGTCTTTCAACGCGTTCTGCGAAACGGAGGGGATCACGCTCGATGCCTTCCGCTCGGTGATGCAGGGGGCGGCGCGGACGGAAGGATCGCCGTTCGCGATGGTTGAGACCGGCGCGATCACGGAGGAGCAGTTCGACGACGCGGTCGCAACGTTGCTGAGCGACGCCTGTGGCAAGACGATCGCGGCGACCGGTTTGAAGCAGCGTATGTTCGCATCGGTGAAGCCCGACGAGGCGATGTGGGGTGCCGTTGGAGCTGCGCGCGCAGCCGGTGTGCGAACTGGGCTGCTTTCCAATTCGTGGGGCGGGCGCGACTACCCGATCGAAGAGCTGAAGCAGATCTTCGACGACGTTCTCATCTCCGGTCAGGTGAGATTGCGCAAGCCCGATCCCGAGATCTACTTATTGGCAGCCGATCGCATCGGCGCGTGCGCCGAGGATTGCGTCTTCGTCGACGACTTCAATGTAAACGTCGAAGGCGCAGAGGCGGTCGGCATGACGGGCATCCTGCACAAGGATGCTCGAACGACGATCGGAACGTTAGATGAGATCTTCGGTCTCGAGCTCGGGGCTGACGCGCACAGCGCGCGGCGCTAAACTCGAAGTCCGCGCCGGGGGGTAGCCCGGCGTTTGCTTTTCTCATAGGCTCGGGAGCGACGATGAGTGAGATCAACGACGCACCACGGCTGACTCAAACGGCGTTCGACCGGCTGCAGACAGAGCTCGATGAGCTTCGAACGAGCGGCCGCAAGACGATCGCGGAGCGGCTGCAGCGTGCGCGCGAGCTCGGCGACCTGAGCGAGAACGCGGAGTACCACGAGACGAAGAACCAACAAGGCATGATGGAAGCGCGCATCCGCACGCTCGAGTACACGCTCAAGAACGCGCAGATAGTTGAAGCACCGACTGCATCGGATCACGCGGAAGCCGGAACGATCGTGACGCTCAAGCCGCTCGACGGCTCAGAGGATGAGCGCTATCTGCTCGCCGCGTCGAAAGAGGAGCGCGCGCGCGACGTGCGAACCGTCACGGTCGGATCGCCGTTAGGCCAAGCACTGAACGGCAAGCTCGTGGGCGACAAGGTCGAATACGTTGCGCCGGGCGGGACGTTCTCGTACGAAGTGACCAAGATCGAGCCTTGGGACGGAAAGGCCTAAGACTTCTCGGTCCGCGACGCGATGTGCGATTCGAGCCGTCGGTCGGGAACGAGCCAGATGCCAGCGACCGAAACGTAGATCGCCAGCGAGGCCCAACGATTGACGAACGCGAGCGGGATCGCCACCGCGTACAGGATCGGTGAGATCCTCCCCTTGAAGTCGTCGCCGAGCGCCTTGGCGATGACCGAGTTCGGGCCTTGCTCGTTGACGATGGCCGTTTTCAAGATGAAGAACGCGATCGCAGCAGCCAGCAGCACGATCCCGTACGCAGCCGTTGGGACCTTTGCGAAGTAGTGAGCCGGCGGCTTGGTTCCTCCCTCACCGACCCACTCGGTCATGAAGGGGACCAACGAGAGCCAGAAGAGCAGGTGCAGGTTCGCCCAGAGGATCTTTCCGTTGATGCGATCGGTAAGGGCAAGCATGTGATGGTGGTTGTTCCAATAGATGCCGAGGAACGCGAAGCTCAGTAAGTAGAGCAGGAGCCGCGGCAATACATGGCGCAGGTCGTGCCACGTTGTGCCCTCAGGGCGAGAGAGCTCGAGCACCATGATCGTGATCAGGATCGCGATCACACCGTCGCTGAAGGCTTCGAGCCGGGAGCTGGACATTGCCTAGGGTCGAGGATACGCGCGCAGCCGCGTTCCCTTTAGTATCTCGGGCGAACTCGAACGCAGGAGGCCCATCATGGCGAAGTACGCAACGCTCGTCACGTCGAAAGGAACGATCAAGGTCCGGCTGCTCCCGGATCACGCGCCGAAGACCGTCGACAATTTCGTGGGCCTTGCGACCGGCACGAAGGAATACAAGGATCCGCGAGACGGCAAGAAGAAGACGGGTCCTTACTACGACGGGACGATCTTCCATCGCGTCATCCCGGAGTTCATGATCCAAGCCGGAGATCCGACGGGGACCGGCACGGGCGGCCCCGGGTACCAGTTCGAGGACGAAGTCGCCGGCGGGCCGGGCTTCACGAAGCCCGGTTACCTCGCGATGGCGAACGCCGGCCCCGGCACGAACGGATCGCAGTTCTTCATCACCGAAGCACCGACGACATGGCTCACCGGCAAGCACACGATCTTCGGCGAAGTGATCGAAGGTATGGAGGTCGTGAACGACATCGCGCGCGCACCGCGCGACGGCCGCGACAAGCCGAAGGAAAACGTTGTGCTCGAGCGCGTAGAGATCAGCGAGAGCTAGCGCGACGGAACACGGTAAGCCGGAAGGATCGCCTCAGCGATCATCTCGACTTGCTTGACGTCCGGGATCTCGGGGAACAACCACAGCACGTCGAGACCCGCCGGCTCGTACTCCTTGATCGCTTGCGAGACAACGTCGACCGGACCGGCGTGGATTCGTTGTGCCAGCTGGTCGTCCGGAACGGCGCCGTAGTAGCGACGGTAAGAGCGCGCCGCCGCGGCAAGGGCGGCGTCGGAGTCGTCTCCGATCGCGACGTACGCGAGACCGCCAAGCTGGAATCTCTTCTTGCCGGCCTGCTCGGCCTGAGCTCGTAACTTCGGTGCGGCTTCGATCATCCGTTCCGCACCGGCCGCCCCGAAGACATACGCGTCACCCATCTCGATCGCGCGATCGACCGCGCGCGGTTTGTTCGCGCCGATCCAGATCGGCGGGAGCGGCTTTTGCATCGGCGCGGGCCCGGTCGCCGCTTCGTCCGCCGACGCCTTCTTGGCGGCGCGCCAGATACGGCGGATCTTGCGGATCTGTCGTTCGAGCTTCTTGCCGCGATTCGGCCAGCGCGCGCCGAGGATCTTGTAGTCGCTCGCGTCCCACCCGATGCCGACGCCCAGATCCAAGCGGCCGCCCGAAAGACGATCGATCACCGCCGCTTGCTTCGCGACCAAGACTTCGTTGCGGTTGGGGAGCTGCAAGATCGTCGTCGCGAGGCGCACCCGTTCCGTCACCGCAGCGGCAGCAGTCAGCGCGATCAGTGGATCCCATACGTCCTGGCTTGGACGGTCGATCGTGCCGAACGAATGGAATCCGGCTTGATCGGCGACGCGCGCCCAATCGAGGAACATCCCGCGGTTCACGTCGGGGACGAGCGTGTTCGGAAGTCCGATGCCAAGCTTCATCGTGGATCCCTTCGTCTCAGTCGCTGCGTACCAGTTCGATCAGCTCCGCCGCATGGTCGTACCGGCGGAACGGGGGGATGAGATACAGGCCGGCGACGCGCGCGCGCAACTCTCCGCAAAGCTCCACGGCGACGGCCAGGCCCTCAGATCGCTCGTTCGACGACTTGCCGATGCGCTTGCGAACGGCGTCGGGGATGTCGATGCCGGGGACCTCGTTGTGGAGGAATTCTGCGTGCCGGCGCGAGGCGATCGGGAGGACGCCGCCCATGATGGGCAGGTCGAGCGGTCCATAGTGTTGTTCATACAGCGCCCGGAAGCGATCCAAACGTTCGGCGTCGAAGATCGCTTGCGTTATCGCGTAATCCGCTCCCGCGTCGATCTTGCGTTTGAGCACGCGCGCCTCGCGCTCGAGATCCGACGCCGTGACGTTCAACGCACACGCGACGACGAAGCTCG
Source organism: Actinomycetota bacterium (assembly GCA_035307625.1). Classification (GTDB taxonomy): domain Bacteria; phylum Actinomycetota; class AC-67; order AC-67; family AC-67; genus AC-67. The sequence continues at coordinate 11,624 of DATGHY010000285.1, forward strand.
TCGGGTCGCCGATCGACGAGCCGGCGCGGTCGAGCCCCGCGTTCAGCGAGCCTTTCACGAGCGCGATCAAACCGCTCGGCGTTACGTCCGACAGGTCGGTCGCCTCCGGGAAGTCCCCGATCGACGTCGAGTCGCCCATCACTGCGAAGATGTTGCGGATGCCGAGCGCGTACGCCGCGAGCAGGTCGCCTTGCACGCGCAGCAGGTTGCGACCGCGCGTCGGGAAGTGGAGCACCGTTTCGATCCCGGCTTCCTGCTGCACGAGATGGCACGCCGCCCACGCGCTCATGCGCATGCGCGCGGTCGGCATGTCGCTGACGTTGATGACGTCGGCACCGGCTGCTCGCAAGGTATCGGCGCCGGCGACGAGGCGCGCCGCTGAGAATCCGCGCGGCGGTTCCATCTCGACCGCGATCGTCAGCGCGCGCGCAGCGAGCTTCGTCGCGAGGCCGGTTGGGTGCTGCGCCGTGCGAACCTCGACAGGCTCGGCAGGCTGCTCGGAAACTTCGATGTCGAGCGGCCGTGCCGGTGCGGCCAGTGCGCCGGCCATCGCTCGGATGTGCGGCGGCTGTGTGCCGCAGCAGCCGCCGACCATGCGAGCGCCGGCTGCGACGAACGCGGTGGCGTACTCACCGAAGTATTCCGGGGTTGCACTGAACATGATGCGGCCGCCGAGCCGCTGCGGGCCGCCGGCATTGGGCTGCGCGACCAAGGGGATGCCGCCGGCGTGCGGCTTCATCATCGTGACCAAGCGCAGAACCTGCTCGGGTCCTTCGGAGCAATTCACGCCGAGCATGTCGACCTCGAGACCGGCGAGGCGTGCAGCCGCAGCTTCGGGCGACTCGCCGAGCAGCGTGCGGTCGTCGCGCGTGAACGTGAGCGAGGCCACGACCGGGAGATCGCACACCGCGCGCGCGGCGAGCACGGCTTGCTCGAGCTCTGCGACGTCGGAGTGCGTCTCCAGGATCAGGAGGTCGGCGCCGCCGTCGACGAGCCCGCGGATCTGCTCGGCGAAGGCCTCCTGCGCTTCGTCCTTCGGGACCCGCCCGTAGGGGGCGAGACGGACCCCCAAAGGCCCGACCGACCCGGCCACGTAGCGCGCGCCCGCTTCGCGGGCGCGCGCGACACCGGCCACGTTGATCTCATGCACCCGGTACGCGAAGTCGTGCGCGGCGAGCTTGTAACGGTTGGCGCCGAAGGTGTTGGTCTCCACGACCTGCGCTCCGGCCTCTACGAAGCTCTCGTGCACCTCGCGGACGATGTCGCGCGCTGACACGTTCAGCGCGTCGAAGCACGCGTCCGGCTTAACGCCACGCGCAACGAGGGTCGTGCCGGTGCCGCCGTCGGACAACAGCACGCCGCTCGCGACGAGGTCGGCGAACTCGCTTCTCTTCAGGGCGGGCTCCTCGGTCGGGGAAGTGGAGAGAACTACCTTAACGCCGGACGCGCCGGCCTTCCGGCGATTGGCTCAGTGGGCCTTCGTGAGCTCGACCGGTCCGAGCGTCTCGACCGGCCGCCGGATCGCGGCGGCGTCCCCGACCATCACCGTGAGCAGGTTCTGCGGCGAGAGGTAGTCGGATGCGACCCGCAGGACGTCGTCGGGTGTAACTCGCTCCAGGTTCGACCGGAAGTCGCGCAGGTAATCGATCCCGAGGCCCGCAGACGTGATCGAGTCGATATAGGAGGCGAGGCCCGACTGCGTCTGCGTCGACAGCATCGTCACGCCGGCCAGGTAGCGGCGCCCTGCGTCGAGCTCGTCTTGGGGGACCGGTAGCAACGTCATGCGGCCGAGCTCGTACTTGATCTCCAACAGCGAGGGCGCGGTGACGTCGGTTCCGACGTCGGCCGCGACCAAGAACGTCGAGGTGAGGCGGCGATGATCGACCGCGCTGCCGGGCGAGTACGTGTAACCCTTGTCTTCTCGGATGTTCTTCACGAGCCTCGACGAGAAGTAGCCGCCGAAGACGATGTGCGCCAGTGCGAGCGCGTAGAAATCCGGCTGACCGCGTCGGAGCCAGCGGCCTGCCAACCGGATGTTCGTCTGCACGGCGCCCGGACGGTCGACGATCAGAACAGGCAGCTGGGTGGGCGGCAGCGCAGGTTTCGCCGGCGCCGCGGAGGCGACCTTCGCGCGCCACGAGCCAAGCATCTCTTCGGCCAGGTCGCCTGCCTTCGACGGCGACACGTCTCCGACGATCACCAGCGAGCTGCCTTTCGGTCCGATGTGCTGGGCGTGGTACGTGCGAAGCGGGCCAGGACCGATACGCCGGACGGCTTCGGGCTTCGGCAGGGGACGGCCGTAGCGATGACGGCCAAACACGCGCGCGTCGAGCGCTTCCGCGGCGATCGCGGAGGGCTGGCTCCGCCGGATGATGATCTCTTGCGCGATGCGGTC
>DATGHY010000286.1:0-5724 GCA_035307625.1 Actinomycetota bacterium
AGCATCGCGCGACACATCTGAACTGCATCCCTGCAGTGTGGCGGCGGATCTTGGAGCACATCGCGACGGCCGAGAGATCGAAGCATGACCTGCAGTCGCTGCGGTTCGCGGACACCGGAACGTCGGCAACGCCCGTCGAATTGCTCGGCGCGATCCGAGCTGCGCTGCCCGGCGCATGCGTACGCGTCTTCTACGGCTCGACCGAGACGGGCAGCGTCACGATGCTCGATGATCCCGATGTGCAACGGAAACCGGGAAGCTGCGGGACGCCGGGGCCGTTCGTCTCGGTGAAGGTCGACGAGACAAGTGAGCTGTGGGTCCGAAGCCCGCTGCTCTTCGATGGATACTTCAACGACACGGAAGCAACTGCGAATGCGCTCGTCGATGGGTGGTTCCGGACGGGCGACCTCGCCGACATCGACGGTGACGGGTTCGTCTCCATCATCGGACGGGCCGGCGATCTGATCCGATCCGGTGGCGAAGGCGTATCCCCTGCCGAGGTGGAGACGGTTCTCGCAGGCTACCCGGCCATCGCAGACGTCGCCGTCATCGGTCTCCCGGACGACACCTGGGGGGAGATCGTGTGCGCCGTCGTCGTACCGAACGGAGAACCGCCGTCGCTCGACGACCTGCGCGCGCACTGCGGAACGCGCCTTGCACGCTTCAAGCACCCGCGCCGGCTGGTGATCGTCGATCGCATCCCGCGCACGAGCCCGACGAACCAGGTCCAACGCCGGCTGCTCGTGGAGATGCTGTCGTGACCGGCGCGATCGTCGTCGGTACCGGATTCGGCTGCCTGACGCACGTGCGCGCCCTGCGCGCGGCCGGCTTCGACGTGGTCGGCTTGGTCGGCCGCGACCCCGCTAAGACCAAAACGCGCGCGGATCGATTCGAGATCGCCAACGCCTTCACATCTCTCGACGATGCGCTCGAGCAGCCCGGAGCAGACGCAGTCACCATCGCCACGCCCCCGCACACGCACGCGGCGATCGCGCTGGCGGCGATCGGCGCAGGGAAGCACGTGCTCGTGGAGAAGCCGTTCGCGCGCGATGCGGCCGAAGCGCGCGCGATGCTGCAGGCGGCCGAGCAGGCCGGCATCGTCCACCTCCTCGGCGCGGAGTTCCGCTGGGCTGCAGGCCAGGCGTTGCTCAACCGTGTCGTGCGCGAGGGCGCGATCGGCGAGCCCCGGCTCGCGACGTTCATCCTGCACCTGCCGATCCTGGCGGATCCGTCGGGCGAGCTGCCGGAGTGGTGGGCAGACGGGACACAAGGCGGCGGTTGGCTCGGCGCGCACGCACCGCATGTGATCGACCAAGTCCGTGTGATGCTCGGAGAGATCGAAGGTGTGAGCGCGGGGCTCAATCTCGCCGCGGAACGCGATACCACAGCGGAGGATTCCTACACCGTCCACTTCCGCACTGAGTCTGGTGTCGAAGGTGTCATGCAGAGCACCGCAGGTGCGTGGGGCATGCCGCTGTTCGCGACGCGCGTAACCGGCTCGAAAGGGACGGCGCGCACAGAAGGCGACCGGGTGATCGTTGCGGACGCGCACGGCGAACATGAGGTTCCCCTACCGGAAGACTTGAACGCATCGACATTCGACCCGCCGCCGGCCGACCTCACGCAGACCGCGTACGAACGCATGCACGCGTTCGGCGTGGAGATGCCGCTCTACACCCGTCTCGCCCAACGGTTCCGGGATCTGATCGAAGGTCGCGAAGTACCGGCCGGTCCTCCGCACGCGACGTTCGCGGACGGCGTCGCGGGGATGGCCGTCCTCGACGCGATCAGGCAGTCGGCGGCCGAGCGCGCGTGGGTCGGCGTAGATCCTTAGAAGACGCCGTGTTTCCGGTCGCGCGCAACCAACAGCCCAGCAGCACCGGCGACGGCACCAAGGATCATTCCCGCGATCACCACGAACCAACCGATCCCGTGGCGCCGCGCAGGCGACGTGACGGCAGGCGCGCGCGTTCCGGCTCCCGTCGTTGGGACCCGCGCAGACGAAGCGAGGTACAGCGCCTCGCGCGCGCCCTTCTGCCGCATGACGGTGCCCTCGATCACGATCGTTGCCTTCGGATCGATGCGGCCGGCCGTGCACGAAGCCCCGAGGATGCCTATCGCCATCGCCGCGATCACCGCCCGTCGCATGCCCTCACGGTACCGGCGCTGCCGCTCCTCAGAAGCGAGATGAGGAGGGGAGGCCGATTGGCAGAACGTTGTTCTCATCGTCTAAAATCGCTGTTCTCAGCGCCTCAGAGGGAGCCGGGATGGAGCGAGAGCTGCTGCTCACGGGGATCGGCGGGCAAGGTGTTCAGCTCGCGGCCCGCGTGATCGCGACTGCTGCCATCGCCGAAGGCCGCAGCGTCCAGCTGTTCGGCAGCTACGGCGGCATGATGCGCGGCGGGAACACCGACGCCACGATCGTCATCTCGGATGGTCCCGTCGAAGCGCCGCCCACGGTCGGGCATGCCTGGTCGGCCATCGTGATGCACGACCAATTCGCCGGCCCGATCTACTCCAAGCTCATCGACGGCAGCATCGTCGTCGTCAACAGCGATGTCTGTTCGAGCAGGCCGGACCCCTCACACTCCACGGTGGTCGAGCTCCACGCCAACGAGATCGCCGACGGCATCGGCAACCGGCTCGCTGCGTCGATGGTTCTCGTCGGCGCCTACGCGGCTGCAACCGGTCTCGTCGCCTTGGACACGCTCACAGGAGCGATATCGGAGTCCCTCCCCTCCTACCGGCAGAAGACCGTCGAAGTGAACGTTGCTGCCGTGCGCGGCGGGTATGAGGCGGCATCGCGAGATCTCGCCATCGCATGGCCGAGCGAGGTGCGCGCGTGACCGAGCGAACGGTGCCTACGCGTGGGACCGTCGTGATCGACGTCGACGCCTGCAAGGGCTGCGACCTCTGCATCGACGCGTGCCCGCCGGGCGTGCTCACGATGACGAGCCACGAGCTCAATGCCCGCGGCTACGCGTACCCGGTCCTCTCCCCCGGCTGCACGGGCTGCCGCATCTGCGCGCAGATCTGTCCGGACTTCGTGTTCCAGGTCTACAAGTACGACGAGCCGATCGATCTGGTGGTGAGCGAATGAGCACCCGGCTGCTCGAAGGATCGGAAGCGATCGCAGAGGCGATGATCGCCGCCGGATGCCGCTTCTTCGCCGGCTATCCGATGACGCCGTTCACGGAGGTGCTCGAGCATATGGCGCGCTTGCTCCCCGGCGTGGGCGGCGCATGCATGAACGCCGAGAGCGAACTCGAAGCGATCGGGATGGCATGGGGCGCTGCCGCAACCGGAACGCCCGCCGCGACGGGGTCGACCGGCCAAGGCTTGTCGCTGATGCAAGAGTCGCTCGCCGAGATCACCCTCGCGCGCTTGCCGCTCGTCGTCCTGAACATGGCGCGCGCGCAAGGCGACTACTTCCAGGCGACGCGCGGTGGCGGGCACGGCGATTACCGGCACATCGTGCTCGCGCCGGCCGACATCACCGAAGCCGTGACGTTGGTGCAGAAGGCGTTCGAACTCGCGTTCCGCTGGCGCAACCCAGTTCTGGTGTTCGGCGACTACTACCTCGCGCACACGGCCACGTCGGTCGAGATCGCGGCGCCGGCTCCCGATGAACGAGACACGAGTTGGGCGCTCGACGGTCGCTCCGGTGGAACCGGCCGAGCGAAGCTGCTCTCCCCGTTGGGCGCGTTCAAACGAAAGAACCAAGCCGGCTACAACCTCGCGACACACTACGCGAGCTGTGCCGAAGCGACCGCCGAGATGACGGCCGGCGTGATGCCGCTCGTCGAGACGGAATCGACGGACGACGCCGAGGTCGTAGTCGTCGCATTCGGCACGCCGGGCCGCTACGTTCGAGCAGCCGTGCGCGCGCTGCGCGCCCAGGGCCTCCCGGTCGGATATGCACGCCCCATCACGCTCTACCCGTTCCCGTCCGAGGCGGTTGCGCGCGCATGCGCCGGCGCGCGCGCAGTGGCCGTGTACGAGAACAACCAAGGGCAGATGATCGACGACGTGCGGCTTGCCGTCCTCGGGGCGGCGCCCGTGTCGTTCATCGGCGGCCTCAGCCTCGACAGCTCCGGCTTTGGGATCGCGCCGGATCTCGATGTGCAGGTCCTGCGCGCGCGCATCGAGGAGGTGTTCGCGCGATGACCGAGCACGAAGGTCACAACATCGTTCCGACCGATCGGCCACCCTCGCAACCCGCGACGCTGGTGCGCGACTTCACGCCCGATCTGATCGACGTCGGAACACACCACCTCTGTCCCGGCTGCGGTGAGCCGGTCGCGATGCGCGCGGCGGTCGAAGCGGTATCGGAGCTCGGCTTGGTCCAGCGCACGATCGGCGTGTTCGGCATCGGCTGCTACACGGCGTTCTCCAACAACCTCGACGTCGAGGTGCTGCAGGCGCTGCATGGTCGTGCGCCGTCGCTCGCGACCGGTGTGAAGCGCGCGAAGCCGGATGCGTTCGTGTTCACCGTGCAAGGTGACGGCGACATGGTGAACGAAGGCTTGCAAGAGGTGATCCACACGGCTGCTCGCGGAGAGAACGTCACATGCATCATGCTGAACAACGGCGTGTTCGGTGAAACCGGCGGACACATGACGGCGACCACGGTGATCGGGCAACGCACGAAGAACACGTTGGACGGGCGCACGGCCGAAGACCACGGTCATCCGATCTTGCTCGCGAACATGCTCGCCGGCATCGACGGTTCGGCGTACGTCGCGCGCGGCGCGGTGAACAATGCGCACAACGTCGCGCTGACGAAGCAGATGATCACAGCGGCGTTCGAGCGGCAGGTGGCCGGGCTCGGTTTCTCGTTCGTCGAGATCCTGACCATGTGCCCGACCGGTTGGTTCATCGAAACGGCGGAGGCGCCCGAGTATCTCGCGGACAACCTCGCCGCCGTTCATCAGATCGGCGTCCTCAAAGACATCGCGCGCGCAGATGCCTGATAGGCGCACGGTGCTGACGCACCTCGGCCGGTTCCAGGCTGACATGGTTCACCTGCTCGAGCGGCATGTGCCCGGTGTGACGTTTACGGATCAAGGCTCGAGCGACGTTCTCGTCGCCTTGCCGACCGATCACGCTGCGCTGACTACGAAGCTGACGCCGGAGGTCCGATGGATCCACGTGCTCGGCGCGGGCGTCGATGGGTTCCCGCTGGACGCCGTCGGCGACCGGCTGCTGACGTCGTCTCGCGGGGCGGCTGCGCCGGCGATCGCCGAGTTCGTGCTCGCGGAGCTGCTCGCGTTCGAGAAGCAGCTGCCGGAGCGGTGGATCACGTCGCCACCCGCTCAGTGGAACACCGCACGGCTCGGCAGCCTGCGCGGGAAGACGGTCGGCATCCTCGGGCTCGGCGCGATCGGGACGGAGGTCGCGCGCCTGGCTCTCGCGTTCGGCGCGCGCGTCGTCGCGGTTCGTCGCACGAGCGCCGGCTCCGGTCTCGCCGAAGTCGACTCGACCGACCTCCACGACGTTATCGCGCGCGCAGACCACCTCGTTGTCACGCTCCCCGCTACGAAGGAGACGTATCACCTGCTCGGCAAGGCGGCGTTCGCGGACATGAAGCCGGGGGTAACGCTTACGAACATCTCGCGCGGCACTGTCGTGGATCAGGATGCGTTGCTCGCAGCTCTCGACGACGGGACCGTCGCGCGGGCGAACCTCGATGTGGTCGACCCCGAGCCGCTTCCCGCCGGGCAT
>DATGHY010000287.1:0-2699 GCA_035307625.1 Actinomycetota bacterium
CTTCCCGGGAGCTGGCGCACCGTGCGACTCGTGGCGTTCGTCGTGTGCTATCTGGCATTCGAGGTCGCGGGGCTCCTGATCATGTTCGCTCTGTGGATCGCGAGCGGGTTCGGCCTGTTCATCCATAGGGAGGGAATGCAGAGGGCGCACTACGACTTCATGCGCTGGTGGCTCCGGCAGATCAATCACGCCGTGCGGGGGCTCTTCAAGCTGTCGATCCACATCGAGGAGCTCCCGGTTCCGCGTGCGGGGCCCATCTTGGTCTTCAGCCGCCATGCCGGGCCTGGGAACTCGTTGCTGCTTATCGGGACGCTGCTCGTCGGATTCAAAAGGCATCCACGCATCGTCATGTTGGCGAAGCTCCAGTGGGAACCGCTTTTCGACACGATGCTCAACCGCTTGCCGAACCGCTTCATCCGCCACGACCCCTCGCGCCGCGACCTCTACACGTCGGCGATCGGCGACCTTGCGCGCGATCTGGGCCAGATGGATGCGTTCGTGTTGTTCCCCGAGGGGAAGGACTTCACGCCGCGCGTGCGGATGCGCGCGATCGACTACCTGCGTGGGAAGGGGTACCTGCGCTCGGCCGAGCGGGCAGAGGCGATGGCGCACGTCCTTCCGCCGCGGCACAACGGCGTCATCGCCGCCATCGACAGCGCGACCGACGCCGACATCGTGCTCGTCGCACACTCGGTGCTCGAGGACATCGGATCGTTCAAGGATCTCTGGCGCCGCATCCCACTCGAGCACCCCGTGCACGCGCGCTACTGGCGCATCCCGCCGTCCGAGGTCCCCCACGACCGGGACGCCGTGATCGAGTGGCTGTACCAGTGGTGGGAGCGCATCGATCACTGGATCGAAGAGCGCGAAACCGCCGCGCTCGGATAACCGAACGGAGTCACGAACCCACCCGATCTTCACAGACTGGATGCGGCTCGTCCGGTTCGTCCTGCGACGGACCGAAACGTCCTCGCCATCGCGTCAGCTGTTGTCTTCAGACGGCGCGCGGGGAAGCCGACTCTCTTTATGTACGGAGAGGGAAGGTTGAAATGGCGCGCGCGCCCAGCTCCGGGCACGCCGGAGCGATATTGAAGCTACCGGCACCGCTGATCAAAGCGGTGCTGGTGCTTGGTGCCGTCGGATCGACGCTCGGAGCCACACTCCTCGTGGCCAGCGTCACCGGCGCTTCTGTCGTGCGCATCCCGGCCCTCGCCGGACCCAGCTACGCGCGCGACGTGAGCGGCTTCCACCCCATCAACAGCCACTCGCCGAGCCCCGCAGCGTCGACGCCGGCCCCGCCGGGCAAGCCAGGATCAACGCCGAGCCCTTCGAGCACCCCGTCACACCCCACGTCCCCAGCGCCGACCCAGACCCCGACGCCGTCTGAGTCTCCCCCGCCGCCTCCCGCGCCGAGCCTTTCGGTGGCCATCGCTTCCACGAATCAGACCGTCAAGAAGAACAGAACGATCACGTACACGATCACCGTGACCAACGCGGGCTCCGGAAGCGCAACCGACGTCGTGATCGAGAGCCACGTACCCGACGGCGCTTCCCTGTCCAGCTGGGTGTGCGGGGGGGCGACCGTGCCGGCGAAGGGCGCTTCGTCCTTCACCTGCGGCAGCCTGGGCTCGGCCCCGGCGCCCAACCACCCGCTCGTGTTCGCCGTGCCGTCGCTCTCGCCCGGAGCTTCGGTGACCGAGCACTTCACGGTCTCCGTCGATCCGAACGTCAAGCACAACTCAGCGATCGTGGACCACGCACACGCTTACGCTGCGAACGCCGACCTCGCGGACTCGAACATCGTCTCGGTGATCGTGCGATGACGCGCCCGCGCTACCGCAACCTGCCGATCTACGCCAAGATTTTGGTTCCCTTCACCATCCTGATCATCGCGTGGGGCGGATTCGGAACAGCCATCCTCGTGCACGGCGCAACCAGCGAGGCGCGTTCGCGGGCAACCGCGCAGCTCGCGACCGCTTTCGACGGCGCGCGCGCGACGCTCGCCGACGACGAGCAGAACCTGCTCCAGGCGGTCCGCCTCGGATCGAACACGCAGGGCGTCGCCGACGCCGTGAAGAAGGGCGACCGCATGCTGCTGCGGCAGCTGCTCGAACCGATCGCGATCAACAGCGGTCACTCAAGCTTCCGGCTCATCGACCGTACCGGCACGGTGCTGTTCGGGCTCGACACGTCCGTGACGCCGCCCAGGATCGTGCGCGATCGCACGCTCACGCTGGCGCCACTCCTTCGGGCTGCTCGAGGGGAATCGGACGCGCGCGGTGACAAGTTCTCGGCGCTGTCACCGACCGACCTCTTCGTCGCGGGACCGGTACGCGACGCGAAGGGTCACTCGGTCGGCGCGGTCGTCGTGTCCGACAACCTTGCGGAGATCGCTGCGCGCATGGGCCGCGCTCCCAGCGCGCGCATCGTGATCTTCTCGCTCGACGGGACGCAGATAACCGCGAACGGCGGGCCGCTGCCGTTCCGCAACGCGGCGGTGAACGGCGTCCAGGTTCGCGTGCGCGTGCAAGGCGAGACGATGGAAACGCTGTACGGGCCGCTCGACGTGCGCGGCGAGCGCGCGGCGATCCTCGCCATCGGCTTGGCGTCGCAGACGCTGGTCGGGGGGATCCAAGGGAAGTCCGTGCTGCTGACGATCCTGGTGGGTGCCGCCGTGCTGGTGGCGCTCGGGATCGGCC
>DATGHY010000288.1:0-2523 GCA_035307625.1 Actinomycetota bacterium
TTCTTGGAGCAGGTGCGCGAGACGTACGCGGCCACGTTCCCCGAAACGCTGGTGGACTTCCGCGACGTGCTGCTGGCGTCTGGAACGAAGCCCTAAGAGACGGCGACCAGGCGCGCAGGGTTCCGCAGGTGCAGGATGAACGTCGAGCCTTCACCGAGCACGCTGTCGACCGTGATGGTTCCCCCAACCGCCGCAGCCAGTTGGCGCGCGATGTACAAGCCGAGGCCGGTGCCACCGGCTGCTCGCGTCAAAACATTCCCGAGGCGGTGGAAGCGATCGAAGATGCGGTCGACCTCGCTGGGCGGGATCCCGGGACCGCGGTCGGTCACCGAAACCGTGACGCCGCCGTCCTGGTTCGACAGGCGGATCTCGATCGGCTCGTCGGCCGGCGCGTACTTGATCGCGTTGGACACCAGGTTCGAAAGGATCTGGCCGATGAAAAGCTCGTCGCCGCGCGCGCGGCAGTCGGTCTCGCCGTCGAGAACGATCGCGCGATCGGGATGCGCGGTGCGGAAGTCGGTCGCGATGCGTTCGGCGATCGAATGCACGTCGATGATCGCGTCGTGCCCGTCGCCGTCGATCCCCCGTTCGAGCTTCGCGGCGTCGAGGAGGTTGACCACCAGCCGCTCGAGGTGTTCGGCCTGCTTCAAGATGCTCTTGGCAGCCGTCGCGCGATCTGCAGCGCTGAGCGAGTCGCCGGATTCGACCAGCGTCGCAGCGAAGCCTTTGATCGGCGTGAGCGGCGTCCGCAGCTCGTGTGAGACCGTCGCGACGAAGTCGTCCTTGAGGCGCTCGACTTCGTGCGCGCGCGTGACGTCGCGCACGACGAGGATCAATAGGTGCGGCCGGCCTTCGCCGTCGTCCACCGGCGTCGCCGAGCATGCGAGCCAGCGCGTCACGCCTTCGCTATCGATGATCTGCAGCTGCGCGGGGATCGTGACGCCGGCGGCCCAGCGGTCGACCATGACGTCGATGCCGGCTTCGTCGCGCGCGCGCAGCCGGTCGAGGCCGTGCGCGCCGAGCATCGCCTCCGCCGCGTAACCGGTTACGACTTCCATGCCCGCGTTCCATAGTTGCACCTTGCCGTCCGCCGACATCGTGACGATGCCGTCCGACGTGCGGTCGACGATCTCGGCGAGCTTGCGGCGCTCGTCGAGGATCTCGTCCAGCAGTGAGCCTTTGGCGAGCGCGCCTGCGGCTTCGCGTGCGAGGGTCTCGAGCACTGCGAGCTCGCCCTCTTCGAAGCCTTCCGGTCCAGAGCAGTCGTACGCGACGAGCACGCCGACGACACTGCCGTCGGAGAACAGCGGCGCGGCGATGCAGTCGCGCCTCCCTTCCGCGTTCAGCAGCCCGACCAGGTTCGGCGCCGCCGTCGTGCGCGTGATGCGCGCGGTGCGCGCGCGCAACGCGAGCGCCCAGGCCAGTGAGAGCGATCCGATGGATTCGTTGGTGACTGTCGTCCCATGCGCGTTTGCCGTGTACACGATGCGCAGGTCGCCTTCGCGCACGACCAGCTGCGCGACACCGGCGTCGAAGCAGTTGCGCACCTCTGCGATGAAGTTCGGGATCGCGTCACGCGGGTTGATCGGTCCGACCAGCGCGCGCGTCGCGCGGTGCATGCCGGCAAGGCGCGCCTTGTCCGCGAGGACCGCTCCGTAGCTACGGTGCGACCAGCGAAGGACGAGCAGCGGCACGATGAACAGCCCGACGATGAGCGGGTTCGAGCGGTACGCCGTGACGAACAACAGGCCGAAGGCTGTGTTGATCACCCATCCGACGACTTGCGCTGGGATGATCTCCCGAACCGCGTGCTTGAAGGACTGCGTGTCGGCCAGCGCGATCACGCCGCCGAATGCAAGCGTGTTCGTCAGCGCCCAGACGGTAAGCGCCGCCACCATCGCTGCCGCCGTTCCCGAAGAAAGGGACGGGCCCGGGCGAAGCTCGTGGAACACGATCGTGGCGAGACCGGCCGCGAGCACCCACTGCGAGACGTTGAACGTCGCCTTCACCGGATGATTGCGCCGATAGATCTCGATGGTGAGATGCGCGACCGCGACCATAATCAAGACGGCTACAGGTGGCAGCGCGAAGATCGCGGGTGCGAGCATCGCTTCGAACAGGTCCACGCCCTGGATCTGGTCTCGAAGCTGGAAGCGAAGCTTCAAGCCGGCCGCCGCGATCAGCATCGGCAATAGCGTTGCCGCCGTCCCCCAGGGCATCCGCCCCTCGCGACCGTACAGGGCAATAACCAGTCCGCTGATCGCGACCGCGGCGGCCGTCAGTGACGCGACGTAGAGCCGTATTGCTGCCGGGAAGGCTTGCGCCTTCCCGGCATCAGGGGGGGTCTTGGAAGCCACTAGCCGTTATCCCACACGCCGTACCAACCCGAGCCGTACCAGCCGCTGCCGTACCAACCGGAGCCACCAGGCTGGCCGTACCAGCCCGAGCCGTACCAACCGGAGCCGTACCAACCGCTCCCATACCAACCGGAGCCGTACCAGCCGGAGCCGGCGAATTGACTGA
>DATGHY010000289.1:0-2259 GCA_035307625.1 Actinomycetota bacterium
TTGCGCGCAACGCGGTGACGTTCTCGAACTCGGCCAGCTATCCGTTCTACGTGCTCGGCGGGATCCTCGTGCCGGTGTCGGTGCTCCCGCACTGGATCCGGCCGGTGAGCAGCGTCGTCTTCCTCTCGTGGAGCGCCGACCTGCTGCGTGCGGCGCTGCGGCCCGGCCCGATGCATCACTTCGCGTTCCGGCTCGGGATGGTCGCTCTGCTCGGCGCGTGCGGTCTCGCCGTCGGCGCGTGGGCCATGCGCGTGATCCTCGTCCGCGTTCGCGGCAACGGTGAGCTGGGGACGACATGAGAGGGCTCGTGGCGACCGCGCGCGTCTCGTGGTACGCGATCGTGAGCGGTGCGAACGACTACTGGTCGATCTTCACGCTGAAGAGCTGGATCTTCGGCTGGTGCGTGCGGATGATCTCGCAGGTCTCGTTCTTCGCGCTGATCGGCAAGCTCCTACGCTCGGACGAGCAGACGCAGTTCTTCCTGATCGGCAACGCGGTGATGATCGCGGTGATGGGCGCGCTGTTCGCGATGAACATGACGACGTCGGAGCGGGGCAACGGGACTCTGTCGCTCCTGCTTGCAAGCCCGTCGCGGCCGGTCGTCGTGTTCGCGTCGCGCGGCATCTACGTGATGGCAGACGGCGTCTTCAGCAGCCTGCTCGGGCTGTTCATCCTCGGGCCGGCGTTCGGACTGCACTTTCCGTTTCCGCGCGTGCTGCTCGTGATCCCGCTGACGGCGCTCGTCGGGTTCTCGGCGTACAGCTTCAGCACGTTCCTCGCGGGCGTGATCATCCGGCGGCGCGAGATGACCGGGCTGATCGTGAACGCGACGATCGTGACGCTGATGGCGCTCTGCGGCGTCAACGTGCCGGTGTCTTTCTATCCGGGCTGGCTCGCGTGGATCTCGCGCTGCCTGCCGATCACGAACGGCCTCGAGGCGATCCGCGGGGTCGTCGGGGATGCGTCGTGGTCGACCGTCGGCGCACATGCGGGCGTCGAGATCGTCGTCGCCGGCGCGTGGCTCCTGCTGGCGCTCGGCACCTTCGGACGCTTCATCCGAGCCGGTCAGCGCGACGGCTCGCTCGAGTACGCGTCCTGAGTCGTCAGTTCCAGATGCGGACGTCGCGGTACAGCGTGTCGCGCTGCACCGGGATCTTGCCGAGCGAGCGGATCAGGTGGACGAACTCGTCCGTCGACGCGCGGTACGTCGTCCCGGCGGCGCTGACGACGTTTTCCTCGATCATCACCGAGCCCAGGTCGTCGGCGCCGAACTGCAGGGCAACCTGCCCGATCTTCTTGCCCTGTGTCACCCACGACGAGCCGATGTGCGGCATGTTGTCGAGGTAGATCCGCGACACCGCCTGCGTCAGCAGATAGTCGAACGACGTCGGCCGCGTCTCGGGCGGCACCTTCTCGCCGAGCCGGTTCCCGTCGTCCTGGAACGTCCACGAGAAGAACGCGCGGAAGCCGCCCGTCTCGTCCTGCACCTCGCGCACACGCCGCATGTGCTCGACGCGCTCCTCGAGCGTCTCGACGTGCCCGTACATCATCGTCGCCGTCGTCGAGATCCCGAGCCGGTGCGCGTGGCGCATGACGTTGAGCCACTCGGACGACTTCGTCTTCTTCGGCGCGATGATGTCGCGGACGCGGTCGACGAGCACCTCGCCGCCGCCGCCGGGGATCGAGTCGAGCCCCGCGTCGCGCAGCCGCGTCAGCGTCTCCGGGATCGTCAGCTTCGAGCGCCGGGAGATGTGCTGGATCTCCGGCGGCGACAGCGCGTGCAGATGGATCTGGTACTTCGCCTTGATCGACCGGAAGAGATCCTCGTAGTAGTCGATGCCGAGATCGGGATGGTGCCCGCCCTGCATCAGCAGCCCCGTGCCGCCGATCGCCAGCGTCTCCTCGATCTTCTTGAAGATCACCGGCTTCGGCAGCACGTAGCCCTCGCGCGTGTCGCCGGGCCGGCGGTAGAACGCGCAGAAGTCGCAGTCAGTGACGCAGATGTTCGTGTAGTTGAGATTGCGGTCGACGATGAACGTCACCCGCTCGGGGTCGTGCAGCCGGTTCCGGACCGCGTTCGCCGCCCGCCCGACCGCCACGAGGTCGCGGGAGCGCAGGAGCGTGACCGCGTCCTCGTCCGAGACCCGCTCCCCGTCGTAGACCTTCTCCAAGACCTCGGCAACAGCACTCACGCGACCGCAGCACCTTTCGTCTGTACGAACCGCAGCTCGGGCACCGTGTCGAGCAGCTCGGCATCAC
>DATGHY010000290.1:0-7987 GCA_035307625.1 Actinomycetota bacterium
GTGGAGGCGTGTGGAATCTGCCTGTCGGATGTGCATCTGATCGACCACTCGATCCCGGCAGTCATCCCCGACGTGACCCCCGGGCACGAGGCCTCAGGCACGATCGCGAAGACCGGCGAACTGATCGAAGGCTGGAACGTCGGCGATCGCGTCACGATGGCCGGCGGCAAGCCGTGCATGCAATGCGCGAACTGCAGGCGAGGGCTGCTCGAAGAATGTCTGGCGTTCCAGATCATGGGGTTCATGTACGACGGGGCGTGGGCGGAGTACATCGTGGTTCCCTTCTTCACGATCAGCCCCGTGCCGGACAACGTCCCGATGGAGCAAGCCGCGATCATCGCCGACGCGGTCGCAACACCGTACGCGGCCCTTTCCGATCGAGCAGCCCTCCGCCCCGGCGAAGCCGTCGGTCTGTGGGGGATCGGTGGGCTGGGCACCCACGCGACGCAGATCGCGCGCATGCTGGGGGCAGGGCTGATCGTTGCGGTCGACCCGCTCGAGAGCGCGCGCAAGCGCGCTCTCTCGCTCGGCGCAGACATCGCCGTCGACCCGACGACCGAAGACGTGCAGAGCATCGTCATGCGCGAGACCGGCGGCATCGGTTTGGACCTCGCGCTGGACCTCGTCGGTAAGAACGAGGTGCTGATGCAGGCGCAGTGGTGCTTGGCGCGCGCAGGGCGGCTCGTGATGGTCGGCCTATCGTTGGATCCGCTTGAGCTCGGACCGGGGCTGCTGTTCGGCGCGCGCGGCATCTCGCTGCTCGGGCACCTCGGCTACCGCAAGCCGCATCTGGATGAGCTGCTGTCGTTGGTGTCGCGAGGGCGGCTCGACCTCTCCGGCTCGATCAGCGACGTGATCTCCTTGGACGAGGTTCCCGACGGTGTGCGGCGATTGTCCGAGAAGGAAGGCGATCCGGTGCGGATCGTCGTGCGGCCGAACGGCTAGACGCTTCGGCGGCGCGCGAGCGCTCGCGCGGTTGCGAACGCGACCACCACGATCGCAAAGGCTGCAAGCCCGATCTGTGTCGCGCGGCTATGCGCAGCCGTCGAGGCCGAGGGACCCGCTGCGTTAACGGTGGGGCTCGGTGAGATCGTCGGCGTCACGGCGAGCACGCTCGAGGACGGGTTCGCGGACGGCGGGGCAACGGTCTTGGCTGGGCTGCTCGGCTTCACGGCCGGATTCGACGCCGTCGGCGTGGGCGTCCCCGATGAATGATGACGAGTCGGCGTCGGCGTCGGCGTTGAGCCGCCTCCACCTGAACTCGACGTTGCACCCACTGCGCGCATCGCGTTGATGCGCTCGACGCCGTTCACATTGTCGGCTGTGCTGTTGATGCGCGCGACCGCTTGTGCGTTGGTGTACCCCTCGGACAGCAGCAACGCGGCAAGGCCTGAAACGTGCGGCGCCGCCATCGACGTCCCCTGGTCCAGCGCGTAGCCACCGTTCATCCACGTCGAGAGGATGCAGTTGGTGGAGCTCTGACACTGTCCCGACGCGTCGCCACCGGGCGCGTACACGTTGGCGCCGGTGTTCGAGTACGAGGCCACCTCGTCGTTCGGCCCCGTCGCCCCGACGACCTCCAACGCGCTGCTGTTGTACGCAGACTTGAGGCTTTGGTTTCCCGCCGCGATCACGACGACGTCGCCTCGTCCGTACGCGTACGCAGCTGCGTTCTGAAGGTCTTGCACGCAGCTGTTACCCAGGATGAAGTCGAGCAGCCCCGTCTCCGGGCCCAGCGACAGGTTGATGACGCGCGCGCCGTGGTCGGACGCGAAGCGGATCCCCGTAACGATGTTGCTGCAGTTCCCGCTCCCGGACGAATCCAACACCTTGACGGCCATCAGCTTCGCCGACGGTGCGACGCCGGCGACGCCGACGCCGTTGCCCGTCACGGCCGCCGCTATACCGGCGACGTGCGAACCGTGCCCGTTGTCGTCGTTCCCCGCAGTTGCGCCGCCGACGCACGAGCCGCTCGTGCAGTCATAGTGCGATGCGATGTGCGCTTTGAGATCCGGGTGCGTCAGGTCGATCCCAGTGTCGACGATCGCGATCGTGATGCCGGCGCCTTTCGCCTTCGTCCACGCTTGATCCGCATGGATCTTCGTGAGACCCCATTGTTGCGAACGACCGGGGTCCGTCGTGGCGTATGCAGGCGCAGCGAGCACAAGCGAAAGGAACGCAGCAGCAAGAGATGTGAGGACGGGGCGCTTCACACACAAAGGTTAGCGATTCCACGCAAGGGCCGCATTCGCCGCCTGCCGGATTGTTCGATTCGGTAGGGTTTACCAGTCGAGGGGAGAGTGATGAGCGATAACGAAACAGTAGTGCGCGACTTTATAGTCGCTTGGAGCCAAGGCGATGCGCGCAAGCTCGCAGACTTCTTCACGGATGACGCTGTTGTGTGGAACGACGGACGTACCACTGTGCGAGGCCGCGATGCGATCCACGAGCACTTCACGATGCAGCTGTCTGCGTGCACCGACTGCGACTTCGAGATCACGCAAACAGCAGTCACAGGCAGCACCGTGTTCAATGAGCGGATCGACCGTATGAAGATCGTTGGCGTGCCTGTCGAGCTGCCCGTGGCCGGCGTCTTCGAGCTGGACGACGCAGGGAAGCTGACCGCGTGGCGGGACTACTTCGACTTGAGCATGCTGATGACCCAGCTGAACGCTGCGGGGGTCGGAGGAGACCCGAACGGGCCCGGGTCGTAGGCGAAGGTGTCCTACACTTACGAGCAGCCGGGCGCGTAGCTCAGTGGCGAGAGCGTCTGCCTTACAAGCAGAAGGTCGCAGGTTCGATACCTGCCGCGCCCACCGGAAGCAGACCATGTGAAACTAACTGAAGCATTTACTTATCCCTTCCTGTCAGTAGGTGCTTATCGAGTCCTTGAAACTCGACCGTTGAACTTGACTCTTCCCCTTGGGGAGGCCGCACACTCAATATGTCGAGCCGTTCGGCTCGATGACGCGGGAGTATGAGGCGTGGAAGAAGTCAGTATTGGCGAGTTCGCAAGGCGCTCACGTCTGTCAGTTAAGGCGCTGCGTCTCTACGACGAACTTGGAGTGCTGGTTCCCGCGCGTGTCGATGAAACCTCCGGCTATCGCTACTACGACGCCGCGCAGCTCGAAGCGGCGCGCTTGGTCGCGATGTTGCGTCAGCTTGGATTGCCTCTTGCGGCGATCAAGGAACTGCTCGTATGCGATCCGATTGTTATCGCAGAGCGGATAGCAGCGCATTGGCGGGAGGTCGAGTCCGCACACGACGCGCGCCGCGCGCTCGCCGACTACCTCGTCAACCGACTGAGCGGAAAGAGGTCCGTCATGTACGAGGTTGCTACGCGAGAGATGCCCGAGCGGAGCTTGCTCTGCCTGAAACGCAATGTCGACGAACACGGCGCGTGGACGCTCGGCAAGGAATTCATCGCGATCCTGCGCGAGCGACCGCTACCGAAGATGACGGGGCGAGAAGGCGCGATGTTCACCATCTACTGGGGTGAGGTGAGCGCCGACAGCGACGGCCCCGTTGAGATGTGCAAGCCGGTCCCGGAGTCGGACGCGAAGGCGCTGGCATCGCATTACCCGGAGTTGAGTTTGAGGACCGAACCCGCACATCGGGAGGCGTACGTCGCGATACCGAACGACGCGCTACCAGCTGGGCCGGGAGGGAACCCGGCAGTGCAGTGGCAGCTCGCGTCGGAGGCATTGCAGGCTTGGGCGGCAGAGCACGGCATCGACCCTGAAAGTCTGGTCCTCAAGCCCGAGGATCTCGGCGTGCGAATTACCTACCTTGCGAGCGAGCCGGTCACCGAGACGAGCGCCCCCTACTGCGACTTCGCCGTGCCGTTTGCGTAAGCCGGAGGTCAGCATGGAGTGTGCTGGTCACAGAGAGTCGCTGGAGGGTCGCGGGCTGACAAGAGGACCATGGCGATGAACGAGTACTTCGACAACACCGGTCGTGGTGATGTCCTCAGCGGAGGCGTCAAGATGATCCCCATCGAGACGCCGAAAGGCACGTTCAAGGTTTGGACGAAACGCGTGGGGAACAACCCGCGCATCAAGCTTCTTCTGTTGCACGGTGGCCCCGGCGCGACACACGAGTACTTCGAGGCCGCCGACAGCTATCTCCCCGGCGCCGGTATCGAGTTCTACTACTACGACCAGCTTGGGTCGGCGTACAGCGATCAACCCGACGAGCCTGACCTTTGGGAGATCGCACGCTTCGTTGACGAGGTCGAGCAGGTTCGTGTGGCGCTTGGTCTGAATGCCGCCAACTTCTTTCTGCTCGGACACTCGTGGGGTGGCATCCTCGCGATCGAGTACGCGCTCAAGCACCAGCAGCATCTCAAGGGTCTTGTGATCTCCAACATGATGAGCAGCGTCCCCGCATACAACCGATACGCGGAGACGGTACTCATGCCGGCCATGGACCAAGAAGCGCTTGCGGAGGCGAAGGCGCTCGAGGAAGCGGGCGACTACGAGAATCCGCGATATATGGAGATCCTCGTCCCACATCACTACGTCGAGCATGTGCTCCGTATGCCGGCCGACGAATGGCCGGATCCTGTGAACCGTGCATTCGCGCGCATCAACCAATCGATCTACGTTCCGATGCAGGGACCGAGCGAGCTCGGCGCGCGCGGCAAGCTCGTCGACTGGGATCGCACCGCGGATCTCCACACCATCGCGGTTCCGACTCTCACGATCGGCGCCCAGTACGACACGATGGATCCGAAGCACATGGAGTTGATGGCCGGCGAGTTCGCCGACGGACGCTATCTACATTGTCCGAACGGCAGCCATCTGGCGATGTACGACGACCAAGAGACGTACTTCGGCGGGCTGATCGAATTCCTCGTGGAGGTCGGAGCCGCTCGGGCCTAGGCAGGCCACGCGTTCGAAGGATGACGCAGCTTCGAGGCGAGCACGTCGGCTTCGTGGTTCGGGATGCCGACGAGTCGCAAGACTCGGCGGAGGTCCTTGTCGGATGCGCGTCGGCCGCCGATACGAGCCTCCACGCGGCGCCCCGGCGCGCGCGTGAGGCTCACGTAACCGAAACTGGTTCTGATCTCCATGCTGCTTCCCAACGTCAAGGGAAGGCGACTGTACCGGGACACAACCTCACACGTCGGAGAAGTGCCGAGACACAACCTTCGCGACGTTCATATGCCTGTTGGATGAAAGACTGCAATGGTTCGTTTCCCCCATGCGTCTTTACGCATCGCATTTGCGGCCGGGCAGTTCGAGTCGAATGTCTGCAATGAGTGCGAGGGATCGGCGGTCACGAACGCGCGCAGTGATCCGGGGAAGCGATGAGCGCCGTGTTACGAAAAAAGAAATCTGTCGGCGGGATGTGGGATGCTGCCGCCGATGAGGGTTGCGGTGGTCACGAACGAATGCCAGCGAGGTGCGATCGGCGACCTGGCTTTATGGCCTGCGCTTGTCGACGCTGCCGGCGTGATGCTCCCGGCGCTCGCCCGACTGCTGGATGAGGCCAGGGCGCTCAAGATCCCCGTGGTGCATTGTCTCGCCGAGCGACGAGCCGACCTTCTCGGCGCAAACACGAACGCGCCTCTGTTCGGAGTAGCCAATCGGTCCGGTGGGCTGCGCGCCGGAACGCCCGCGGTTGAGCTGGTGCCGGAGCTCGGACGCGCGCCGACGGATCTCCTTTTTCCCAAGCGGACCGGCGTCGGCTCGATCGGATCGACCGGCGTCGACGCCGCGCTCCGCAATCTCGGAGTCGACGAGATCGTGCTGGCCGGTGTCTCGCTCAACGTTGCGATTCCGGCGATCGCTTTCGAGGCCGTGAACCTCGGCTATCGGGTCACGATCGCGCGCGACGCGGTCGCGGGCGTGCCCGATTCCTATGCCGAGGACGTCCTCGAGAATTCACTTTCGCTCGTCGCCACGCTCACGACGGTCGACGAGCTCATCGCCGGTTGGGGGGATGGCCGGCGCGCTTGACGCCGCGGCTACGGTACCGTAACCTACGGACTGGTAACTTACGGTAGCGTAACCAGGAGGTTCCAGGATGCAAACGGCACCCAATGATGTCCTTCGCGAGCTCGAGCCCACGGTCGCAGGGCTGCTCGAACGGCATCTTTCGACGGCACAGGAGTGGTTCCCCCACGAGTACGTTCCCTGGGAGCAGGGGAGGAGCTTCACCGACTCGCCGTGGGAGCTCGGCGATAGCCGCCTCTCGGGCGTCGCGCGCACCGCGATGGAGCTGAACCTGCTGACCGAGGACAACCTGCCCTACTACCACCTCGCGATCTGGGAGACGTTCGGTGGCGAGGGCGCGTGGGGCGAGTGGGTGCGCCGCTGGACCGCGGAAGAGGGCCGTCACTCGATAGCGATGCGTGATTTCCTCACGGTGACGCGCGGCCTCGATCCTGTGGAGCTAGAGCGTGGTCGCATGGATCACGTATCGCGCGGCTACTACCCGGCCGGCGATTTCAATGCCCTTGACGGGCTCGTGTACGTGACGCTGCAGGAGCTTGCAACGCGCATCTCTCATCGCAACACCGGCGCGATAACAGAGGATCCCGCTGCCGAGAAGATGATGGCGCGGATCGCACTCGACGAGAACCTGCACTATGTCTTCTACCGCGATGTGACGTCGGCGGCGCTCGAGATCGAGCCTTCGGAGACGATGTTCGCGATCCATCGGCAGGTCCTGGGGTTCAGCATGCCGGGGTTCGAGCTGCCCGGATTCCGTGAGAAGGCGATAAGCATCGCGAAGGCCGGCATCTACGATCTCCGCATCCATCACGATCAAGTGCTGATGCCCGTGCTGCTGAAGAAGTGGCGTCTAGAAGATGTGAGCGGCTTGACCGATGAGGCCCAGCGCGCGCGCGACGAGGTCGTGCACGCGCTGACGAACATCGACGCGGCGGCGACGCGGTTCGAGGAGAAGCGGGCCAGCTAAAGAACGGCGTTGCGCGCGGCTGCTCGAAAGAGAGAGAATCTCCTGAGATGAAGCCGTTCGGTTGACGTTGACTTCGGTCGGCATCACCGGCGAACGGCGCCCGACGCCGCCCGCGATGTAAGCGCGCGCGCGTTTGGGTGTTCCCGATCAGGCCGCGCGCGCCGCCTCCGGCCAGGGCCTTCGGGCCCACTGCCAGTTGGGAGGTATTCCCTCGCGGCGTGGAGAACACAGCACCCAAAGACCGTTCCGCCCCCTGGAGGTTTCATGCGTCGTCGTATCGCGCTGCTGGCCGCCCCTCTTCTTCTCACCGCGCTCATCCCGTTCGCGTCGCCCGCCCGCACGTCTGCGGCATGCGTCCAGAAGGCGGGTCCGGTCGGTGCGCCGTTCGTCGATTGCACGGACGGCACCGTGTTCAACATCGTGCCGCCCGGCAACAACGGGCTCGTGAATCCCCTCGACTTCATCCAACAGGAAGCCGGCACCGGCGCGATCCCCGCGCATCAACAAGACCAGCTCGCGATGTACGCCAATCTGCTGAAGATCGCACCGCATCTCAACCCGGGCGACCTCACGAAGTACTACAAAGACGCAAGCTTCTTCACGACTGCGTCGCAAGCCGAACGGATCGAGCAGCCCCGACCCGGAACCGTGATCCTGTGGGACCACTTCGGCGTGCCGCACATCTTCGGCGTAACGCGCGCGGACACGGAGTTCGGCTCCGGATACGCGTCCGCCGAAGACCGCTTGTTCATGATGGATGTCTTGCGCCACTACGGGCGCGCGACGCTGTCGTCGTTCCTCGGCCCGTCGCCGTCGCTGCTCGCGATGGACTGCGGCATCGCGCAGATCGCCGGATACAGCGAGGCGGAGCTTCAGCGCTACGCCGACTCGTTCGCCTCGCGCTTCCCGCAGCCGTTCCACGCCGACACGAGCCCGGCGACGACGATCGGGCAGCAGATCGTCCTCGACGGCAACGCATACGTCGACGGGGTGAACGGCTACATCCAGTCCGCCGTGCTCGACCCGCGGCGCCTGCCCGCGGAGTATCCGGCGCTGCAAG
>DATGHY010000291.1:0-5004 GCA_035307625.1 Actinomycetota bacterium
CGTCGTCAGCACGTTCTTCGATCAGGTTCGAAGGCTCTCCGACGCTGCTTCGCTCAAGTACAAGCGCGACGGCGAATGGGTCACGATCACGTGGACCGGCTACGGCGATCTCGTCCGTCGAGCAGCCGGTGGCTTGCGCTCGCTCGGCATCGATCCCGGCGATCGCGCCGCGATCCTGTCGACCAACCGGTACGAGTGGCACGTCGCCGACATCGGCATCCAATCCTGTGGCGGCATCACCGTGCCGATCTACCCGACGAACTCACCGATCCAGGTTGCATACATCGCCGGTCACGCGGAAGTGAAGGTCATCTTCTGCGAGAACGCCGCGCAGCTCGCGAAGGTCGAGGAGGTGCGTGGCGACCTCCCGGCGCTGCAGAAAGCGATCGTCTTCGACCCGACCGCCGTGACGGAGAACGACATCGTCATCACATGGGACTCGCTGTTGGCCGCAGGCGACGCATTCAACGCCGCGAACCCGTCGGACGTCGACGAGCACGTCGCCGCCGTGAAGCCGGAAGATCTCTGCACCGTCGTCTACACGTCGGGCACGACCGGACCGCCCAAAGGCGCGATGCTGACGCATCACAACATCGTGTGGACGTGCGAGTCGCTGTCGAAGGTGCTCGAGGGGGAGCCGGGTGATCGCCGCCTGTCCTACCTTCCCCTGTCGCACATCGCGGAGCGCGCGACGTCACACTTCCAGCAGATCTATCTCGGCTTCGAGACGTGGTTCGCGACCTCGATCGACACCCTGCGCGAAGACCTCGTCGCGTGCAAGCCGACCGTGATCTTCGGTGTCCCGCGCGTGTGGGAGAAGTTCTACGCCGGCATCACGAACATGATCGAGAACCTTCCCGCCGAGCAGCGTGAGATGGCGGAGCAAGCGATCCAGCTCGGGTTGAAGCGGGTTGAGGCGCAACAAGCGGGAACGTCTCTGCCCCCCGAGCTCGAGGAGAAGTACCAAGAAGCCGACGGGAAGCTGTTCGCGCTCGCGCGCGGCGCGCTCGGGCTCGACCAGGCGCGCGCTCTGGTGTCGGGCGCGGCGCCGATCAACCCCGACGTGCTGCGGTTCTTCCACGCGATCGGGCTGCCGATCGCGGAGGTGTACGGCCAGACCGAAGACTCCGGCCCGACGTCGATCAACCGCCCCGAGCACATCAAGATCGGAACGGTGGGCCCACCGCTCGACGGTGTCGAGGTGAAGATCGCCGACGACGGCGAGGTGCTGGTGCGCGGGGGAAACGTCGGGCCCGGTTATTACAAAGACCCGATCGCGACGAAGGAGTTCATCGACGAAGAGGGGTGGATGCACTCCGGCGACATCGGCGAGCTGGACGAGGACGGGTACCTGCGCATCACCGACCGAAAGAAGGATCTGATCATCACGGCGGCGGGCAAGAACATCGCGCCGCAGGTGATCGAGAACATGCTCAAGTACTCGCCGTGGGTCAGCCAGGTCGTCGTGATCGGCGATCGGCGCCCGTACCTGACTGCGCTGATCACGCTCGACCAAGAGAAAGTGACGGCGTTCGCCGAGCAGAAGAGCATCCCGTTCAAGGACTTCCCCGATCTCGTCGCTCATCCCGACGTGCAACAGCTAGTCGCGAACGCGGTGCAGGACGTGAATGCCAACCTCGCGCGCGTCGAGCAGATCAAGAAATGGCACGTCTTCGATCGCGACTTCGCGATGGAGAACGAAGAGGTCACGCCGACCCTCAAGGTGCGCCGGAAGGCGATCATCGACAAGAACGCGGACCTGATCGAGGAGCTCTATCAGTAGCGAGCAGGTCACGGGAGAGCTTCGAACGGACCGGTTGCGTCTCGTGTCGATGACGCGCGCGTTCATACAAGCGGTTCTTGACTCGAGACGAACCGAAGCCGAGAACCTGCTCGGTGTCGTCCTCCCCATCGATTGGCCGGATGAAGGCGACCTGCGTCACCTCCAACGTTGGCACAAGGACATGGCCGAAGAGAACCGTGTCGCGCCGTGGCGCGCGCGCGCGATAACGCTGCGCGAGGGCGGGCTGATGATCGGCCATGCGGGGTTCCACGGCCCGCCCGACGACACGGGCACGATCGAGATCGGCTACGCGATCTTCCCACCCTTCCGCGGAAACGGGTACGCGACGGAGGCCGCGCGCAGGCTGCTCGAGATGGCGAAAGAGATCGGCGCGACGACGTTCCGGGCGTCGGTGTCGCCGAGCAACGCGCCGTCGCTCGCGGTCGTGCGGAAGCTGGGGCTGGTCAAGACGGGCGAACGGATGGACGACGTGGACGGCTCGGAATTCGTTTTCGAGCGGCCGCTCGGCTAGACGTTCTCCGCGATCGTCGGATTGAGCAGCTCTCCGACGCCTTCGATCGTCGTCCGCACCGTCTGACCGGGCTTCAAGAACACCGGTGGGTTGCGCCCTGCACCGACGCCGTTCGGTGTTCCCGTCGCGACGATGTCGCCCGGCTCGAGCGTCATGATCGTGCTGATGTACTCCACCAGCGTGGCCGGTGGGAACAGCAGGTCCGAGGTGTGCGCCTCCTGCATCTGCTCTCCGTCCACCTCGCACGAGATAGCGAGGTCTGCATCGATACCACCCGGTACTTCATCGAGCGTGACCACTGCAGGACCGACGGGCGTCGACTTTTCGAAGGTTTTGCCCTGAAGGAATTGCAGCGTTCGCATCTGCCAGTCGCGCATCGAGATGTCGTTGAAGACGGTGAAGCCTGCGACCACCGTTGCCGCATCGACAGCCTTCACGCGGCGCGCGCGCGCACCGATCACGAACGCGAGCTCGACCTCCCAATCGACGGCCTGCGATTCGGGCGGCAGCACGATCGGGTCGCGCGCACCGATCAGCGAGACGCCGTACTTCGCGAACAACGTCGGGTGGCTCGGGAGCTCGCGGCCCATCTCCTCGATGTGCGCTTTGTAGTTGAGGCCGAGGCAGATGATCTTGTTGGGCTTCGGAACGACCGGCGCGAGATCGGCATCTTTGGACGAGACCTCCTCGCCTCTCACCTCGGCGAGGTCTCGCCATCCTGGTTCGGCAAGGAGAGTGCCCACGTCGGAATAGGGGAGCAGCTCGATCCGATCTCCGTCGAGCCGCCCGGCGCGCGTGCCGCCTTCCGTTCGAAGCGTGACCAGCCTCATCGAGACGGCAGCATACGAGAGACCACTACTTCACGGCGATGCCCAGCGAGTCCGCGGCGACCGCCTTCGGCGCACCCTTCTCGTAGAAAACGTCGACGTCTTTGATCGTGAAGCCTGCGTCCGTGATCAACGGAACGATCTGGCGATTCAAGTTGCAGCCACCGAACAGCTTGTTCTGGAGACCGTTCAAGCGGTTCTGCCATCTCTGAACCTTCTCGTCGGGCGCCAGTCCGTGCTCAACGAAATGCAGCGAGCCGCCCGGCTTCAGCACACGCCGGATCTCGAGCAAAGCCGCGTTCGCGTCCGGGATCGTGCAGAGCGTCCACGTCGACACGGCCGAATCGAACGTCTCGTCCTCGAAGGGTAGGGACTGCCCCTCGAGACCGGCACGCTCGACGTCGATCTTCGACGCGGCCAGTCGCTTCTGTGCGATCTTCCACGCGACGTCCGCCGGCTCGACCGCCGACACCGACGCCACAGAGTCGGGGTAGAACGGCACGTTGAGGCCCGAGCCGAAGCCGATCTCGACGACGCGCCCTTCGAGTCCCTCGCAGACGCGCTCGCGAAGCGGATCGGCCGTCTTCATCCCGCACGCGAAGTTGATCAGGTGTGGCAGGACCCTCTCTCGGTAGATCGCCATGATCCCCCTCCTCTTCGATCGAAGCGATCGTAAACCTGGCTGTTGAGGCCCGTCCTGGGGAGTTCTCCCCATGGTTGAGGCCGCTCCGACGACGAACCGCGCGCGCATGGGCATCGAATAAGCCCAGAAGGCCCCGTGCGCTTGCGATACGGGAGGCTGCTCAATAATCTACCGGCTGGTAGAGGCCGGCTTGAGGGGAGAGCCTGGGTGATCAGAGAGGGTCTCGCTGGGAAGCGCGTGGCGCTCTCCGGCGTCACCGGCTTCTTGGGCACCGCGCTCCTCGAACGACTCCTCACCGACACCGACGTCGCGCGCATCGACGCGATCGCGCGCGGCGACGCCCACGCCCGCATCGCCGGCCTCTTGACCGGAGCAGCCTTCGGTCCGGCGCGCGACCGCATCGGCGGCGAGCGGCTGTGGGAGATGTTCCAGCAGAGGGTCCGGCCGCTCCAGGCGGATCTGATGGAAGCCGCTCCCGAGATCGCGGACGACGTCGATCTGGTCATCCACTCTGCTGCGACGGTGTCGTTCGATCCGCCGCTCGACGAAGCGTTCCAAACGAACCTGATGGGCACGATGCGCTTGTACGAAGCTGCGCGCGGCAAGCCCTTCATCCACGTCTCCACCGCATACGTCGCCGGTATGACGCGCGGGACGCAGCCCGAAGAGCTGCTCGACCGCGAGATCGACTGGCGCGCGGAGTCGGACTTCGCGCTCCAGATGCGCGCGCGCGCCGAGGACGAGTCGCGGAGGCCGGAGAACCTTGAACGGTTCGCGGCGAAAGCACGCGGCCTGATCGGACGCGCGGGCCCGCAATCGGTCGCGCACAGGGCAGAAGAATTGAGGCACGAGTGGGTCACGAACCGTCTGGTGCGCGCCGGCGCTGCGCGCGCGCGCAGCCTCGGCTGGCCCGACGTGTACGCGTTCACGAAAGCGTTGACTGAGAAGGCGCTCGATCAGATGGCAGGCGATAACCCGCTGACGATCGTGCGCCCGTCGATCATCGAAAGCGCGCTCGAACATCCTTTCCCGGGCTGGATCGAAGGGTTCCGCGTCGCCGAGCCGGTGATCCTCGCGTACGGTCGCGGAGCGCTGCCCGAGTTCCCCGGGATACCGGAAGGCGCGCTCGACATCATCCCCGTCGACCAGGTCGTGAACATCATCCTTGCCGTCGCAGCGCAGCCGCCGCAGCGGCGCGCCGTCTACCATGTGTCGTCGG
>DATGHY010000292.1:0-7832 GCA_035307625.1 Actinomycetota bacterium
CCGGCCTCTTCGAGCAAGAACGTCGCGAACGAGGCGGAGTTGTAGCCCTCGGGCACGGGCAACCACACGAATACAGAGCCGCGCGGCGGCTGCAGGTCCCAGCCGACCTCGTTGAACGTCTTCACGACGAGATCGCGGCGCCGTTGGTATAGCGCGCGCAAGTCGTCCAAGAAGTCCTGCGGTCCTTCGAGCGCAGCGATCCCTGCGCGCTGCACCGCGTTGAAGATCCCGGAATCGATGTTCGTCTTGACGCGGCCCAGGGCTTCGATCGCGACCGGGTTCCCGACGGCCATCCCGATGCGCCATCCGGTCATATTGAACGTCTTCGACAGTGAGTGGAACTCGACGGCGACGTCCTTGCCGCCCTCGACTTGAAGGACGCTCGGCGCCGTGAAGCCGTCGAACGTGATCTCCGAGTACGCGTTGTCGTACGCGAACAGCAGATCGTGTGCGCGCGCGAACGCGACGGCTCGCTCGAGATCGGCCAGCGTTGCCACGGCCGCCGTCGGGTTCCCCGGATAGTTGAGCCACATGATCTTGGCACGCGGAGGCACATCGATCGAGTCGAAGTCGGGGATGAAGTTGTGCTCGGGAACGAGCGGCATCGTCTGCGACGTCCCGCCGGCGAGGTGGGTTCCGATCTCGTACACGGGATACGCCGGGTCGGGCACCAGTGCGACGTCGCCCGGATCGACGAACGCCAGCGCGATGTGCGCGATGCCTTCCTTCGAGCCGATCAGCGGCTGGATCTCCGTGTCCGGATCGACGTCGACCCCGAAGCGCCGCCGGTACCAGGCCGCCACGGCGCGCCGGAACTCCGGCATGCCGTAGTAGCTCGGGTACTGGTGTGTGCTCGGGTCTGCAGCCGCTTCCTGGATCGCCTTCACGATGTGCGCGGGTGTCGGCGTATCGGGATCGCCGACGCCGAAGCTGATCACGTCCACGCCGGCCGCACGCTTCGCCGAGATCTTCTTGTCGATCTCAGCGAACAGGTACGGCGGAAGGCTCTCGATGCGGCCGGCAAGCTTCACGCGCTCATCCTTTCGTCGACGTCGTTTCGGGCAGCAAGCTCAGAAGGCGCGCGCCGAGCGCCCCTTCGAACGACTCCTCGGCTGGGCCGCTCATGTAGACGGTTGAATCCGTCCATTCGATGTCGAGCGTCCCTCCCGGAAGGTGGATCGCGACCTTGCGACCGGTATACCCGCGGAGATTCGCAGCGACCGCGACCGCGCACGCTCCGGTCCCGCATGCCATCGTCTCGCCCACGCCACGCTCCCATACACGCATCCGGACCTCGCGGTCGTTCAGCACCTGTGCGAACTCTGCGTTGGTCTTGGCCGGGAACGTCTCGTTGGTCTCAAGTGCCGGCCCAAGGGTTTCGAACGGGACCGTCGCGAGGCTCTCGACGAAGACCACCGCGTGCGGGTTGCCCATCGAAACGCAGGCGGCTTCGAGCTGCGTGCCGGCGACCACAAGCTGCTCGTGCAATGGATCGCCGCTGCCGGTCATCGGGATATCGGCCCGTTCAAGGATCGGCGCACCCATGTCGACGCGCGCGCGCACCACGCGTCCGGCGCCATCGCGTTCAACCGTGATCGCCTTGACGCCATCCCGAGTGTCGACGCGCAACTCGTCACCCGACCAGAGGCCGCGGTCGGCGACGTACTTCGCCAGGCAGCGGATGCCGTTGCCGCACATCTCCGCGACGTCGCCATCGGCGTTGTAGTAGTCCATGAAGAAATCGGCGTCGCGCGCGCGCACGATGCGGATGAGCCCGTCCGCGCCGACGCCGAAATGGCGGTCGCATACACCGGCGACGAATGCTGCGTTGAGGTTCAGCGTGTCGTCGAGGTCCTCGATCAGCACGAAGTCGTTCCCGGCTCCGTGCGCTTTCACGAACTGCATGTCTCTCAGCCTTTCATCCGCTCGCTGTAGTATGCCCCGACTTCTGCTGCGACGCGTTCGGTTTGGGCGCCGTCGAACCATCGGATCCGCGGATCACGCCGGAACCAGGACAGTTGACGCCGCGCCAGCCTGCGCGTGGCGCGCGCGGCCTGCTCGAAGAACGCATCTTCCTTCATAGAACCTTCCACGAGGTCCACGGCCTGCCGATATGGGATCGCTTGCGACCTCGTCAACGCATCTCGGAAGCCGTCGTCGATCAGTGTCCGCACTTCGTCGAGCAGCCCTCGGTCGACCATGCCGCGGAGACGCTGCTCGATGCGCGCGTCCAAGATCTCCAAATGCGGCGACAGTCCGGCGACGATCGCGGGCGTGTAACGACCCCAGGCATCGCGGAACGACGAGAAAGGTTTTCCCGCGATCTCGATAACCTCCAGCGCGCGCACGACGCGGCGGCGGTTGGCGAGATCGACGAAGGTGGCTGCTTCGGGGTCCTCTCGCTTCAACCGCGCCGCGAGCGTCTCCCCGTCTTCCCTTTCAAGCCGGGAACGCACATCCGCGTCGGTCGGCGGGAAGTCGAGATCGTCCACGGCGGCGCGGAAGTACAAGCCGGACCCCCCAACCACGAGCGGCACTGCGCCTCCTGACCGGATCTCACTCATCGCCTCGCGCGCCAGACGCTGGTAGCGGGCGACGCTGAAGCCTTCGCCCGGATCGATCACATCGATGAGGTGGTGTGGGATGCGCGCGCGATCCTCGAGAGTGGGCTTTGCTGTTCCGATGTCCATGCCTCGATACACGGTCATCGAGTCGGCCGACACGATCTCGCAACCGAACGTCTCGGCGAGACCCAGACCGACGCTCGATTTTCCGGAGGCGGTTGGTCCGATGAGCGCGAGAAGAGCCTCGGTCACGCGAGAACGCCGTCGAGATGATGCGGGTGGGCGCTGGTGATCACCGCGTCGTGAAACTCTCCCGCCTTCAGCCCTGCGCCGGGCAGGTGCACGATCTTGTTCGTGCGCGTGCGCGCGGTCATCCGAGAGTGGTCCTTCTTGGACTCGCCTTCGACGAGAGCCTCGTAGCAGCTGCCCACCGTCTCGCGGTTCCGTTCCAACGAGATCCGCTCCTGCAGCTCGACGAGCCGTTCGTACCGTTCCCCCACCGTCTCTGCCGGGACCTGATCGGGCATCGACCCAGCTTCGGTGTGCGGCCGGATCGAATACTTGAACGTGTACGCGGAGTCGAAGCGCG
The DNA here is from genome assembly GCA_035307625.1 of Actinomycetota bacterium. Lineage (GTDB taxonomy): Bacteria > Actinomycetota > AC-67 > AC-67 > AC-67 > AC-67. Next base: position 3,154 of record DATGHY010000292.1, read on the forward strand.
CCTCTTCGACGACCCGCAGCGTTTCATCGAAGTCTTCCTCCGACTCGCCGGGGAACCCGACGATCACATCCGTCGACACGGCGATGTTCGGGATCGCCCTGCGGATCGACGCCAGCTTCTCGAGGTAGCGCCCGCTTCGATAGCTGCGCCGCATGCGAGCCAGCACGCGGTCGCTCCCCGACTGCAGCGGGAAGTGGATGTGCTCGCAGACGACGCGGCTGCTCGACATGGCTTCGATGACGTCCGGCGTGAAGTCGTGGGGATGCGGGCTGGTGAAACGAACGCGGCGCAGCCCGGCGATCCCATCGAGCGCGCGCAGCAGCTCTGCGAACAGCGGGCGCCCGTCGAGATCCCGCCCGTAGGTATTGACGTTCTGTCCCAGCAGCGAGACCTCGACGACGCCGTCGCCCACCAGCCGCTCGACTTCGTCCAACACTTCGCCCAAACGGCGGGATACTTGCGGGCCGCGCACGTGCGGCACGATGCAGAACGTGCACGCGTTGTCGCACCCGACGCTGACGGACACCCACGCGTGGAAGGGATCGGCGCGACGCGCGGGCAACGCGGAAGGGAACGTGTCGGTCTGCTCGGCGAACTCGAACGCCGGGACGCCGGTCTCGTCGCGCTGCGCGAGCAGCTTCGGCAGCTCGGCCACGGAGAACGTGCCGAAGGCAACGTCGACCCACGGCGCCTTCTCCAGCACGAGCGCCTTGTCTTTCTGGACCTGGCACCCGCCGACGGCGAGCCGCAACTCCGGCCGCTTGCCCTTCAGGGCTTTCATGTGGCCGAGCGTCCCGTAGAGGCGGTTGTCGGCGTTCTCGCGGATCGCGCACGTGTTGAACAAGACGAGGTCGGCCGTTTCGGCGTCCGGCGCGCGCACGTAGCCGTTCAGCTCGAGCAGCCCGGCGATGCGCTCCGAGTCATGCTCGTTCATCTGACATCCGTAGGTACGGATGAAATAGGTCTTGTTCACGGGGCCATCGTATCGGGCGGCCGCCGGTACGATGCCGCTCATGCGACTCGTCCGATTCCAGCTCGGCGATTCGATCCGGCCGGGCACACCCGCGGACGACCAGGTCGTCGACCTCTCTCCCATCGCGCACACGATGGAGGCCTTGATCGGGCGAGGTCGCTCCGTCGTCTCGTCGATCCGCCAGCAGCTCGACGATCTCCCCCGCCAGCCCCTTCAAGACGTGCAGATCCTCGCACCGTTGCAGCCGGCATCCCTGCGCGACTTCCTCGCGTTCGAAGATCACGCGAAGGCAGGGGCCGCGCGCCGTGGCGAAGAGCTCAACGCGGCGTGGTACGAGATGCCGGTCTATTACAAAGGCAACCATCGATCGATCCTCGGGCCGGACGAGCCGCTCGCGTGGCCGGCGTGGACGGAGAAGCTGGACTTCGAGCTGGAGGTCGCGTGCATCCTCGGCGCGCGCGGCCGGGCGCTCTCCACGGACGAAGCGGAACGCGCGATCTTCGGCTACACGATCATGAACGACTGGAGCGCGCGCGACGTGCAGCGCGCGGAGATGGCGATGCGGCTGGGCCCCGCGAAGTCGAAGGACTTCGCGACGTCGCTCGGTCCGTGCATCGTGACTGCCGATGAGTTCTCGCCCGAGAAAGGCTTGTCGATGCGCGCGCGCGTCAACGGCGAGATGTGGTTCGAGACGTCGGGCGCGCGCATGCACTGGACCTTCCCGCAGATGATCGAGTACGTGTCGCGCAGCGAGGAGGTCTACCCGCGCGACGTCTACGGTAGCGGCACCGCGTACGGTGGTTGCGGCCTCGACCAAGACCGATGGCTGCCGCGCGGATCGATCGTCGAGCTCGAGATCGACGGTCTCGGTACTTTGCGGACCGAAATCGTCGACCCATAAGAGCCGCGGGTAGGCTTTCCAAAGGAAAAGGAGGCTCTATGCCCGATCTCGCCGGCGCATACCACGACGCTCGGCTTGCGATGACCGCTCTCGCGCGCGACGCAGGCGACGAAGCCAACGACACGGTCGTTCCCGCGTGTCCGGAGTGGACCGTGCGCGACCTCATCGCACACGTGACCTCCATCGCGAGCGACCTCGCGGTCGGGAAGATGCCCTCCGACCTCAACCTGATCGCGTTCTGGGACGACGACATGTCCCGACGTCGCGAAGAGTTCATCGATGACGCGCTCGCTCGCCGCAGCGATAAGACAGTCGAGCAGCTGCTCGACGAGTGGGATACAGCGGCGACGCGCTTAGAAGCGATGATCCGTGGTGAAGAGCCCTTCCCCTCAGCGTCGCCCCCGCTGGTGGAATGGATCGTCGTAACCGACGTCGGTCAGCACTTGCAGGACCTCCAAGGTGCGCTCGGCAAGACCGAGTACCGCGACGCATTGGCGACGGGACTCTCACTGCGCTCGTACGTCGAGGGCATGCGCTTCCGCGCCGCGCACGACAAGCTACCGGCGCTCCGTATCCGAGCCGGGACGCGTGAATGGGTGATCGGCGAGGGCGAGCCGGTCGCCACGGTGTCCGGTGATCCGTTCGAGCTCGCGCGCGCATCCTCCGGCCGGCGGAGCCCCGATCAGATCCGCGCGCTCAACTGGGATGGAGACCCGGAGCCGTTCATGCCGTTGTTCTACCCGTACGGCCTTCGGGAGTCGGCCCTGGTCGAGTAGCTATGCGCGCGCATCCTCCAACACAGAGAGGATGTTGCCGGCAGGGTCCTTGAACCACGCGATCGGCGGCCCGTACTCGTCACGCGCGATGCCCTTCGCATCGGTCTTGATCTGCGGCATGTCATAGTGCTCGAACGTCACGCCCTTCGACGCGAGATCGTCGACTGCTTTCTCGATGTCGGTCACGACGAAGTTCAGCACGGTGAAGGTTGCCGGCTGGTGGTCGGCCTTCGGATACGCGATGAATCGATTGCCGCCGCCGAGACCGATCTCGATGATGCCCATCTCTTCGTCGACCACCGTCAGGCCGAGCACGCCACCGTAGAACGCGCGCGCCTTCTCGATGTCATCGACCGAGATGCTTGCGAACGCCGGCACGTCCTTCAACATGATTGCCTCCTTAGGACAGGCTGCTCGAGCAGGGCTAGATCAGGCCGAGGCCCTTCGCCCAGCTGGTTTCATACCCATCGATCCGAGCATCATCCAGATCCGCGGTCACCTTCAAGGGCTGCTCCGTCTCCACCATCACGGCGACCTCGTCCGCGAACTCTTTCGTCTTGCTCGCTTCGATTGCCGCCGCCTGAGGACCGTGGTGTAACCCCTGCGGGTGCAGCGTCATCATGCCCGGACCGATGCCTGCCCGGCTGAAGAACTGGCCGGCGTGGTAGAAGATCACCTCGTCGCGGTCGATGTTCGAGTGGAAGAACGGAACCCGTAGAGCGTCGGGATCGCCCGTCTCCGTCGGGCGCGGCGCGAACGTGCAGACCTCGAACCCGTCGTTCGCCCATGTGCAATGCACGCTGGGCGGCAGGTGATATCGCGGCGAGACGATCGGCCGGAAGTCGCGCACATTCAAGCGCACCGGACACAGGTCGCCCTGCCAACCGACGACGTCGAGCGGATGATGCGGATAGGTGAGGTGCGTGTACTCCCCGTCGCGTTTGACGCGGACCTCGAACTCGCCCTGCTCGTCGTGCGGCTCGGGCTCCGGTGTCTGCAGCACGCCCGGGTCGAACTGGGCGTGCCGCCCGAGGATCCCTCGATCCGGCAAGTGATACTCCCCCGACCCTTCGATCACGAATACGAACGTCTCGCCGTCGGGAACCAGCCGATGCGTGGTCCCTTTCGGCAGCACGAGGTAGTCGCCTGCTTCGAACCGCAGCGGGCCGTAATCCGTTTCGAGCAGCCCCGATCCTTCGTGAACGAAGTAGCACACGTCGCCGTCGGCGTCGCGCAGGAAGTACGGCATCGCTTCTGCGCGCCGTGAGACGAACAGCCGCACCTCGTCGTTCCCTGCGAGCAGCGTCCACGCACCGTTCGCATCCGTCGAATCGGTCGTCTTCACGTGACCGACGTCGAACGCCTGCGGCCGCAGCGGTCCTTCGATCTTCACCCACGCCGTCGGCGGGTGCGTCCGGTAGAGGTGCGACGCGCGACCGTTGAACGACTCTCGCCCGTGCTCTTCTTCGAACGTGCCTTGCGGTAAGCCGACGTGAGCCTGCTTCGCGACCTTCCCGCGCGAAAGGGGGAACACGCTTACAGCGTCCCGCGAGCGGCCTGCTCGCGTTCGATCGCTTCGAAGAGGGCCTTGAAGTTCCCGAGGCCGAAGCCGCGCGACCCGTGCCGCTGGATGATCTCGAAGAACACGGTCGGCCGGTCGACGACCGGCTTCGTGAAGATCTGGAGGAGGTAGCCCTCCTCGTCGCGATCCGCCAAGATCGCCTGCTCCCTCAACGCCTCGACGTCGACCTCGTCGTGGAGATCGCTGAACCGATCGCGCACTTCCTCGTAATAGGCGTCGGGCACGCGTAAGAACTGCACGCCGCGCGCACGCAGCTCGCCGACCGTCTTCAAGATGTCGTCGGTGCGCAAGGCCATGTGCTGCACGCCGGGGCCGCGGTAGAACTCGAGGTACTCGTCGATCTGAGACTTCTTCTTGCCCTTCGCAGGCTCGTTCAGCGGGAACTTCACGCGGCCCACACCGTCCTGCATGACTTTGGACATCAAAGCCGTGTACTCCGTCGAGATC
>DATGHY010000293.1:0-3330 GCA_035307625.1 Actinomycetota bacterium
CCGCACGTGACGACGTCGTTCACGCACATGGCAACGAGGTCGATGCCGATCGTGTCGTGGCGCCCGGTCGCGAACGCGACCTTGAGCTTCGTCCCGACGCCGTCGGTGCCGGATACCAGAACCGGATCCTCGAGTCCTTCGAACGAGGCAGAGAAGGAACCGGCGAAGCCACCGATCCCCTCCAGCACTTCGGGCCGCATCGTGGCGCGCGCGTATTTGCTGATCAGGGAGACGGCGTCGTCGCCGGCTTGGATGTCGACGCCCGCTTCGGTATACGCGCTCTTCTCGTCCGCGGGGCTCACAACGTGTGTTGTTCGCGGAGATCCTCGAGGACGAACTTCGGCTGCTCCGGATCCTCAGGCGTTTCGATCGGGTAGATCCCATCGAAGCATGCGCGGCAGAACCCGTCGGAGGCGAGCGAGGTTGCGCGCACGAGGGACGGGAGCGACAGATACGCCAGCGAATCGGCCCCGACGAACTGACGGATCTCCTCGATCCCGAGGTCGCTCGCGACGAGCTCGGCCTTGGTCGCCATGTCGATGCCGTAGTAACACGGCCAGCGGATCGGTGGGCTCGTGATCCGCAGATGGACTTCAACCGCGCCGGCTTCGCGCAGCAGCTTCACGATCTGACGCGTCGTATTGCCACGCACGATCGAATCGTCGACGACGACGAGCTTGCGTCCCTTCACGGCTGCTCGAAGAGGATTCAGCTTCAAACGGATCCCTTGCTGGCGTATCGACTGCGTCGGCTGGATGAACGTGCGGCCGACGTAGCGGTTCTTCACCAGTCCCTCGCCGTATGGGATCCCTGACTCTTCGGCGAAACCTGCCGCAGCCACCGGCCCGGTATCGGGGACGCCGATCACGAGATCGGCCGTCGGCGCCGGTGCTTCCTCGGCGAGGATGCGGCCCATCTCGCGACGGACGTCGTGCACCGTGCGTTCCTGCAGCACCGAGTCTGGGCGCGCGAGGTACACGTACTCGAAGATGCAAAGCTTCGGCTCCGGCTTCGAGTAGATGATGCTGCGGAGCCCGTCGTCGTTCATGACGACGATCTCGCCCGGCTCGACGTCCCGGACGAATTGCGCGCCGACGATGTCGAGCGCGCACGTCTCGCTTGCAACGACCCAGCCCCCGCCGGGCAATCGCCCGATGGATAGCGGCCGGACGCCGTTGGGGTCGCGGACGCCGTACACGGCGTTCTCGTCCATGATCACGAGCGAGAACGCGCCCTTCAGCAACGGCATCGTGTCCGCGATGGCCTCCTCGAGCGGACCGCCGTGCTGCGCGAGCAGCGCAGTGATCATGTCCGAGTCGGTCGTCGCGCGCGGCTGGCTCTGTGTTTCGTGCACCATCGCCGCGACGTCGATCGTGTTGGTCAAGTTGCCGTTGTGGCCCAGCGCGACGCCGCTGCGCCGCGAGGGCACCGAGCGGAACGACGGCTGTGCGTTCTCCCACTTGCTTGAGCCGGTCGTGGAGTAGCGCGTGTGGCCGATGCCGATGTGGCCTTGCAGCGCCGCCAGCGTCGACTCGTCGAAGACCTGCGCGACGAGGCCCATGTCCTTGTACACGACGATGCTGGACCCGTCTGAAACGGCGATGCCGGCGGCTTCTTGGCCCCGGTGCTGGAGCGCGTAGAGGCCGAAGAAGATGAGCTTGGCGACCTCTTCGTCGGGTGCCCATACGCCGAAGAGGCCACACTCTTCGCGCGGCGAATCGTCGATCACAGAGCCGTCCATCGGCGGCAGGGGCGACCGGTCCGTCACGAGGTCATCTTAACAGCCGGGACCGTCCCGGATCCGGCGTCGCCTAGTCATCCGCGCGGCGGCGGCCCAGGCATGGAGGCGCAATCGCCTTTCCAGGCAAACGGTAGCCCGTCACTCGCACCCGGTTCCATATGCTCTCGGCCATGCCCGCCCTCACGACCCGCCGTGCCCAGGGCGCGCTGCTCGGCATCGCGAGCGGCGGTACTGCGGCGCTCGTCTTCGTCGGCCGGGGCGCGCCCCCGGTCGCGTTCATCGCTCTCGTTGTCGGGACATTCGCTGCGTACGCGGCCCTCATCGCGGGCTTAACGAAGTGTCAGGCGCTCGGCGCTCGCACGCTCATCGGTGCATGCGTGGCTTTGATGGTGATCGCCATCGCTGTTCCTGCTCGTTCCTCGCGCGACGTATGGGCCTACGTGATGTACGGACGCATCGTGGCCCAGCACCACGCGAGCCCGTACACCCACGTCCCCAGCGACTTCCCCAGCGATCCGGCCCTTCTCCGTGTCCAGCCGGCCTTCCGCGATACAGGCTCCGTGTACGGACCGGTCTTCACCATCGTCTCTGCTGCAGGGATGGAGGTATGCGGCAACTCCCCGATCTGCGGGCGCGTGTTCTTCCAAACCCTCGAGGCGCTTGCCGTCATCGGGGCGGCGTGGATCGTCTTGCGCGCGACCAGAAGCTGGGCGGCGGCCGCATGCGTCGGTCTCAATCCCGTGCTGATCGCCAGCATCGTCAACGGCGCGCACAATGACGGACTCGTTGCGGTCGCGCTCCTCGGCGCCGTCATGATCGCGCGCGCGCGCCCAGTGACCGCGGGAGTCCTCCTCGGGGTCGCGAGCCTCGTGAAGGTGAATGCACTGCTGCCGGCAGGCGTGCTCATCCTGTGGCTTCTCATCCGCGAAGCTCGCCGGACCGCCCTCCTCGCCGGCGCGACAACCGCTGTAGTCGTAGTCGCCGGATACCTTGCCGCCGGTGGTGCGCGCGCGCTCCGCCCGTTGCAACACACGGCGGATTTCGTGAGCCATCATTCGTTCTGGTACACGATCGAACGGTGGACGATCAGCGGACTCGAACGCCACGGACGCACGCCTGCGCGCGCGATCGACTACGCCGCGCACCTCATCCCACGTCTCGGGTTGATCGTCGTGGTGGTGCTTGCGCTCGCTATCGCAGCCGGACGGCTGCGGGCGCGTGATCCTGTGCCAGCGGTGGCGGCGGGGCTCGCCGTGTACGTGCTCGCTTCTCCGTACATCCTTCCGTGGTACGCGGCGCCGCTCATCCCGCTGCTCGCGATGCGCTGGCGATCGAAGTCGGCCTGGGTGATGCTGACGTACTCGGCGCTGCTGTTCCTCGCGTACCCGGCGCGCCGCCCGCCACATCCGACACTCGATCAGAACCTCCTGCCAACAACCGCGCGCACCATCCTTCCGGTCGTTGAGCTCACGCTGCTCGCACTGATGGCGATCGTTGCGTGGCGCCGCCGGCTCTTCAGCCCAGGAGCTGGGGAAGGCCCTGCTCGAACGCCGCCGTCAGGTCTCCAACCCGAACCTCGAGCAGCCCTC
>DATGHY010000294.1:0-9270 GCA_035307625.1 Actinomycetota bacterium
GACTCGCCGGCCCGCTCGATATAGCTGATATCCGGCAGCTTCCCGACGGCCAAAGGCGTCGGGACGCAGATGAAGATGACGTCGGCTTCCGCAAGCTTCGCGGGGTCGGACGTGAAGCTCGCATCGATCTCGGCCAGCTCCTCGTCGGCGATGTCGTCGATGTGAGAGTGGCCCGCGTTCAGCGAGTCGATCACGCGCTGTTTCACGTCGAACCCGATGACGGGTACGCCGGCTCGCGCCTGCGTCACGACCAGCGGCAAGCCGACGTAGCCGAGGCCGACTACGGCCGAGGACCACGTCCAATTCTCGAGCTTGGTGAACAACTCATCGATCATGGCGCAGGTAGTCTACCTGGCGATGAAGGTCCTCCACGTTGCAGGTGCCAGGCCTAATTTCATGAAGGTTGCGCCCGTTCTGCGCGCGCTCGACGCGCGCGGCGTCCTCAACGTTCTGGTCCACACCGGCCAGCATTACGACCGCACGATGTCCGACGCTTTCTTCGAGGATCTGGGTCTTCCCACGCCCGACGTGCATCTCGAGGTGGGCTCGGGCACGCACGCGCAGCAGACCGCGCGCATCATGGAACGCATCGAGCCGGTCCTCGAGAACGAGCGGCCGGACCTAACCGTCGTCGTCGGAGACGTGAACTCGACGATCGCGGCCGCGCTGGTGTGCGCGAAGCTCGGCTTGCCCGTCGCGCACGTCGAAGCGGGACTCCGCTCATTCGATCGCGCGATGCCGGAAGAGATCAATCGGATCCTCACCGACCAGCTGAGTGACCTCTTGTTCACGACGTCGCCTGAGGCGGAAGCGAATCTTGTACGCGAAGGGATCGCGAAAGAGAAGATCCACTTCGTGGGGAACCCGATGATCGATTCGCTGGACCGCCACTTGCCCAAGGCGCGCGCATCGACGGTGCTCGAGCGGCTGGGCCTGACGCCCGACGCTTTCGCGCTCGTGACGCTTCACCGGCCTTCCAACGTCGACGACCCCGACACCCTGCGCGGCATCCTTGAAGCGCTCCGGGACGTGGCCGCGGAGGTGCCGGTTCTGTTCCCGGCGCACCCGCGCACCGTGAAGATGATGCGAGCGCACGCCCTCGACGCGCTCGTCGACGTGGATGGTGGTGTCGGTAAGCCGGGCGCGATCGCCGTCGTCGAGCCGGTCGGCTACGTCGACTTCCTCCGGCTGATGGCCGACGCGCGCGGCGTGCTCACCGACTCCGGAGGCATCCAAGAGGAGACCACTATCCTCGGCACACCGTGCATCACGATCCGCTGGAACACCGAACGCCCGATCACCGTCGAGATGGGAACGAACCGGTTGGTGGGAACCGATCCCGAGGCGATCCGCGCCGCTGCGCTCGAGGTCCTGCGCGCGCAACGCCCCGAACCGAGGCGCCCGCCGCTGTGGGACGGCAAGGCCGGCGAGCGCATCGCGGACGTGATCGTCTCGCGCTAGCGCTTGCGCGTGAGGAAGTTGAACTGACCGGCCAGCTCGAGCTTCAAAGCATTCGCGCGCACCGGTTCGACCTTCTGGTTCGCCGCGCATTCATCGATGAGATCGTTGAGCGGAGACGCCGTCGTCCCGAAGAACGGGTCGATGACCTTGGCCGCTTCGTTGTGACGGAACTGGCGTGCGAGACGACGGATCGCGAGCGCCCACATGTCGATGCCCGGTGTGATCTCGAGCACGTCGAAGCCTGCGTCGTGGATCATGCGCGCGAAGTTCTTCGGCGAATATCCGAACGTGCTCTCACTATGGAACGGCTCATTGAACGAGGTCGAGCCGAGGAGGTATCCGCCGGGGCTCAGGATGCGCGCGATCTCAGCGAACGTCGTGTGCGGCTCGGGAACGTGCTCGAATACCTGGATGGAGACGACGAGGTCGAACACCTCGTCCGCGAACGGCACGGTCACGCCGCCGTAGAAAGTCACCGCCGACCGGTCCTCGCGCGCGGTCTGCTCCATCGAGAACGGAACGTCGAGGCCGAACCAGGAAAGGCCGAGCGGCCTCGCGAGGCCGCGGCGGTCCGACGCGCCGCAGCCGAAGTCGAGCATCCGGCCACCGCGTGGAACGACCAATCCTTCGATCATCTCGGTCCAATCGCGCTGGCCTGGCTCGCTGGATAGCGCATCGCCGTACGGCCCGCTCGGTGCGTCGGGGAATCGCAGCCCGAGTGCACGGGGGGCGCGCGCCCGGCCCAGCATCCGATCATTCAGCGCGCCCTGAATCTCGGCGAAGATCGCCAGCCGATCCTGCGGCGGCGCATCTTTTTGCGGTGGCGAAGCGGGGAGAGGCCTGGACGCGCGCAGACGTTGCGAAAGCTTCGTCGCCGCTTGCGCAGGGTGCAGAACAGCATTCGCCAGGCGGCGGTACGTTCTAGCCACGATGAGCGCGCGTGTCGAAGACGTCCATCGCGCGCGACTATAATGCGCACCGAGCCTTCTGCGCGCATGGTGCTGCGGCACGACGTCCTCCAACGGCTGCGAGCGGGAGAACGCAATCACATGGATGAGATAGAGAACAACGTCGCCGACGCGGACGACTCCTTTTCTGAGATAGACCAGCTTCACCTGGCGAATCGCGATCTCCAAGATCAACTCGCGGCCACACGCCGGGAGCTGGAAACTGCGCGCGCTTCCGAACGGTTGATCCGCGAGTCCCGGTGGTGGCGACTCGGGCTCGCCCTCAAGAACCGGCGCAACGTGCTGTTCGCGCTCCGTCATCCGATCTGGGCGCTGAAGACGCTCGCCGGCCTTCGCACGCGACGCGGACGTCTCGGGCGCGGCGCGCGCCAGTCGTCGGCCGTAACCGCGCGCCAGTGGCTCGCAGGGATCAGCGCCGAGCCGCGCGTTCCGGAAGACCTCTGGATCGCCGGGATCTTCGATGACGAGGTCGCGCGCGCTTTAGAACCCGACTGCAACCTCATCTCGTTCCGTCCGGACAACTGGCAAGCGAACCTCGAAGGACGGCGCCCGCACATGCTGCTCGTCGAATCCGCGGAACGAGGCAACGGCGGGTCGTGGGAGTACCGGATCGCGAGCACGGCCCACGCGGACGCTGCGGGGTTGCAAGACCTGCGAGAGCTGATCGACTGGTGCCGCGCGAACGGCACGCCGACCGTATTCTGGTACACGGGACCGCTTGGATCGGTCGACCGGTTCTCCGAAGCCGCCGCGCTCTTCGATCACGTCGTCGCGACGGAGCCGAACGCTGCCATGCGCTTGCAGCGGAGTGGGGAGCTGCGCGCCGCGTCGGTCTCCGTCGTTCCTCCGGGCGTTCAGCCGGCGGAGTCGTCGCCGATCGGCGCTGCGCTTGCCTCCGACGTCGGCGCGTTCGCGCTCTCGGGGGCTCCGGATGAAACGTTCGAGCAGCTTCTGGGAGCCGCCCAAACGTTCGGTTTGACGATCTACGCGGCGGAAGGCGCGGACGTCGCGCGGGGCGACGGCGTGACGTTCGTGCGACCCGACGCGCTCGAGCGAGCGGCCGCGAACCATGCCGTCTATATCAACGGGGAGTCGGCCGGGTTGCCCGTGCGCGCGCTTCGCGCCGTCGCATCCGGCGCCGCCGTCGTGTCGGTGCCGAACGCGGCGCTCGTCGATGCGCTCGGCGGCGCCGCCACGATCGCGCGCTCGACGGAGGAAGCGAAGGAGGCGATCCAGAGGTTGCTGTCGGACGACGTACGGCGCGGAGAGACGCGTCGCGAGGGGCTGCGCGCGGTGCTCGGCAAGCACACGATCCGCCATCGCATCGCCGCGATCGCGCGCGCGGCCGGCCTCGGGATCGATGAAGGCTTCGACGCGCGGGTGGCTGCGCTCGTGCTCGCGCCGGCGGCCGCCGACCCAGATGCGATCGCGCGGCGGCTGTCCACCTCCGGCGCGTTCGCCGAGATCGTGATCGGCTCCATCGATCCGGTCCGGCCCCAGAACGTCACCGAAGACGAGGATCAGAAGTCGCCCTTCCGAGTCCTGCAGCAAGATCGTGCGCTGAGCGAGAGCGCGCGCATACAGGCGCTTGCCGAGGTTGTGTCGAGCCCGTGGGTCGCTCTCCTCTCGGCGGACGGAGACACCCGTGCGGTGCCGGACCTATTGCTCGCGCAACGGTTCGCGCGCGCGGACGTGCTCAGCGTTGGAGAAGCATTCGCATTCACCGACACCGTCGATCCCAACGATGTCGTCGCGCGCCGCGAGATCGTTGCCGCGCGCGGCTGGCCGCCGTCGACGCAGTGGACGCGCGAGGGCGTTCGCATGTTCACGGTTCTGCGGTGAGCGTGCGCCCGATCCGGGTCCTGCTGTACGGGGACCTGAACCTGAACATCATCGACGGGTCCGCGATCTGGCTGCAGTCGCTCGCGGAGACGCTGGCGGTCGGCGATCGGATCGACCTTACGATCCTGCTCAAGGCGCCGGAAGAGCGCGGCCTGATCACCGATGCGCTTCACGCGATACGCGGCGCGACGATCGTTTCTGGACCGGAGCTCGCCGGCATCACCGAACCGCTTCCCATCCCCGTGGTCCGCTCTGTCATCGAAAAGCTCGATCGCGAGCAGCCCTTCGACGTCATCGTCCTCCGTGGTTACCCGCTGATGAAAGACCTGTCGAAGAGCAAGCAGCTGCACGGCCGGATGTGGGTCTATCTCACCGATATCCCGCAGTCCATCGACCGCATCACCGCGGCCGACGAGGATCACATCCCTCGGATCGTCGACGCGGCCAAGCACATCCTCTGTCAGACCGAAGAGCTGCGCGCGTTCATCGAAGGCGTGTTCAGGGAAGCCGCACCGAAGCTGATCCTGCTGCCGCCGATGATCCCACCGGTTGAGGCCGAGCCGCGTGCGCGCGCCTCCGCGCGCCGCCTTGTCTATGCCGGCAAATTCGCGCCGATGTGGGGCTTCCTCGAGATGGTCGAGGTATTCACCCGATTGCGCGCCGGCATGCCGGACCTCGAGTTTCACGTTGTCGGCGACAAGATCCACACGCGCGAGAAACCCGGCTACTACGAAGCGGTCACGGAGGCGCTCAACAACACACCAGGGCTGATCTGGCACGGCGGTGTCAGCCGCGCGCGCACCGGCGAGATCGTCGCATCGTGCGACATCGCGTTGTCTTACCGGGATGCTCGGATGGATCGGTCGCTGGAGCTTTCCACCAAGGTGCTTGAGTACGGGTCGGCCGGTGTGCCCGTGCTGCTCAACCGGAACCCGATGCACGAGTCGCTGCTCGGGTACGACTACCCCCTGTTCGCCAACTCTTTGGATGAAGCCGAGCGCGCCTTGCGCGCGGCGCTCGAGGATGACGAGCGCTATGCGCGCGCGGCGGCGGCGTGCTTGACCGCGTCGAAGTCTTACACGTATCCCGCTGTGTTCGAGCGGCTTCGTCCGTTCCTCGATCGCGCCGTCCCGCCGCATGTCGCGGTCACCGAGCAGCCGCTACGCCTTCTCGTCGCCGGACACGACATGAAGTTCTTCACCGCGATCGAGAACCACTTCAAGGCGATGGACGGCGTCGCGGTCGAAGAGGATCGTTGGAAGGGCGTCCTTGCGCACGACGAGGCCCAGTCCAAAGAGCTCGTCGCGCGCGCGGACGTCATCGTGTGCGAGTGGTGTGCGGGGAATGCGGTTTGGTACAGCAATCACGTAAAGCCCGGACAGCGCTTGGTGGTTCGATTCCACCGCTTCGAGTTCGATACGCCGTACCCGGAAGAGCTTCGGTTCGACGCAGTTGACACCATGATCTTCGTGGGACCGCGGTACCGGAAGGAAGCACTCACGAAGTTCGGCTGGAACGGGAGCCGATCTGTCGTGATCCCGAACTGGGTGGACACGGTTTCGTTGGACAGGCCGAAGCTAGCCGGCGCGCCGTTCACGCTGGGGATGCTCGGCTGGGTTCCGATGCGCAAGCGCATCGACAGGGCGCTCGACGTGTTGGAACAGCTTCGCACGAACGATCCCCGGTTCCGGCTCGTCGTGAAAGGTCTCACGCCGTGGGACTACGTGTGGGTAGCGAAGCGGCCACACGAGCGCGACTACTACGCCGCGGTCGGCGATCGCATCCGGTCGTCGCCGCTCTTGCAGAACGCGGTGTCGTTCGAGCCGCTCGGGCCCGACGTCGGTTCTTGGATGCGGAAGATCGGTTGGATCCTGTCTGTGTCGGAGGACGAGTCGTTCCACCTCGCCCCGGCCGAAGGGATGGCGTCGCGCGCGGTGCCGATTATCCTGCCGTGGCCCGGTGCGGACGACATGTATCCGGACGAATGGATCCACGAGACGGTGTTCGACGGCGCGCGCGCGATCCGCAAGGGCGTGCTCGAAGGAACGTGGCGCGAGCAAGGTGCTCGCGCGCGCGCGTACATCGAACGTTACGCGGTGGAAGTTGCGCTGCCGATGTGGGACCAGGTCGTGCTGGAGGGATCGCGCGCGACGAGCGCTAGCCCCCGCTGATAACGCCGGGGTTCGTTTCTGTCGGCTGCTTCGCCTCGATGACTGGAAGGTTGCGGCTGGTGAGGTACTTGTTGACCACGTCGAGCGGCTCGCCGATCATCTGCACCGTTCCCTTGTCGAGCCACATCACCCGCTGACACATCTCGACGATCACGTCCATGTTGTGCTGGACCATGATCACCGTCGCGCCGCGCATGAACAGCTCGCGCATCTTCTCCGCGCACCGCTGCCGGAATGCCGCGTCGCCTACGACGAGCACCTCGTCGACGACCAGGATCTCCGGATCGACGTGGACGGCGACCGAGAACCCGAGGCGCGCGCGCATGCCGCTCGAATACGTCCGTACCGGTTCGTTGATGAACTGGCCGAGATCGGCGAACTCGATGATCTGCTCGCGCTTTCGCTCGATCTCTTGCTTGCTGAGCCCGAGGATGATGCCGTTGTAGTAGATGTTGTCCATGCCGCTCAGCTCTTGGCGGAATCCGGCACCAAGCGTGATCAGGGATGAGATCTTGCCGCGGATCTCGAGCTCGCCCTCATCCGGGAAATAGATGCGTGCGAGTGCGCGCAGCAGGGTCGACTTGCCCGAACCGTTCGCGCCGATGATGCCGAACACCTGACCCTGCGGGACATCCAGCGTGATATTGCGAACTGCCCAAAATTCCCGCCGAGCCGGCTTGCGCTTGAGGAAGCGAACCATCCCGGAATGCACCGTTGGGTTCTCCGCGCCGCGGAGGTAGAACTTTATGCCGAGGTCTTTGGCTCGGATCGCCGGGTAGCGCGTGCTCATATCTCTTTCCCGAACTGGGTTTCCTTGCGGGTGAAGTACCACGCACCGATGAGGAGCATGAAACAGCCGAGGACCAAGGTCCAGATCAGCGACGGGTGCGGTGCGCCTGAATAGTAGTGGGGGACGGACGGGCACTTCGCACATAGCTGGCTCGGTGTGAATCCCGCCAGCCGGAAGATGCGCCGGTAGGACTCGAACAGGCCGGTCAGGGGGTTCAGCTCCATCACGAAGCGCTGGGTGCCGTTCGTGAAGCGCGTGAGCTCGTACAGCGCTGGGGACAGGTAGAACCACAAGCGGATGATGTTGCCCATCAGGTTCGGCAGGTTGCGGTAGCGCAACCCCCAGACCGCCATCGGGTACGCGGCGCCGAGATTGAAGATCAGCTGGACCAGCACGATCACCGGCAGCCAGATGAGGTTCGGCGTGGGACCGACCTTCAGGAACAGCATGAAGATCGGAACCGTGCACAGGCCGACACCGAAGTGGGCCAGACCGATCATCGTCTCGGTGATCGGCAGCAGTGCGCGCGGGAAATAGATGTCGGTGACGAGGCTTGCATTCCCACGCACGGTATTCATCGACTGGATCACCGATTGCTGGAACCACTTGAACGACAGCAGCGAGATGAACACGACCAAGATGTAGACGTGGTCCTGGCGCTTGGTGAGTACGGCGACGAGCACGTAGTACACGGCCGCTAAGGAGAGTGGCTCGGCCAGCCACCACGCGAAACCGACGACGTTCAACTCGTACTGGCTCTTCAGCTGTCGTCCTGCGAGCACCCGCACCAGACCGCGCCGGTGCCACATCTCCTTGATGTACTCGCGGAAACCGACCAGCTTGCGCGCGTTCTCGACGAGCAGCGTGTCGAAGTCCAGCGCGCGCGGTTGTTCGCTCGTGCGCGCGCGCAGGCGCGTGACGGGCTTTTTCTTGGGGTCGGCGCTCATCGGTCCCCTCAGATTACTAGCGGGAACGGTCTCCTGCGACGAGGCGCAGGAGCGCGGCCGCTTCGGTTTCGAAGCTGATCCGCCCGGCTGCTGCGCGCGCGCGGATGGCGCGTTCGGCCAGGGCCGCGGGATCGGCGTTGGCTTCGCGGATGCGGTCGCACATCCCCTCGAGGTCTTCGGGCGCGTGGAAAAGAAGCTCGTCCTTCGTGAACAGCTCGAGGAGCGGCCGCGTCTCGCCGGCGACGACCGGCAAGCCGAGCAGGCACCACTCGAGGACCTTCGTCGAAAGGCTGTACCGCATAAGCGGATCGTCACGGTTGGGCTGCACTCCGATCCACGATTCCTGCACGATGCGGGGGATCGCTTCGAGCGGAACAGGACCGTCGAACGAAACACGATCCTCGAGGCCCTCTTCGTGCGCGATCGCGCGCAGCGCCGGCACGAGGTCACCGTCACCCACGATGCGAAGACGCAGTGCGGGGATCTCGTCGCGCAACGACGCGAGGGCACGCACGGCGAGATCGACGCCGTACCGGCTCGCGACGGTTCCCGCGTACAGCATCGTGCGATCGCCGGGGTCACGTCGCGCGCCGGAATCCACGGCGAAGACACGAGGGTCGGGCGCGTTCATCACGACCCCGATCTTCGCGGCCGGCACGCTCCGCTCGTACAGCGTCGCCATCGTGTGATGGACGGTGACGACCCGCGAAGCGAAGCGCGCGCTGATGCGCTCTTCCGCGAGCAGCCCTCGCACCAGTGGATCCCGCTCGCTCAGCTTGTACTTAGCTTCGAAGAACTCCGGCAGCGGGTCGCGCATGTCGAGCAGAACGCGCGCGCCCCCGAGCCGAGGAACGAGGGCCGCGAACACGAGGAAGTTGGGGATCCCGATGACGTACACCGCGTTATGGCGGCGGCGGATCCACAGGGACGTCACGCTGAGGAAGGCCATCATCGTGAAGGAGACGTACTCGAACGCATATCGGAACTTCCCGCCGCGGCGACGACGAGCCGGCAGCCGGTGGATGCGCACGGCGTCGACCGTCTGCGCGGGCTGCTCTCCACCATCGCGCGCGCACACCACGTCCACGTCC
>DATGHY010000295.1:0-4612 GCA_035307625.1 Actinomycetota bacterium
GGGTGAAGTTCCTCCCCGTGCGCGTCACAGACTTCTTCTTCCATGAGCAAGACATGCGGCGCGCGACGGGAAGGACCGGTCACCTGAACGGCGCGGTCGGGCTGATCGTGTTCGAGCGGATGGCCACGAACTCGCTGCCACGGTTCTCGAGTTGGCTGAGCGCGGTGCCCGACGGCGGAGCCGTCGCCTTCAACGTCGCCGCACCGGGCCGTTCGTTCGCGATCACGGTGGTCGATGGAAAGGGGCGTTCGACCGACACGGCCACGGATCCGAAGGTCACGATCACGTCAGACTTCGAAGCGTTCCTCCTCCTGGTCGGCGGCCGGCGCGCGCCGTCCGAGCTGATCGGCATCGGACGCGTTTCGGTCGAGGGTGACGAGGAGCTTGCAGGCACGATCCTCGCGCAGATCGCGGTGGTCCCATGACCTATCGCGTCGGCGTCATCGCGGGGGACGGCATCGGGCCGGAGGTGATCGCGCAAGGACTGAAAGCGTTGCGCGCCTCCGGCGTCGAGTTCGAGCAGGTCGACTATGACCTGGGCGCGCGCCGCTTCCTCGAGACCGGCGACGTGCTCCCCGACGAGACGTTGCAAGACATGCGAGCGCTCGACGCGATCCTGCTCGGTGCGGTGGGCGATCCGAGCGTTCCGCCGGGCATTCTGGAGCGCGACCTCTTGCTGAAGCTGCGGTTCGAGCTGGACCTGTACGTCAACCTCCGTCCGGTGAAGCTGCCCGAGGGTGTCGCGACGCCGCTCGCGAACAAAGGGCCCGAAGACATCGACCTGGTGGTCGTGCGCGAGAATTCCGAAGGCTTGTACTCGGGTGCGGGTGGCGTCCAGGGGCGCGGTACCGGCCGCGAGGTCGCGACGCAGGAGTCGATCAACACGCGCGGCGGCGTCGACCGCGTGCTGGAGTACGCGTTCGAGCTGGCCGAGCGCCGGCCGCGCAAGAAGCTGACGCTCGCGCACAAGACGAATGTGCTGACGCATGCCGGCGGCCTGTGGGCGCGCGCGTTCAACGAGATGGGTGAGGACAACTACCCGGACATCGAACGCGATTACGTTCATATCGACGCTGCATGCTTGTACCTCGTGACGCAGCCGGAGCGGTTCGACGTCGTCGTCACCGACAACATGTTCGGAGACATCTTCACGGATATCGGTGCCGGCATCGCCGGGGGCATGGGCCTCGCGGCCAGCGGCAACCTCAACCCGCCCCGCCGCAGTCCATCGTTGTTCGAGCCGATCCACGGGTCCGCGCCCGACATCGCAGGCAAGGGCTGGGCGAATCCGGTGGCCTGTATCCTGTCTGTTGCGATGATGCTTGATCACCTGGGTGAACCCGAGGCTGCTCGTCGAGTAGAAGAGGCGGCCCTGCGCGCGCTGTCGAAGTTGCGCGGGACCGCCGGAGCCGAGATGGGCTTCACCACCGACGAGATCGGCGACCTCGTCGCCGAGGCGATCTAAGGAGCGCTCAGATGATCGAAGCAACAGACAAGATCTGGATGGACGGCACGCTCGTCCCGTGGGACGAGGCGAAGATCCATGTGCTGACGCATTCGCTTCATTACGGATCGGGGGTTTTCGAAGGGATCCGTGCGTACGAGACCAAGAAGGGCCCGGCAGTGTTCCGGCTCACGGATCACATCGCGCGCCTGTATCGCTCGGCGAAGATCTACACGATCGAGATCCCGTACACGCCCGAAGAGCTGATCGAAGCGACCAAAGAGACGGTGAAGGCTTCGGGGCTCCCGGCGTGCTACATCCGGCCTCTCGTCTACCTGGGGTACGGCGAGATGGGCCTCAACCCGTTGCTTTCGCCGGTCAACGTGTCGATCGCGGTCTGGCCGTGGGGCGCGTACCTCGGTGACGAGGGCGTGACGCACGGCGTGCGGATGAAGATCAGCTCGTGGCGCCGCCACGACCCGAACATCATCCCCCCGGCGGCGAAAGGCACCGGCCAGTACATCAACTCGCAGCTCGCCAAGGTGGAAGCGATCAAGGCCGGCTACGACGAGGCGATCCTGTTGAACCCGCAGGGGTTCGTGGCTGAGGCAAGTGGCGAGAACATCTTCATCGCGCGGGACGGCGAGATCATCACTCCACCGCTGGCCGCCGGCGCCTTGATCGGGATCACGCGGGATTCGGTCATGAAGATCGCGCGCGACCTCGGGATCGCCGTGCACGAGGCCGATCTGGTTCGCACCGATCTGTACACAGCCGACGAGGTGTTCGTGTGCGGGACGGCGGCGGAGATCACGCCGGTGCGCGAGATCGACGACCGCGTGATCGGCGAGCCTGGCCCGCTGACGAAGAAGGTCCAGGAGATCTTCCACTCCGCGGTGCGTGGTGACTTGGAGCAGTATTCGAGCTGGCTCGAGCACGTCTCATAGGCAGGCGCGCGCACACATGACTTCCCCGGTCATCCTCTACGACACCACGCTCCGCGACGGCGCGCAGCGTGAAGGCTTGTCGTTGACGGTCGACGACAAGCTGAAGATCGCGTCGTGGCTGGACCAGGTCGGCGTGCACTACATCGAAGGCGGCTGGCCGGGGTCGAACCCGAAGGACATCGAGTTCTTCCGGCGAGTACCCGAGCTCGGGCTGAAGACCTCGAAGATCGCGTGCTTCGGATCGACGCGACGGCCGGGCGGGAAAGCGGACAGCGACTCCGTGGTGCGCGAGCTGGTTGCGTCGGACGCTCTGGTTGCGTGCATCGTGGGCAAGGCTTCCGACGTGCAGGTGACCGAAGCTATCGGGACGACACTCGACGAGAACCTGCACATGATCGAGGACACGATCTCGTTCCTGCGCGGGGAAGGCCTCGAGGTGTTCTTCGATGCCGAGCATTTCTTCGACGGCTACCGGCGCAACCCCGAGTATTCGAAGAAGGTCTTGGAAGTTGCGGCGAACGCCGGGGCAGCTACGCTCGTCCTGTGCGACACCAACGGCGGGGCGATGCCGCACGATGTCGCCGCGGTTCTCGACGCGATCGGTTCCTTGCCGCCCGCAACCATCGGCGTCCACTTCCATAACGACACCGGGTGCGCGGTAGCAAACACGGTCATCAGCGTCGAGCACGGCGCTGTCCACGTCCAGGGCACGGTGAACGGCATCGGGGAGCGGTGCGGCAACGCCAACATCCTCACGATCGCGGCCAACCTCACGCTGAAGATGGGCGTGCCGGTCTTGAATGACGAGCAGCTTGCAACCCTGACGCCCGCACACTTCGCGGTCGCGGAGATCTGCAACGTGACTCCAGACCCGCACCAGCCGTACGTCGGCGCGAGCGCGTTCGCGACGAAGGCCGGCCTGCACACGAGCGGCCTGGCGAAGATGGAGGGCGCGTACGAGCACATCGATCCCGGCAAGGTAGGGAACGCGCGTAGGCTGCTCGTCAGTGAACTGTCGGGCAGATCGACGATCGTGATGAAGGGCAAGGAGATCGGGCTCGATCTCGAGAGCAACAGCGACGCGGCCGCTGCGATCCTGGCGAACGTGAAGCAGCTCGAGCACATCGGCTACCACTTCGAAGCGGCCGACGCATCGTTGGAGCTGCTGATGCGCCGTCACGCCGGTATGGAACGAGAGTTCTTCCGGCTGGAGTCTTTCCGGGTCACGATCGAGAAGCGCGAAGACGGTGCCGTTGTGTCGGAAGCGACCGTGAAGATCTGGGCGCGCGGCGAGCGGTACATCTCGACGGCTGAAGGCAACGGGCCCGTGAATGCGTTGGACCGCGCGCTGCGCACTGCCTTGGTTCGCTTCTACCCCGCGCTGGAGTCGATCGAGCTGGCCGACTACAAGGTGCGGATACTCGAAGAGAACGCCGGCACCGATTCGGTGACGCGCGTGCTCATCGAGTCGCAGGACGGGACCCGCGAATGGTCCACGATCGGCGTCTCTCCGAACATCATCGAAGCCTCGTGGCAAGCGCTGGTCGATGCGTTGAACTTCGGCCTGATCCACTCGGAGCACGACGAAGGATGAAGATCGCGCGCGTCTCGCGCGGCGGCGCGATCAGCTTCGCGGTGATCGAAGGCGACGAGGTCGCCGAATTGGACGGCCCGCCGATCGGCGGCCTCCGATTCACCGGGAACCGCGCGCCGCTGTCCGAGGTAAGGCTGCTCGCCCCGGTGCTTCCGTCGAAGGTGATCGCGATCGGACTGAACTATCCGTCGGTCGCCGAGTCGATCGGGATGCCGGTCCCGTCGGAGCCGTTGATCTCGCTCAAGCCGTCGACGGCGGTGATCGGGCCCAACGACCCGATCCGGAAGCCGCGCGGGGTCGAGATCTTGGACCATGAAGGCGAGCTTGCCGTCGTCGTCAACGGCCTCGTGCGCAACGCTGACGAAGAGACTGCTGCGCAGGCGATCCTCGGCTACACGTGCGCGAACGATCTCACGTCGCGCGACGTGCGCGAGCGCGAAGGGCAGTGGACGCGCGCCAAAGGCTACGACTCGTTCTGTCCGCTCGGGCCGGCGATCGAGACCGACGTCGAGCCCCTCGGGTTGCGGTTGCGCGCGCGCGTCAACGGCGAGGTGCGGCAGGACGCGAAAACGAAAGAGATGGTCTTCGGGCCGGTCCAGCTCGTGTCGTTCGTCTCGCACGTGATGA
>DATGHY010000296.1:0-3590 GCA_035307625.1 Actinomycetota bacterium
CCCGCCGCTCAGCAACACGAAGGCGATCGCGAGGATGGCCAGCCCTCCGAGCACGGCCGCGAGCGTCTTCTCGCGCCGGCCCATGCTGCGGATGCGCGCGGGAAGCCGGGACAGCTTGGTCGGCTCGGTCATGGCGACCCCGTTGTGGAGGGTGACGGTGACGCCGACGACGACGGTGCAGGTACGGCACCACCGCCGGTGCTCGCGTTCGGTGTTGCGACGAACATCGTCAGGGAGATCGTCGACGAGAGCACGAGCTCACTACTGACCGGGGACTGGATCGGCGACAGCGAGATGGCTCGGACTTCGACCGCGCGCTGAAGGTTTTCGAGACGCGCGAGGAAGTCTTCTATCCGGAAGTATCCCGCCTGGCATGTCAGCGTGACGGAGATGGTCTCAACCCCGTTCGAGCTGGTGACGGCCGCCGGCGGGCTCGGAGCGATCGATTGAAGATCGATGCTCGACGCGGTCGCAGCGTCCTGGACTTGCTGGATGAAGCCGGGAAGGTCGGGCGTCGCCGGCACGTATTGCGACAGCGCCGCCAGCTTCGCCATCGTCGCCGGCGCGTTCTTCTTTACATCCTGCAGGTGGGCCAGCTGTGTGTTGAGCGTATCTTGCTCGGCGCGCGCGGTCGCCACGTCGCTGCGCGTCTTCGAGATGTCGTTGAGCTTCGGCTTGAGAAGGAAAAGGAAGAACAAAGCCGTCACGACCACGGCGATGACACCTGCGACGATGAGCTGCCGGCGTGTGTTCACGGCTGTCGCTCCGCGCCCGGCTGGTTGCTGCGCAATGCCTGGTCCGAGAGCTGCACGCTCGAGTTGAAATTGACGACAGCCTGCGGCCCGATGGTGGCCTTGCTCGACAGCGACAGGTACGCGTTCGTGAACGCATCGACCCCTGCGAGTCTCGTGAGCCACTTCGCGACGTCGAGGTGCGAGAACGTTATGCCGGTGAGCTGGATCGAACCGAGCGGCGTGCTGCCGATCGTGCCGGGCGCCGGCTGCGCCGTGCTTGCCGCGTTCTCCGAAGCGGTGAAGTTCGTCAGCCACGTGTCGCTCGGGATCACGAGACTGATGTCGGCCAGGACGACGCTCCATCGAACCTCGTCCGATGTGAGGGTCGAGAGCAGCCTGGAGCGCTGCTCTAGCTGCGTTTCGAGCTGCTGGAACTGTGAAAGCTCGGCAACCTGGCCCTGAAGTGCCGCATTCGTGGCGTTCTGGGTATCCAGCGTGTGCTTCTGTCCTTGGAGTCGCACGATCTCCGCGCCGTAGACGAGGCCGAGCAGAACGACCAACGCGACCCCCGCAGCCACGATCGTCGTCGTGATCTGGCGCGCGCGACGCTTCTCGGCGCGCTCAGGCGGAAGGAGGTTGATGCGCCGCGTCGTGACGGTCATTCCTCGAGCCCCAATCCCACGACGGTCGCAGCGACGCGCGAAGCTTCGGAAAGCTGCTCGTCCGTGAGGCGGATGTCGTCTGAGATCTTCACGCGGGTGAAGGCTTGGCCCTCTTCGACGGGCAAGCGCATCGCCGTCGCGAGTCGCTCTGCCAGCCTCGGCAGCCGGCTCCCGCCGCCGATCACGAGTACCCGCGAGATCTTCGCTTGCTCTTGACTCGATTGGTAGAAGTCGAGCGACCGGCGCACGTCGTCGATGAACGCGCGCGCGCGCTGCTCGATGACGGTAGCGACGCCCGGTTCGACGGACGCGCCTTCAGGTTGCAATCCGACGACACGCTTCTGCGCTTCCGCGTCGTCCGCGGAAAGATTCAATTCGGCGACGATCGCGTTCGTGATGTCGTTGCCGCCGGACGGAAGGATGCGGATGAAACGTGGCTTGCCGTCCTCGTGCACGACCACGTTGGTCACGCCTGCGCCGATGTCGATGATCGCTTCGGCCGTGCGCTCGTGCAAGATCGACGGGATCGGTTCGACGAGCGCGCGCATCGCAGCGAGCGGCGCGAGATCGACGACGATCGGCTCCAGGCCTGCTCGATCGAGAACGGCCATCACGTTCGCGACCATGTCCTTCTGCGCTGCGACCGCCAGAACCCGAAGCATCGGCGCGTGGTCTTCCGCCTCGAACTCGTCGAGAATCATGAAGTCGAGCAGCGCGTCGTCGATCGAGATCGGGATGTAATCCTGCACCTGGTACCGGAGCGCGCTTGCGAGCTCTGCCTCTTCCATCTTCGGCACGTCCACCTGTCGCACGACGACGCTTTGATTCGCGACCCCGACGGCGATCCGCTTGCCTTTGAACTCCCCTTGTCTCCAAAGGTCGCGGACCACCATCGCGACCGCGTCGATGTCGACGATCTCGCCGCCGACGACCGAGCCGGCAGGCAACGACAGCTGAGCGAAGCGAACGAGCACGCCGGGATCTGCGCCGCGGATCTCTGCGGCGCGCACGGCGCTTGTGCCGATATCGAGACCGATGGTTGTTTTGGCCACGCGAGGCCTCGTTCAGGCGTTCGTGATGCGGACCGCTCTGTCCGTCAGGTAGCTGTCGACGTCGCTTTCGCGGATCCGATAGTTCTTGCCGACCCGGATAGCTGCGAGGTTGCCGCTCTTGATGAGCCTGTACACCGTCATGTTGGAGACGCGCATCAGCGCGGCGACCTCCATGACCGTGAGCAGGCGATCCCCGACGTACGGGGCTTTCTTCGCCATGACTCCTCCCCCTGATCGCCGGCGCCGGCGGCCCTCACCCGACCGATGTAGATCAAATTTAACATCATCAACATGCGTAACAATGGTAGCCGGAGTTAACTCGAGTTACATCTTCCGGTCAATAGCCCCCAATAGGCATCGGCTGCCATCCGTGGTTTCTGAAGCGGATCTCGCGTTTCCGCTGGTGAGCCGCTATTGGTGAAGCCAGGCGTGCACGATGGGCCCGCCGAACAGCACGGACACGATCGTGCCCAGCGCCAGGTACGGCCCGAAGGGAACCTCGCTCTTCATGCCGGCCCGTCTGGCGGCGATCAGAGCGATCCCTCCGACCGCACCGGCCAAGAAGCTGATGAAGAATCCCACGAGCAGCCTCGGCCACCCCAGGTATCCGAGGGCCAGGCCGAGTACGGCGGAGAGCTTCACGTCTCCCATCCCCATGCCTCGGGGCGAGATGAGCGCGAGCACGAAGAAGGCGCCGAACCCGACGGCTGCTCCCAAGAGCGCGCGCACCCACGCGCCGACACCGGGTCCGAGCGCGGCCGCGATCCCGAGCAGCGCGACGCCGGCGACGAACGACGGCGCGACGATCCGATTCGGGAGCAGCTTGTGCTCGAGGTCGATGAACGACAGCACGACGAGAACCCAAAGAAGCGGCAGGTATGCGATCAGGTTGGTCGACGGCCGGATGCGCCAGGCTGCCAGGCCGAACAAGACCGCGGTGAGAATCTCGATCGCCGGGTACCGCGGTGAGATGCGCGCGCCACAATTGTGGCACTTCCCTCGCAAGAGCAGCCACGAGACGACTGGGATGTTGTCGCGCGTACGTAGCTCGACGCCGCACGACGGGCACCGCGATGCGGGTCGCACGATCGACTGCTTACGCGGTACACGGTGAACCACGACGTTCGCAAAGCTGCCGAACG
>DATGHY010000297.1:0-2700 GCA_035307625.1 Actinomycetota bacterium
ACGTGATGACGCTCGAAGCCGGGGCGGCCGTGGTCTACGACGAGCCGCTGAGGCTCACGGAGCTGCGCTCCGATCTGGTCTATTACGGCGTTCCTTTCGACAAGCTCGTCGCCGAGGTCTGCCGCGACGCCAAGCTGCGCCGTCTGGTCCGCAACATGATCTACGACGGCGTCCTGGCAAAGCTGCTGGGCATCGATCTCGCCCTGATGGAGAAAGCGCTCAACAAGCAGCTGGGGAAGAAGGCCAAGGCCGTGGTCCTGAATGTCGGGGCGCTGAAGGCCGGGTGGGACTACGCCGAGACTCATTTCACCAAGCAGGATCCCTTCTCGATCGAGCGGATGGACCTGACCGCGGGGAAGATCCTCATTGAAGGCAACTCCGCCGCCGCCATCGGCTGCATGATGGCCGGCGTGACGGTTGTTGCCTGGTACCCCATCACTCCGTCGTCGTCGCTCTGCGAGTCCCTGATCAGTTACATGAAGAAATACCGCGTCGACAAGACGACCGGAAAGGCGACGTTCGCGATCGTTCAGGCCGAAGACGAGATCGCGTCGCTCGGCATGGTGATCGGCGCGAGCTGGGCGGGTGCGCGGGCGATGACCGCGACCGCCGGGCCTGGCATTTCGCTGATGGGGGAGTTCACGGGCCTCGCGTACTACGCCGAGACTCCCGCGGTGATTTTCGACGTCCAGCGGGTGGGTCCTTCGACCGGGTTGCCGACGCGCACTGCGCAGGGCGATCTGTTGTCGACCGCGTTCCTGTCCCACGGGGACACGAAGCACATCATGCTGATCCCGTGTTCGGTCGAAGAGGCCTACACCATGTCGATGGAAGCGTTCGATCTCGCCGAACTCTTCCAGACTCCGGTGTTCGTGATGATGGACCTCGATCTAGGCATGAACAATTGGATGGCGGATCCCTTCACGTATCCCGAGAAGCCAATCAATCGCGGCAAGCTGCTGACCCAGGAGACCCTGAAACGAATCGGCGAGTGGGGGCGGTACAAGGACGTCGACGGCGACGGGATCCCGTATCGCACCATCCCGGGGGACCAGATGCCGGTGTACTTTGCTCGCGGGTCCGGCCACAACGCGAAAGGGCAGTACAGCGAGCGGCCCGACGATTACGTCGACAACATGGACCGGCTCTCGCGCAAGTTCGAGACGGCGCGGACGCACGTGCCGAAGCCGGTGATCGACATGAACCCGAAAGCCAAAGTCGGCTTCATCGCATTCGGCACCTCGGAGTATGCGACCGCGGAAAGCCGCGATCAGCTCCGCGAGGAGATGAAGTTCGACACATCCTACTTCCGGCTGCGTGCCTACCCGTTCACCGACGAGCTCGTGAAATTCGTTGACGCGCACGAGCGCATCTACGTCATCGAGCAGAACCGGGACGCGCAGCTCCTGCAGTTGTTGAAGCTCGAGCTGACGCCCGAGCGGATCGCCAAGCTGCGCAGCGTGCTGCACTACAGCGGTCTGCCGATCGATGCCCGCAGCATTACCGACGATGTCCTGGCGCAGGAAGGGTTTGAAGTGGCAAAGAAGGTTCCGGTGCGCGTGAGCGCCGGTTCAGCAGGCGGAGAGTAACGACACCATGGCGACTCCTGTGAAAATGAATCGAATCGGCCTCGAACACCAGGTCTACAAGGGCAGCAAGACGACGCTCTGCGCCGGCTGCGGCCACAACGCGATTTCGGAACGCATCATCGACGCCTTCTACGAGATGGGCGTGGATCCGCGGCGGGTCATCAAGCTCTCCGGCATCGGCTGTTCGAGCAAGAGCCCGGCGTACTTCCTGGGCGGCGCGCACGGGTTCAACGCGGTCCACGGACGCATGCCGTCGGTCGGCACCGGGGCGATGCTCGCGAATGCGACGCTGATTGCCATCGGGATCAGCGGCGACGGCGACACCGGGGCCATCGGAATCGGCCAGTTCGTACACCTGATGCGGCGCAATCTGCCGATCATCTACATCATCGAAGACAACGGCTGCTACGGCCTCACCAAGGGCCAGTTCTCGCCGACGGCCGACGTGGGCTCGAAGCTGAAGACCGGGGTCGTGAACGACCTGCCGCCGATCGACACCTGCGCGCTCGCCATCGAGCTCGGCGCGTCGTTTGTCGCGCGCTCGTTCTCGGGCGATCCGAAGCAGCTCAAGGCGATTCTCAAGTCGGCGATCAGCCACCGCGGCACCAGCATGATCGACGTGATCTCGCCGTGCGTGACCTTCAACGATCACGAGGGCTCCACCAAGAGCTACGCCTACGTCAAGGATCACGACGACCCGCTCGAGGAAGTCAGCTTCGTGCCCTTCTTCGAGGACATCAGCGTCGACTACGAGCCGGGCTCGACCCAGGCGGTGACGATGCACGACGGCTCAAAGCTGTATTTGAAGAAACTCGAGGAAGAGTACGATCCAACCGACAAGATTACCGCGCTGAAGCGTCTGCACGAGACCGCTCGTCGCGGCGAGTTCGCGACCGGCATCATCTATATCGAGCCGGACCGCGACGACTTCCTGACGCAATTGCACGTTGTCGACGAGCCCCTCGCCAGCCTTCCCTTGGAGCGGGTGCGACCGGGGAAAGAAGCGCTCGACGAGATTATGGAGAGTCTGCGGTAATCGATCAACCCGGCTCTCTTCCTCATTCGCGCCGATCTGGTCCTCCCCCGACGGGACAGGCTCATCGGGGAAGCC
>DATGHY010000298.1:0-2671 GCA_035307625.1 Actinomycetota bacterium
GGTGTTGAAGCGGTTGGGCCTGCAGCACGGCTTCCTCGCCACCGCGACGACCGATCCCGCCGTGTTCACCGACGCGGGCCTCGCCGGCTATCGCGCAGTCGTCTTCCTGCTGACCACCGGCGACGTGCTCAACGATGCGCAGCAAGCTGCGTTCGAGCGGTACATCGCGCGCGGCGGCGGATACGTCGGCGTTCATTCGGCGACCGATACCGAGTACGGGTGGGCGTGGTACGGACGGCTCGTCGGCGCCTTCTTCGCCAGCCACCCTGCGATCCAGCGTGCAACGGTGAACGTTCTGGACCAAGCGCTCGCCTCGACTGCCGAGCTCCCCTCACACTGGGTCCGCACCGACGAGTGGTACAACTTCCGCACCGATCCCACGCCGAACGTGCACGTGCTGCTGACCGTCGACGAAAGCACGTACAGCGGCGGCACGATGGGCGCGCGCCACCCGATCGCGTGGTGTCACGAGTTCGACGGCGGTCGGGCGTGGTACACCGCGATGGGGCACTCATCGTCTGCGTATTCCGAACCGCTGTTCGTCGCGCACCTCCTCGCAGGGATCCTGTACGCGACCAAGATCGACCCCACGCCCTGCAGGTAATCGCCGGCACCGTGATAATGAGCCATGGCAGAAGCCGCCCTTGCACGCCCCTCGTCACGGTTCGTCGACGTTGACGGTCCCGTGTACGTCTCCGACTTCGGCGGGTCCGGCCCGTCGATCGTCCTTCTGCACGGCCTCGGTGGGTCGCACGTCAATTGGCTGGCGAGCGGCCCGCTCCTCGCGCGCAGCGCGCGCGTCGTCGCGATCGACCTTGTTGCCTTCGGACTGACGCCGCCCGACGGCCGCTCGTCCACGGTCCACGCGAACGCAGAGCTACTGCGCGACTTCATCAACGCCGAGATGGGTGGATCCGCGATCGTGATCGGCAACTCGATGGGCGGGCTCGTTTCTTTGATCGCCGCGGCGGAGTATCCCGAACAGATCGCAGGGTTGGTCCTTCTTGACTCCGCGCTGCCGCGACCCGAGGGCGCAGGTATCGATCGTGCAGTCGCGTTCACGTTCGCGGCGTACGCGATGCCGGGGTTCGGCGAGATGTTCTTGCGGGCGCGCGCTCTACGCTACGGCCCCGAGCGATATGTGCATCAGGTTCTGAAGTTGTGTTGCGCCGATGTGTCGCGCGTTGCGCCCGAGGTCGTCGAGGCGCACGTGGAGCTCGCGCGCGAGCGTCGGAAGATGCCGTGGGTGGACCGGACCTACTTGGATGCCGCGCGCTCGTTGTTGGTGACGCTCGCATCGAAGCGCCGCTTCTACGCATCCGTTGACTCCATCACGGCGCCGGCGTTGATCTTGCAGGGGGCGCGCGACCGGCTCGTGCCGGTTGAGGCTGCGCGCGCGCTCGCGAGACGCCGTCCCGACTGGGAGCTCGAGATCTACGACGATGCCGGACACGCGCCGCAACTGGAGATCCCCGAACGGTTCGTTGCGTCGGTACAGCGCTGGCTGAAAGAGAACGGCAAGGCCGCGGCCATCGCCGCGACGGGCTAGACGCCGGCCGCCTTCTTCAAGTCCGACATCGCGGCCTGCAGGTGGCCGGGGAACTCCTCGATGTCGGGCACCGCGTCCCAGTCGCCGGTGAACCCGAAGCCCATGTTCCCCGACAGGCTCGTGATCGCGACCATGAGTGCCATCGTCTCGGTGAGGTTCATCAGCGGGTACATGCCCTGCAGGCGCGCGCCCATGAGGTACATCGGAACCTGCGGGCCGGGGACGTTCGTGACGACGGTGTTCGCGAATCGCTGCCTGACCGTCAGGCGCGCGGCGAGCGCGTGAAGCGTCGGCGGCGCCCATCGCGTGAGGCCCATGATCGACGCAGCCCCGATCGCCTGGCCGCTGTCTTTGAAGTGGCGCGTCTGCCCGGAGATGAGGCGGAGGCGTTCCTCGGGATCCATATCGCCGACCGGAAGATCGACGAAGAACATCGATACGCGGTTGCCGAGCGCCATCTTCTGCGATTCGTCGCGCGTCGATACCGGCACCATCGCGCGCATCGAGAGGTTCGTGGTCGACTCGCCGCGCGCGATCAGCGCCCGGCGCAACGTTCCGGCGACACCGGCGAGGATCACGTCGTTCACGGTTCCACCGAGCGCGTTCTTGACGGCCTTCGCGTCGGCGACGGGGATGTCGGCGAACGCGAAGCGGCGGTTCGGACCGATCGCAACGTTGAACGGGCTCGGCGGCGCCATCCCGGAGCCGATCATCTGCTGGATGCTGCCGGCAGCCGTGCGCACCTTCGACAGCAACCCAACCGGAGTCTGGACCGCGCCGGACGCTTGATGCGCCATCGCCTCGATCGGGTGCGTGACCGAATCGACGGCCCAGTGACGGAGCAGATCAACCGTCGACGGTTCCTTCTCCGGCGTCCATGTCTCGGATTCCACGTTGCGCGGGTCGGGCGTGAAGTCGAAAAGGACGCTCGCGATGTCGAGCCCGCTGACGCCGTCGATCAATGCGTGGTGGGTCTTCGTGTAGATCGCGACCAGGCCACCCTCGAGACCTTCGATGAAGTACAGCTCCCACAACGGCTTCGTTCGATCGAGCGGCCGGGAATGCACGCGCTGCACGAAATCGGCGAGCTCCTTGTGACCGCCCGGCGAAGGCAGGGACGCG
>DATGHY010000299.1:0-6815 GCA_035307625.1 Actinomycetota bacterium
CATCGGGAGCATGATCCAAGTCCAGTTCGCCGTGACGTTTACACACTTCTTCCCTTGGACGCTTCGCGTCGTGGGGATCGGAGCGACGCCGGGCGAGTTCCCGCCGCAGCAGATCGGCACGAACGGGGGCGGCAGCGCCGAACCGATCCACGTCACC
This sequence comes from Actinomycetota bacterium, assembly GCA_035307625.1. Lineage (GTDB taxonomy): Bacteria > Actinomycetota > AC-67 > AC-67 > AC-67 > AC-67. The sequence continues at coordinate 158 of DATGHY010000299.1, forward strand.
CCAGCGCTCTACCGGTCGCTCGTCACCGATCGCCCGTCAAACCAGAGGGTCTTCACGTTCACCCTTCTGCTGCTACGGCTCAAGCCCGGCGCCACCGCGGCCACGACTCTCAACGACGACCTCAACCGTCTCGCGAACGGCAAGGCCCAGCCGAGTCAGAGCTTGGATCCGCAATCCGCCAACGTCCAACGCTCGATCCATCTCCAGGCGGTTGCGTTATGGATCGTCGCAGCGCTGGTCGCGCTCATCGCATGCCTGATCTTCTCGCAGCTGCTCGCGCGCCAAGCAACGCTGGATGCGACGGAAAGCCCGACGTTGCTCGCCCTGGGGATGACGCGGTGGCAGGTTTGGCTTGCCGGCATAAGTCGGATGGCGACGATCGGGATCGCCGGGGCCGCCATCGGCGTTCTCGCTGCGTACCTTTCATCGACGCTGATGCCGATCGGCGTTGCGCGCAACGCGGAGCCGAACACCGGCTTGTCCTTCGACGTCCTCGTGCTCGGTGTCGCAGCCACCGGTGTCATCGTGATCGTGCTGTCGCTATCCGCGTGGCCGGTGTGGAGGAGCACGCGCACGATCGAGCGCCCCCGCGCGCACTCGGAGCGCCCGTCATTGGTCGCGCGCACCGCAACAGCGCCTGGGCTGACGGCGCCGGCGAGCACCGGGCTGCGTCTCGCCTTGGAGCCCGGTCACGGTCCCACCGTCGTTCCCGTGCGCAGCTCGCTGTTCAGCGTCGTGCTTGCGATCGTCGCCCTGACGGGCGCGCTCTCGTTCGGCGCGAGCCTCGATCATCTTTTGAGCACACCGCGGCTCTACGGCTGGAACTGGGACATCCACATCACGACGAACAATGCGAATGACGACACCCAAGCGCTCAAGATGCTCCTCCCTGACGGCCGGATCCAGGACATCGCTGAAGCCGACGGCCCACCGGTCGTGCTCGACGACAAAGCCCACCTCGACCTGCTCGGCCTATACCAACGCAAGGGTCTCATCCAGCCCATCATCGTCGACGGCCGTATGGCCGAAACCCCAGACGAGATCGTGCTGGGGGTAAAAACCATCAAAGACCTTCACGCACACATCGGCTCGACGGTCACGATGTACATCAGTGCGATCAAGGCGATCCCGGCGCAGTACAAGGTCGTGGGGACGGCGGTGATCCCACCGAACTCCGATTCCTCCCGGCTCGGCGAGGGCGTGATCACCATCAGGGCTGGCACGCTACGGATGGCGCCGCCGGGATTCCAGATCCCGCCCCCAGCCGATCTCTACATCAACTTCGCACCGGGTGTGAACAAGAGCGCTGCCGAAGCCGACCTCACCAAGGAGTTCGGTCAGCAGTACTCGGTGCTTCTTCCCCAGCGCCCCACCGATCTCGTCAACTTCGGGCAGGTGCAGAACCTGCCGCTGCTCCTCGCCGGCCTCGTCGGTCTGCTCGCCGTCGCGACGCTGGCGCACACTCTTGCTACGTCCATCCGCCGCCGCCGCCGTGACTTCGCGATCTTGAAGATGCTCGGGTTCGTGCCGGCCCAAGTTCGCTCGACAGTGGCGTGGCAGGCGACAACGTTCGTGTCAACGGCGTTGCTGATCGGGATCCCCGTTGGGATCGGCGTCGGCCGCGTTGTCTGGACAGCGTTCGCGAACCAGCTCGGCACCGTGCCTGAGCCGATCACGCCCTCGGTCAGCCTCCTTCTTGCCATCGCCAGCGGGATCGTCCTGGCCAACGTGATCGCTGCGATCCCGGCCGTGGTCGCCGGCCGGATGCGCCCCGCCCCGGCCCTCCGAGCCGAATAGCCGCGCAAAGATTCCGAGCAGCCTGCTGGAAAGCAAGCCTCAACCATGAAGATCCTCATCGTGCTGCCCGTCGCGCTCCCCCTCGCGGCAACCGTCGCGCGCACGGGCTGTGATTTCTGCTAGCCGTTCATGATCGATTTGACCCGGGGTGTTGATGTCACGTTTTCATCATGCCCCGCCCCCTTCCAGTTGCAGCGGTTGCTCCGGCGCAAGTTACGGACGCGCGCAGTTGAGTTGGGAAAGGAGATTGGTCACCTCATCCAACGTCAGTTGTCTTCCTTCAAGGCGCGCGGCCTCGAGAGCTTCGCTTCCCATCTGCTCCTGCAATCGAACGAGGTGTTCGTCACGCAGGTCGGATTCGATTCCGGTCGGCGTTTCATGAGCATCGTCATAGACCGCGTCTGCCGCACCCTGAAGCATCGCTTCCACTCTCGGACTTCCTCCTTCGCCGGCGATGAGCGCCAGTCCGAGCACCGCGCTTGCCACCACTGCTTTATCATGCGAGTGACCAGCGAGGGCCAGAGCCTCCGTGAGGAGAGTGCGGGCCCGTTCGAAGTCCCTTTCCTTTAAGGCAACAAAGCCGAGGTTGCACGCGGCGTAGTTCACACCGGAACCGTCGTGCTGATCACGCGCGAGCGCGAGTGACTCTTCGAGATGAAGCTTGGCGTTGTCGATGTCACCTGCACAGAGTTCGAGGTAGCCGATGTTGCTGAGCACGAGCGTTGCGAAGATGCGGTTGCCGGACTTGCGGCAGTAGGCGAGCGACTCTTCAAGCGCGCCTGTCGGATCCCGGTCTAGCCTGGCGAGCGTCAGCCCATACTCGTTCGCGATCTGGGCGAGCATGTGATTGTCGCCGATCAAGCGAGCTGCGGATAGTGCATCTTCTATTCGCGCGAGCCCAGATTCGAGGTTACCACTGCGACCGTCGGACACCGCAATAATCCACTGCGTCCACGCTCGGAGGTTTTCGTCGCCGAGGTCCTCAGCGATTCGGTAGGCTTCCTCGACGCGGGGGCGCGCGGCAAGGTGCTCGCCTAAGACGCTGGCCATCAGCCTTGCGGCAGAGAAGAGGGCGCGACCGCGGCTGGCGGTTGGCTTTTGTGCCTCAGGGCGATCGATGTGGGCGAGCAGGACGTCTGCCCCTTCGGCGGCATGGTCGCGATAAAGCCAGAAGTAAGTTAGGGCCGCGGCGAGGCGTAGCCCCGGTTCGGGATCTGCGTCCACCAGGCAGCGGGCAAGGGCAAGCCTGAGGTTGTCGTAGTCCGCGCTGAGTCGGTCGAGCCAGTCAACCTGATCGTGGGCGATCAGGTGCGGGGCGGCACCTTCGGCCACGCGAAGGAAATAGTCTCGATGGGCGCGTTCTGTACGCTCGAACTCATCGCTGCCGCGCACGGCAAGCTTGCCTGCCGCGTAGTCACGGATGCTCTCAAGCAAGCGGTATCGAACCATGCCGCCGACGTCGGCTTGCACGAGGCTTTTATCAACCAAAGACTTGACGAGGTCAATAACGTCGAGCGGCTCGATTTCATCATCACTCGCAACTGCCTCTGCTGCCGACAGGTCGAAGCCACCCGCGAAGATTGCTAATCGATCAAGGACCAACTGCTCGGTAGCCGACAGCAAGTGGTAAGACCATTCGATAAGCGCGCCGAGCGTCTGCTGTCTGGGCATAGCTGTGCGCGGACCACCCACGAGGAGACGGAAACGCTGGCCGAGGCGGGCTTCAAGCTCAGCGACGGAAAGCGATCCAAGTCTCGCCGTCGCGAGCTCAATAGCGAGGGGGATACCGTCGAGACGCCGGACCAAGCGAGCGACTTGAGCGGCGTTCGTGGCTTCCAGGGAGAACCCTGCCTGGTACTGGGCTGCGCGCTCGACGAAGAGCTGGACAGCTTCGTACCGAACCACCTTGTCAACATCTGTCTCTGTCTCGGGTGGCACCGATAGAGAACGAACACGGTAGACCTGCTCACCAGCCAAACCGAGAGGTTCACGGCTGGTGGCCAATACCCCGACGCGCGAGGAGCTCGCGAGGATACGGTGAGCGAGGTGGGCAGCCGCGTCGATGACGTGCTCGCAATTGTCAAGGACAAGCAGAAGGTTGCGATCGCGGATCGCGTCGACAAGTGTGTCACTGACCGAGCGACCCGCCTCCTCCCGTATGCCCAGCACACTCGCGGCGGTTCCAGCAACCAATGCAGGATCCGCCAAAGGAGCGAGGTCGACAAACCAAACTCCATCACCGGAACCGTCGAGAACCTCCGCTGCCGCCTGCAACGCAAGCCTGGTCTTGCCTACGCCTCCTGCTCCTGTGAGCGTCACCATCCGAGCGTGGTTCAGGAGTTCGCTTACTTCTCCAACATCCTGCGAGCGACCGACGAGTGTTGACACTTGCCTCGGCAGGTTGTTGCGCATCCTGGGGTTGTCGAGTGAGCGCAGTGGGGGGAACTCGTCTTGAAGTCCACGAGCCCTTACCTGGAAGATCCGCTCTGTTCGTTCCAGATCCTTCAGCCGGTGACTCCCGAGGTCTGAGAGAGACACATCGGGCGGCAACCCGCTGGCGATTAGGTCGGCGATAATGCCGGACACGACAATCTGCCCGCCGTGAGCGGTGGCTTGCAACCGCGCAGTCCGATTGACCGTCGGACCGAAATAGTCGTCATCGCGCTCCTGGCATATGCCCGCGTGAATGCCGATCCGAACACGGATCGGCGTGCTCTCAGGCCATGACTCCGAGCCGATTGAGCGTTGGATGCTGATGGCGGCATAGACCGACGGTAAAGCCTCTGAGAATGCCGCGCAGAACGCGTCTCCAACGGTCTTGAAGACGTGGCCGCCAAGCTGTTCGATCTCTTGGCGCAAGATCTGGTCGTGTCGACGGAGAGCAACGTGCATCTGCTCGGGGTGCTTTTCCCAAGCGCGCGTAGATCCCTCGATATCGGTGAAGAGCAGCGTGACCACCCTAGGGGGTCCCATCAGCCAAGTATCGCATCGAGCCTGTCAAGTGTGCGCACCACGCTTACAAGCCGAGATCGTGAAACAACACGATGACAACATCGCCTACCCAAGCAGACGTGGGGTCGATCACTCAGACGGCGTCGAGAAACTCATCCAAGTCAACACACGAACTGCTCGGCTACGCGCTCATGGTCAATCCCTGGCGCTCCACCGACATCGAGCTCTAACCCCAGCACCCGAGACCGCAGCAACCTAACCTCCCAAGAATCCGGCTCAGGGCCGGCGCAAGCCTGCCCAAAGTGCGTTGAGAACCCTGCGGTCCTCTGCTGATCGGCCGATCACCCTCAGCCAGTGCGATAAATTGCCCGTCGAGAGCATGCCGATCTCGTGGCTTCGAGGTTTTCTGCCACGTTTTCTCCATGCCCCGCCCCCTTAGCTCAACGGACAGAGCGGCGGTTTCCTAAACCGTGCGTCCAGGTTCAATTCCTGGAGGGGGCACGAGGCCCGCATCAATCGGGCTGGAGCGAAATGCGACGGGTCCGACCCGATGAGTCGGCTTGCTCCCCGCCTCTTCACCGAACCGGACCCCGAACGCTCCCTAAAGGGAGCGGAAGGTTAGCGCGACTCAACCGATCGCGCTCGTGGAGGTTTAGTGAGACTTCGTCGAGGAAGACCTCGCGAACCGCAGCGCTTCTTCCACGAGCGCCTTCCACTCTCGATGGTGATCGACCGAGATCGTGGCCCACTCTTTCATCACACGGCCATCACGTCGAGGGGTGAATCGCACTGCAGCACACTCGTCCGCAAGCTCGTCCACACGAGACTTCGGGAGCTTGACGACAAGATTCCCCTGACCCAGCATCGCAAAGATCTTCGACCGGTAACGCAGTCCGGGATTAACACCAAATCCCGTTCCTCCGGTCACGCCGGGGATGGCGAGCGCCCCGCGCGCGATCTTCCGGAACTCCTTCTCTCCAAGGGTTGCGCTCACGACACCGATTCGGCGGACGGCGAGTCGAGATCGATGTCGGCCGACTCCTCGACACGCACGATCGTCGTCGGCGCCAGCCCTAATCCGGGCCGAGACGGAAGGAACAGGGCCGCCATAAGTGCACCGAGCATCGCGACCGTTCCAGCAACGATCATGGCGCCGCTCATGCTGTGTAGGAATGCGCCCGTGGACGCGAACCTAAGTTCGCGCGCGAGGCCGGACAAGCCGGCTCGTTGCATCGACTGCACCACGACCAAGGCGCCACCAACGGAGCCCTTCGCCGCGGCGAAAGTCTGACTCGGCAGGCCTTTCGGAAGGTTCGCAGCAAGTCGACTCCCATAGAGCGATGCAGCGATGCTTCCCATCACAGCAACACCGAGAGCCGCGCCGAACAGCCGCGTCGCGTCGTTCACGGCCGAGCCGATCCCCGCTTTCTCTTTCGGCACCGCGCCCATGATCGCTTCCGTCGCCGGTGCCGTGATGAGCCCCAATCCTCCGCCGCCCAAGATCATCTGGCCGACGATGATGAAGTACGGAGTAGACCGCGAAACGGTTGCAACCCAGAACATGAACGCCCCGAACATCGTGAGCCCGGCGGCCACCACCGCTTTGTTCCCGATCCCGACGGCGAGCCGCGTGCCGAGCACCGCGGCAACGGCGATCGATATTGCAACCGGCAGCAGGCGCACACCGGTCCCCAGCGGCGTGAACCCATGGATCAGTTGGAAGTACTGCGTCATCAGGAATGAAAAGCCGGCCAGGGTGAAGAAGCCGATCGTGATCGAGCCGCTCGCCGCCGTGAATCGCATGTTTCGGAAGAGGCTCACATCGAGCATCGGACGCGCGGTCCTGTTCTCAACGAAGACGAACACGGCGAGGACCACAACCCCAATCGCGATGAGACCAAGCGTGCGC
>DATGHY010000300.1:0-4170 GCA_035307625.1 Actinomycetota bacterium
ACAAGCGAGATCCAGAAGCTGATCATCGCGCGCACGTTGTTAGGTGAGACGTCATGATCATCGAGCGTGAAACGAACGTCCTCGGCACGAAGATCCATTGGCTTGAAACAGGGAGCGGCGACGAGCCCTTTTTGCTGATCCACGGGTTCGGTTCGAGCGTCGCGAAGTGGCTCGATGTGTTGCCGCTGCTCGGCGCCGAGCGGCGCGCGATCGCGCTCGACCTGCCGGGGTTCGGCGCGTCGGACGCCCCCCGCGGGCCGTACTCGCCGGCATGGCTCGCCGGTGCGGTGCTTGCCTTCTGCAACGAGATCGGGGTCGCGCGCGCGATCTGGACGGGGAACTCGCTCGGGGGCCTGACCGCGATCCACGCCGCGGCGTCGAAGCCGGAGCGTGTCGCCGGGCTGATCGCCGTCGACGCAGCGCTCCCGACCGAAAGCGTCGGGCGGCCTAGCGCGCGCGTCTTGGCCGGATTCGTCGCGCCCGCGCTTCCGATCGCGGGAGAGATGATCTACCGCAAGTACTTCAGCCGGGCACCCGAGGTGATCGTCCGCGAAGGACTCGGGCGGAACTGCGCGAATCCGGAGCGCGTCACCGAGACGACGAGAGCGGCACTCATCGCAGATGCAGCCAGCCGTCTCGATCGTCCCGAGCACGCGCGCGCCGTCGTACGCGCGAATCGCCAGATGCTGTGGGCGCTTTCCGCGCGCCGCGAGCAAACCTGGCGCGTCGTGGAATCGATCCGCGTGCCGACCCTCTTCATCTGGGGCGAACGCGACCGATTGATCTCGGTCGACGCCGGCGAGCAAGCCGTGCGCAGGCTGCCCGGATCGGAATTGGTCGTCATCGACGACTGCGGCCACAACCCGCAGATGGAGTGCCCCGAGGACTTCGCAGCGGCGGCGTTGGCGTTTTCACGCCGTGTGGGCGCGCGCGCCGGGCACTAGTGCTGTTGCAGGAACTCCAGCACCGTCTTGTTGAAGGCGTCGAATTCCTCAAGGTTGTACGCGTGTCCGCCGTCGAGCAGCCTGAGATCGGCCCCGGGGATAGCTCCCGCGAGCTCTTCGGATAGCTCGGGCGGCACCATGATGTCTCGCCGTCCGCACATCACGCGTGTTGGGATATCGAAACGACCGAGCTGATCGCGAACGTCGTGCTCGAGGAGCGCGTCGAGCTGCCGTTCGAAGATCTCCGGGTGGGTCGCGAACTGTAACGCCATCTGCTCGACCTGCTGGACGAACGCGTTCCGCTCGAGGATGAACTTCGGCGTGAAGAGCCACAGCATCGACGCCCTGATGATGGCTTCTTGTCCGCCACCTTCCTTCACGATGCGGCCGATCTCTGACATCCGTTGCGTGTACGGGTTCTTCGAGCACCACGTCGACGCAAGCACGAGAGAGCGGATGCGCTCCGGTGCCTTCAGGGCAAGGTGCTGCGCGATCGCTCCGCCCATCGAGATCGCGAGGACGTGCGCGCGCTCGACCTGAGCCTCATCGAGAACCGCGAGCGCGTCGGCGGCCATCTGCTCCATGGTGAACGGATCTCCGGGCGCCGTGGAATCGCCGATACCGCGATTGTCGAAAGTGATGCACCGGAAGTGCGGCGTCAGAACGGGGAGCTGGAGCATCCACATCCTGCGGTCCGCTGCCAGCCCCATGATCAGAAGAAGCGGGTCGCCGTCGCCGTCGATGTCGTACGCGATCGTCGCGTCGCCGGATCGAAGCGTGTGCATGGAGGTGAGCGTAACCGAAAGGGGGCGGGCGGCGACCGGATGGTCGCCGCCCTGAGGGGGACGGGGATCTAGCGAGCCCGTCGCCGAACGACGAGGGCTCCGAGGATGAGCGCGACCACGGCCGCACCCGCGATCGCGGGTGCCGGAGATGCGCGCGCATCACCGAGGACGAACGGCCCACCGGGTTGCGTCCCCGCGGTGAACGAGCAGGCCGCGCGCGCCTCGCACGGCAGCGCGAACACGTAGTAGCGGCCACGGGGAAGCGACCTCGTCACGGTCCTGTTCCGGCCGAGCACCGGATCGAACGTTGCAGGCCAGCGGATCGAAAGTGCGTACGCGCCGTTGTCGTCCGCCACGGTTGAACCGAGGTATTGGTCGCCGAGCCCTTCGATGACGCAGCCCTGCTCGCCGAAGACGCCGGCGATCGTGAGCCGTGTGTCCGGTTTGAATCCTGCTCCGCGGATCCGGATCGATGAGCCAACCCGGCCTTGAGAAGGATCAACCGACGGTGCCATTACCTGGGCGCGCGCGCCGGACTCGCTCCGGATGAGGTCGTCGATGCATCGGGGCGGCGATGCGGGAGCGAACAACGTCACCGCCGCCGCCACGACGATGCTCATCAGCTGCATAGCAGTCGTCATTCGTCGCAGTAGTGATTCTCAGCCGTCCACGTGGAGCCGATGTAGAGCCACTCCACGCAGCCCCATTGATCGAAGAGTACGTATCCGTACCGGAAGTTCTGGCGGAGCCACCCGTTCCATGAGTAGCGACTTCCGGTCGGGTAACCGATCCAGTAGACCCAATCGTGTCCGTTGTACGGGTCGGTGTACGCGGCGAGGATGCCTCGATAGACGACGTACGCGGTGCTGGCGCCGTCCTCGATCATGATCGCGCGCTCGAGGTTGGTCGAGCCGTCGTAGAACGTCTGCACGCTTCCCGCGATCCCGCTCCGCGGCGCACAGCCGTACCGCCACCACGACGAGATGCCGCTCTCGTAGCGACACGGTGACCATCCGACGCCGATATCCGCGGTTACACCGATCGTCTTGTAGCCGCCGGAGGACTTGTACGCGTTCTGGATGGCGGTCGAGAACGTTCCGCTGTGGTAGTAGCCGATGCCGGCGTTGTCGCTCGTATACGACGAGTGCGTAAGGGGATCACCCGACCCGCCGTGACCAGAGATCGGCGTCAAGCTCAATGCGTTCGCGTAGAAGGTGGGGCCGTCCTGCCGTTGGAAGTGAAGATGAGCGACATCGCAGTTGCCGCTGCAGCCGCTGACGGCGATCGGCTGGCCCGCCAGAACGGCTCCCGATTTCACCAGCGCCTTGCTGAGGTGCTCGTAGGTGATGTACGAGCCGTCGGCGTCTTTCACCTGGAGGTAGGTGCCGGCCTTCCCGCCCATCGTGCTGAAGGTCGAGATGGTCCCCGGCGAAACGGCGTAGACGGTCTCGTAGTTCATCGCGACGTCGATCGCCTTCGAAGCGGAGGGCGTTTCGACGCCCGGACAGTGAGGGCACTCGCCCGGCAACGTCGTCAGGGTCCGATCGTCGCTTCCGCGCCACGGCCATTTGCGGTAGCCGCCCGTCCAGGAGTTGTGGGCTTCGGCCGCCGGCGTGCTCGTCAGGATGAACGCGGCCACGAGCAGCGCCGGCAGCGCGAACCTCAGTACGCGTGAACGTACTGCACGATCTGCCACAGCGTCGTCACCTCCGCGAGCGAAGCCGCGGTGCGCGTGCGCGCGATCAAGAGCAAACGCGCCCCCGGCTCGTCCGCCGGGCCGGTCCGAAGCGGGACGATCACCTTCAGCGCGCGAAGCAGACCCGTCGCCGCGGGCAATCCGTCGGTCCCGTACAGCTGCTCACAGCTGAGGACCGACAGGATGCCGAGCAGCCGTTTGGTCGAAGGCTGGCACTCATCGCTGGACGTTGCGTCTGCCGGCAAGACGTCGAGCTCGATATCAGTGGCACCCCGGCGCACGGCGTCGAAGGGCATCGTTCCGGGGCGCCACGGGAAGGCATTGCCCAGCAGATGAAGGTTCTCGAGCATCGCTGACGGGATCCGGTCGAGTGGATCGGGCCCGCGGAAGTCCGAGAAGCCCCATCCAGCCGGGATGCAAAGCCCGTAGTGCATGACCGGGTTGTCGAAGTACGACCAGTCCGGTGGGCACGTCACGCCCTCGGGGAGCGGCGCCGACGCGGGGGCCGGATCCACTGAGGCAGCGGCTTCCGCAGGCGGGGCAATGACGCCGCCCTCGTGCTGCGGAACCGGTCCCGGTTTGGAAGCCTCTTCAGACGTCGCGGCGAGCGCGAAGATGCCGACGCCGATGATCGCGATCGACGCGACCATCACGACACGGTGCGCGCGCCTTCCGGCGCGGTGCGTTGCCATCGTTCCTCCACGGGGAGGCTCGGTGGGAAGGAACGGTGGCGAACGATACGCGT
>DATGHY010000301.1:0-10558 GCA_035307625.1 Actinomycetota bacterium
AGTCGACCAGAGCTACTGCCGCGTGGTTCGTAGCTCGCTTGCCGATCAAGAGCGAGCGCGGTGCAACGGCGGTGGAGTACGCGGTCATGGTGGCCTTGATCGCTGCGGTGATCATCCTTGCGGTGGTCTTCCTCGGCAGAACGGCAAGCTCCACGTTCAGCAAGACCGGTACGTGCGTGTCGACGAGTGGCACAGCGGCCGGCTGTTAGAAGCGAGACAAAGCGTTAGCTAGTGGTGGGCGAAGCCCGTCACGCGGATGATGTGAAGGAGGTGAATTGGATGCGTCTTATGCAGACCGCCCGCCTAGCATCTGCGTGGCTCGTCGCTCGTCTCCCTCTGAAGAGTGAGCGCGGCGCGACGGCGGTTGAGTACGCCGTCATGGTCGCCCTTATCGCGGCCGTGATCATTCTGGCCGTTATCTTCCTCGGCCGTACCGCGAGCTCGACCTTCAGCCACACGGGCACGTGTGTTTCGACCAGCGGTGCAACCTGCTGATCGAGGTCACTTAGAAAGCAGGCTCCGGGCGGACGGACGTCCGCCCGGAGCACTTTCTTCCCCGGGTACTGGCAGAATCGGACGTGGTCTCTACCCTGGGGTCAGGTTTTTGCCGGAGACGTCCGAAGATAAATAGGGGCTTTGCACCAAGCGAGGGCCCCGTCGGCTAGGTTTAAATGATTGGGTTGACCAGGGGATTCGGCTCCAAGCCGTTTCCCAAAGGGTGAGAGGGCAGCAGGGGGATCGTTGAGGATTCGCAGTCGGGAAGAGGGCGCAGCCGCGGTCGAGTTCGCGATCGTGGCATCACTGCTTTTCATGATCCTCTTCGGGATCATCGAATTCGGCATCGTCTTCAACCGGTTCCAGGGCCTTCAGGCCGGCGCGCGCGAGGGTGCACGGCTCGGCTCGATCCAGACCGCCACGGTCGGCCAGATCATGGACCGCACTCGCGCAGCAGTCAGCATGATCGACACGTCCAGCGCCAACGAGGTGTGTCCGATCGACAACACTGCCGGCCACTACTGCATAACGATCACAACTACGAACACCACATGGTCGCAGACCTCGACCCAAACGGCCGGGTGCACTTCAGCAAGCGGGACAACGGCTTGTCAGACGGTTCCCTGTCAGACGACTTCGGGCTCGGGCACAGGGCAGATTACCGTCCAGGTTCAATACAAGATGAAGATAACCATTCCATTGTGGGCATCGCCGTTGGCCACCGTTAGTGGTGCCGGCCAATTCAATTGCGAGTAGGTCCCTAGTTCCTATTGGCGCGAAAGGAATCGTCATGAACCCGATAGCACGGCTGCGACGCGAAGAGCGCGGGGTCACCGCGGTCGTCGTTGCCGTTTGCTTGATCGCCGTTTTCGGCGCAGCAGTGCTGACGGTGGACGCCGGTCAACTCTGGGCTGTGCGCCGGAACGCGATCACCGCGACCGACGCGTCAGCCTTGAGCGTTGCCCGCAACTTCGCTTTCAATTCGGTCGCCAATCCGCAGTGCAGTAGCACTTCGTGGCAGACCGTGCTGACGAACAATGCTGGGAACACGTTCAATTCAAGCTGTTCGTTCATCAATGTCACAGGCGACGGGGGCGCGGGCGTCGTTATCGTGAACACGTACAAGAGGTCGAACGCGATCTTCTCCGGCGCGCTCGGTATCGGAAGCAGCGCGGCCTTCGCGCAGTCGGCGGCCAAATGGGGTTTCATCACGCAGCCGACAGGGCTAAGGCCTATCGCTTTGTGCCTTACCGCATCCGAAGTGAAAGACGGACTCGGCAACACGACGCCACCGGCTGCGGGCCAAGAGCAGCACACGCACGCGCTCTTCCCCAACAACTACAACGCTCCAGACGGCAGCACGGACTACGCGATCAGCATTGGCCGCGGCCCGACGAACGCGACGGTGGGGCTCGTCCACCACATCGCGTTCACCAGCGACTGTAACGGCGGATCGGCCTCGGGCAACTTCGGATGGATAGACCTGAACAACTACGGCGCCCAGCACAGCCCTCCGCTGAACTGCCAGGGAGCTTGCACGAACCAGAACGAAGGCGATCTCGCGAACTGGCTAATGAACGGCTACTACGGGAACAACGTCGACATCACCAACTCCGATTGCGACACGCAGGCTCCTGGCACTCAGGGTTGCAACGGAGACACCGGTAAGAAGAACAGCAGCGCTATCAACAGCGCGATGCAATATCTTCAGAACCCCTCGAACCCCGGAGGCTGCACGGGTGGCGCGTCGAGCACGTGCAAACCGTTGCCGATCCCCATCATCCTCGCAAACAACATCAGTGGGAGCGGCGCCAACGGACAGTTCTCTCTTGCAGGCGTGGTATTCGTCAAGATCTGGGATTGGAACCTATCGGGGAACGACAACGCTCGTTTCCTCGATATCCAATTCGTCCAGGGTCTCTTCCAGGGCACGTGCTGCGCCGCCAGTCCGCCAAGTAACGGCGCGCCTCCAGCGAAGGGGGACCAGATCTGCGCGACAGACCACGACCCGGTCGCCGTCACGACCCGGTGCGCTCTGAGCTGATCGGCATTCCTGGGAGGACGAGGAAAGTTCAAGGGATGCTGCTCAGAGGCCGAAGTCACGGATAGTGACCAAAGCCGCAACTAGGGCTCCAAGGTGCACGTACAGGAAACAACCCGCCTCTATGATGACGCGGGATTTTTGGACGAGCAGTACTGAAATAAGCCGTTAGAGCGCGACAACGGGGCTCGGGCGGCCCAGGAGAAGTTCCTGGATCGGGGAGGGTAAAAGTGGCTGGTATCTCATTGAGTCGTCGGGCGATCGCGCTCATCGTCGCCGTGATCTTGGCTGCAGTCGCAGTCGTTGCTTTGGTTGCGTACGTTCAGAGCGCGCACTCGAAGCGTCTGCTGCATCCCGTCACGGCGTTCTTCGCCAAGCAAACGATCCCTGCAGGGACGGATGCGGCTACGATCATCAGCAAGGGTTTGATTGGGACGAAGAGCATCGATCAGAGCGATGTCCCGACAGGAGCCATTGCTTCGCTGACCGACATCCAGGGGAAGCAAGCGACTGTTGACATCCAGCAGAACGAGATCATCATCGCGAGCCGCTTCTCGGTGCCTGGTCAGAACCCGGCAGGGAACGGCACCACAGGTCCGGGTCTTCTTGGTCTCCAAGCCGGGTTCCAAGCCGTATCGGTTGAAGTGAACACGATCCCCGGTGTCGCGAACTTCATCCAGGCGGGCGACACGGTTTCACTTATCGTTCAGTTGGCCAGCACGGGCGCCAGCGGGCAAACGATCCAAGTGAAATACCTCCTCCAGAATCTGAAGGTTCTTCAGGTTGGTGCGCGCGTCCTCGTACCTGCGCAGAACGGACAGCCTGCGGGTGCCTCTGTTCAGAACCCGTCCGGGAAGGTAGACCTAACCCTTGCAGTTACTCCTGTTCAGGCCGAAAAGCTCGTGTTCGCAACTTTGAACGGGACGCTCTACTTCGGTCTGGTGCACCCCGGCGACAAGATCGCCAACACACCGGGGCGCACGGGGAAGAACGAGTTCTCGAGGTAACACTGGGAGAGTAAGAAAGTGGCGGTGGCAGGTTGATCATCCTGGTTGACCCGGACGCGCGCTTCCAAGCGCGCGTCGCGGAGCAGCTCAATCGTGGCAGTGACTTGGTGCCGGTCGACACGCTCGACCGGCTCGAGTCCGCCATGATCCGCGCCGGCCGCGTGGACGCCCTCATCTTTGGGCCGAACCTTGACCCCGAAGAGGCGTTCTCGACCGCGCGCAAGCTGCAGACGACGCAAGCGGATCTGAGCGTGCTTCTGATCTCTCAATCGCTCGGCGCCGACATCTTCCAGCGTGCTCTGCGTAGCGGAGTGCGGGATGTCCTGCCGTCGTCATTCACGGCCGCTCAGCTTGTTGAGGCGGTGAACCGCGCCGAGGAGCTTGCGGGTGAGATCCGCGGTTCCGTGACGAGCGCCATCGCAACCACGCAGCCCGTGGCAGACCACAAGGTCATCACCGTGTTCAGCTCGAAGGGCGGATGCGGCAAGAGCTTCGTCGCTTCAAACCTCGCCGTCGCGATCGCACAGCGCACTGGAGACGACGTTGCGCTGCTGGACCTCGACCTTCAGTTCGGCGACCTGGCGATCATGCTGCAGCTTTTCCCTGCGCGCACGATCTTCGACGCAGCGCAGAACCTCGACCGGCTGGATGCGGAGGCGATCAAGGGTTACATGACGCCGCACCGCCAGAAGGTTGCCTTGCTTGCCGCGCCCCTGGAGCCCGGTTTGTCCGAAACGATCTCCGCCGACGCGGTCGCGCGCATCATCAAGCTGATGAAGGAGTCTTATAAGTGGGTGGTCATCGACAGCCCGCCTTCGTTCACCGATCACGTCCTGGCTGCGTTGGACCAGAGCGACGAGTGCGTTCTCATGACGTCGATGGACGTCCCAAGCATCAAGAATATGAAGTTGTCACTCCAGACACTCCAGCTTCTGGGATTCGGCCGGGACCGCATCAGGCTTGTCCTAAACCGTGCCGATAGCAAAGTTGGGTTGACCGTTCAGGCAGTAGAGAAAACACTTGGGACGACGGTGGACGTATCGATCCCTTCGAGCCGAGACGTATCCGTTTCCATCAACCGCGGGACCCCATTAGTCATCGACAACCCGAAGTCACCGGTCGTAGCCTCTATCTACAAGATGCTTGAAATCCTAGGGGCTGGTCCGGCCGGACCGGTTGAGGAAGCCCCGGAGCCGAACCAGCACAAGCGGTTCGGCTTCCGCAAGAACAAGGAGCTCGGAAGGAGCGAATCGTGAGTCTCTACGAACGCCTGTCGAAGGCGAAGAAACCGGATGATGGCTCGACGCCTGAGACTGCGCTCGTCGACGGTGCCCCCGTCGAACCGGCGCACCGGCCGGCAGACCCGCTCGAAGGTCTAAAGCGCAAGATCCATCAGAGCTTGGTGCAGGCGCTGGGGCCGAAGCTCTACGACCTGCATATGACGCCGGACCAGCTCGAGTTCCGCGTGCGCCAGAAGCTGACCGACGTTCTTGCCGAAGATGACACGCCGATCTCCGCCGCGGACCGTCAGCGACTCATCACCGATGTCACCGACGACATCTTGGGATACGGGCCGCTCGAGCCGTATCTGAAAGACGACAGCGTGACCGAGATCATGGTCAACGGTCACAACACGGTGTTCGTCGAGCGTGAGGGTCGGATCCGCGCGACGGACGCGCGCTTCCTCGATGATTCGCACTTGCGCCGCACGATCGACAAGATCGTCGGTCAGGTCGGCCGCCGCGTCGACGAAGCGAGCCCGTACGTGGACGCGCGCCTCGCGGATGGTTCCCGTGTCAACGCCGCGATCCCGCCGGTTTCGATCGACGGACCCGTGCTGACCATCCGTAAGTTCGCGCGCGACCCGTACCAGGCCGAAGACCTGATCGCTTTCGGAACGATGTCGAGCAAGACCGCGCGCTTCCTTGAAGGGTGCGTCCGCGGGCGCATCAACATCATGGTGTCCGGTGGTACCGGTGCCGGAAAGACCACGACGCTGAACGTGCTGTCGTCGTTCCTTCCTGAGGACGAGCGCATCATCACGATCGAGGACTCCGCGGAGCTACGGCTCTTGCAGCCGCACATCGTCCGTCTTGAGTCCCGCCCG
The DNA here is from genome assembly GCA_035307625.1 of Actinomycetota bacterium. Classification (GTDB taxonomy): domain Bacteria; phylum Actinomycetota; class AC-67; order AC-67; family AC-67; genus AC-67. The sequence goes on from DATGHY010000301.1 coordinate 5,651, forward strand.
CCGAACATCGAAGGCCGAGGCGCGGTCACGATCCGCGATCTCGTCCGCAACGCGTTGCGTATGCGACCCGACCGTATCGTCGTCGGTGAGGTCCGTGGTGGAGAAGCGCTGGACATGCTCCAGGCGATGAACACCGGTCACGACGGCTCGATCACAACCGTCCACTCCAACTCGCCGCGAGACGCACTGTCACGCGTCGAGACGATGTGCCTCATGGCCGGGATGGACCTGCCGGTGCGCGCGATCCGTGAGCAGATGGCGAGCGCCATCCAACTGATCGTGCACCAGGCGCGTTTGAAGGACGGCACTCGCCGCATCACGCACGTGACCGAGGTTGTCGGCATGGAAGGCGACATCATCACGATGCAAGACCTGTTCCTGTACGACTTCGGTATGGGCGTCGACGATGCCGGCCGCTCGCGCGGCCACATCAAGGCGCTTGGCCTTCGTCCGCGATTCCTTGAGAAGCTCGAAGACGCAGGGATCAAGCTGGACGTCGAGATCTTCGAGCCCGAACCCTTCGCACGGGAAGCGAACCGATGAGATTGCGTCGTTTCGCGGGCGCCGGGGCTATCGCCTTCGCGTGCGCGTTGCTGGTCGTCCCGCTCACCGCGTCCGCTCAGACGACGCCGAGCTCGCTCACGACTCAGATCCGCGAGGTCTCCTTCGATACGAAGGGCAACACGAACGTCGTCGTCGCGGTCGCGGGCAGCGCCCTCGCTTCGACGACGAAGCTGACGACCTCCGACTTCTCGGTGACTGAAAACGGGAAGCCTGTTTCGGGTCTGACGGTGCAGCCGTTGTCCACGACGGGCACAGCGGTCGCGCTGGTTCTCGCGATGGACGTGAGCTCCAGCATGACGCCGAAACTCGCTGCAGCGAAAGCGGCCGCGGTGACGTTCGTTGGCTCCTTGCCCGCCAACGTCCGTGTCGCAGTGATCGCATTCGGATCTACCGTCAACGTGGTGCAGGACTTCACCACCGACCACGGTGCTCTGACCAACGGCATCAACGCCTTGGCGATCAACGGCAGAACCGCACTCTTCGATGCCGTGGTCAAGGCCGGCGACCTGTTGTCCAAGCAGCTGAACACCCAGCACAACGTCGTGGTTTTCACCGACGGTTACGAGGGTGACAACAACAGCACTGCGACGATCGACCAGGCGATCAGTGCGCTGAAGACCAACTCTGCAGCAGCCACGACCGTCCTTCTGGGCACCCAAACGGGCCATGGGATCGCTGTCCTTGCACAGCTCGTGGGGGCGGTCAAAGGCGGTCAGTCGATCCAGGCGAGCGACACGACGAAGCTGAACGCAGCGTTCGCAGCGGCCGCCCAGAGCCTTACTTCTCAATACGTGCTCAGCTACGCGGCTACCGACACGACGACGAAAGATCTGAATATCGCCGTCTCGGCGAGCGTCGGCGGCTTCCAGTCGACCGACTCCAGCGTTGTCCTGAACGGTCGAAGCCAAGTCGTTCCAGCGGGACCCGGGGCCCTCAAGCCGGCGAAGCCGTTCTTCAGCCCGTTTGCAAACAAGACCGGCTTGTACGTCGGGATCGCCGCAGCGGGAATCGGCCTCCTTCTGTTCTTTGGGATGTTGTTTTACGCGCCGGCCGGAGCGGTAGAGGAGCGCGCGCTCCAGCGCCGTCTGCGCCTATACACCAAAGGTGGCGAGCGCAAGAAGCAGAAGGAGCCCGGCTCGAGCCTGCTCGCAGGAACCGCGCTCGGTCGCGGTGCCGTCTCGCTGGTCGAACGTGCTCAGTCGAAGAGCATGGACGAGAAGATGCAGGTCGACCTGGACAAGGCCGGCTGGCCGTTGCGCTCGTCCGAATTCATCTTGCTCCAGATCGGCGGGTTCATCGCCGGTGTTCTCATCGGATGGGCGCTGCTGCAGCGGTTGTGGCTCGGCATCGTGCTCGGGATCGTCGGCGTCGTCGTCCCGAAGCTGCTCCTCTCGGCGCGGATCAACCGCCGAACCTCGCAGTTCTTGTCGCAGCTCCCGGACACGCTGCAGTTGCTCGCCGGTTCTCTGCAGGCGGGCTACGGCTTCCTCCAGGCGCTCGACACGGTCGCGAAGGAAGCGTCCCCGCCGACGTCGATCGAGTTCGCCAGAGTGCTTTCCGAAGCTCGCCTCGGTCGGCCGATCGAAGAAGCCTTGGACAGCATGGCCGAACGTGTCGGTGGTGAGGACTTCAAGTGGGTCGTTCTCGCGATCAACATCCAGCGGCAGGTCGGCGGTAACCTCGCGCAGCTGCTGACGACCGTCGCGAACACCCTTCGCGAGCGCGAGCAGGTCCGTCGTCAGATCAAGGTGCTCTCGGCCGAAGGAAGACTGTCTGCCTACATCCTTGTCGCTTTGCCTTTCGTGCTCTTTGGGTATCTCAACATCATCAACAAGGACTACATACACCAACTGACCGGTGAGACCGTCGGGAAGATCGCGATGCTTGGGGCGCTGATCCTGATCGGCATCGGGGCCGTTTGGATGCGCAAGATCGTCAACATCGACGTTTAAGGAGCTTCAGGTGCTAACGATCGGTTTGTTTGCAGCATTCGCAGCGATCGTCCTCGCCGCAGTCACGATCGGCGAAGGCGTGCTCGAACGCCAGCGCACGTACAAGATGCTGCGCGAAGTGCGCACGATCGAGATCGCTCCGAGCGACATCCGGCGCCGCGAGCTGGCGGTCCCGTTCTTCCAGCGGGCGATCTTGCCCGCCATGCGGGGCTCCGGGAAATTCCTCAAGCGGTTCTCGCCGCCGGGCGTTCTCGATCGTCTGCGGAAGGAAGTCGTCTACGCGGGAAGCCCGCCGGGATGGGACGCCGAGCGCATCCTTGCGATGAAGACGTTCACGACGGTCGGACTCGTCGCCGGTTTCTTTGTCCTCGGGAAGGTCGTCGGCCATCTGAAGTCGATCCAGGTGATCGTTCTCATGCTGCTCGGCTTGTTCGTCGGCTACTACCTGCCCGAGTGGATCCTTCGGTCGAAGTCCGGCAAACGGCAAGGTCAGATCCGGCGCGCGCTTCCCGACGCGCTCGACTTGCTGTCGATCACCGTCGAAGCAGGGTTGGGGTTCGACGCAGCGATGGGTCGCGTTGCGCGCCAGGCGGGCGGGCCGCTCGGCGAAGAGATGCACCGCGTGCTGCAAGAGATGCAGCTGGGGAAGAGCCGCGCGGAAGCGCTGCGCGACCTAGGTGAGCGGAGCAGCATCCCCGAGCTGAAGTCGTTCGTGCTCGCGATGGTGCAGGCTGACATCTTCGGTGTGTCGATCGCGAAGGTCCTCCACGTGCAAGCGAACGAGATGCGAATCAAGCGCCGTCAGCGCGCCGAGGAGGCTGCACAGAAGGTGCCGGTCAAGATCATCTTCCCGCTGATCCTTTGCATCTTCCCGTCGCTGTTCGTCGTGCTGCTCGGACCGGCAGCGATCACGATCTACCACAACATCGTCCACCGTCCGGGTGGGTTGTCGGGGCAGTGAGAGTAATCGCGCTTAGCGCCGAGCCTTCGCTCGCCGCGGCGCTCAACATGACCGACTGGGAAGTGGCGTACGCCACCGAGCCCGAACAGGCTGCGCAGGTCGTTGCGGGCGCCAACCTCGTCCTGATAGGCGGCGGAACGGAGGAAGGCCTTCGTCTCGCTGAGGATGTGCGCGAGCTCGGCATCACGATCGCGATGCTCATCGTCGGCGATGTGCCGTCCCCAGATGGCGCGCGCCACCCCGTGCTCGTGCGTCCTTTCACGCTCGATGAGCTCCACATCGCTGTCGAGCGCGCCGTGAGCAGTTCTCAACAGAGCGCGCCGCCGATCCCCGTTGCCGTCCCTTCCCCGCCGCCCGAAGACAAGCCGCTCCCCGTCGCACCCACGAAGGTCGAGCCCAAACCGCCTTCGGGGATCCCGACGGGTCGCCGCCCGCATCTAGAGGTCGCTCGCGAACCGCTTCAGGCTCCTGCCGCGAGTGCCGCGACGGCAGCTGCGACCGCGGCGCGCGTCGCTCCTGTGGAGGCACCGAAGCCTGCGCGTGCGCCGGAGCCCGTGGCGCCCGCGCCATCTCCGCCTGCCCAAGAGCAGCCGGTGTGGCGAGAGAAACCTGTTCCTCCGACGGTGCCTGCCGGCGTTCCGCGCCCACCGTCGGCCAAGCGCGCCAGCGAGCGCAAGCTGCTGAGGCGCGGCGCGAGAGATGTGCCTGCAGAGGCCACGGAGAACCCCGTGTCGGCCGGCCTTCGGGCTGCCTACGAGTCGATGCGCAGCGTCGAGAAAGCGATCGACGACCTGCCCGTCCTGACAGACCTGCGTGACCTGACCCAAGCGCTGCTCGGTGAGGTCGTGGACCTGCTGACGCCGGAGACGGCTGGGATCTACCTGCCCGGACCCGACGGCTTCCGCGTGTGGGCATCGCACAACTTCTCCAACGTCGAGAAGACCATGGCGGTGCAGACGCACCAGCCGTTGTTCGCCGATCTGCTCGTGCGGCACGAATCGGTTCTGATCGAGCCGCTCGACATGGCGCAGCAGCTCGCCGCTGGCGTCGGGGGTGCGCGCACGAACGCGTTTCTTGCGACGCCGATCGAAGTGAACAAGAAGTGCGTCGGCGTCATCGTCGCCGGGCGCGGCCACTTCGAGAACGAAGATCTCGACCGACTCGCTGCCCTGGCCGACGAAGCGTCGCTTGGTTTGGGCGTGGCCCTCGGCCTCGACCGGCTGCGGACGAAGCTGACCTAAGCGGCCGGGCAGCCCGGCAGCGGCTGCGCGCGCGTGTACAGCACCGATAGCTTGTCCTGCTGCACCAATCGCCACTGGCTTTTGTCCAGTGCGAGCACTTGCGCGAGCGGCGCGCGCGGGGGGAGGAGCACGTCGGTGGTGCACGTCGAGTCGAGGTCCTTCTGCCATTCCGGCGCTGCATCGTGCGTCG
>DATGHY010000302.1:0-6002 GCA_035307625.1 Actinomycetota bacterium
GCGTTCAAGCAGAAGTGCATGCCGTACGTGAAATAGACGTAGGCGAAGCCCGGGTCTTCGAACATGGGCGCGTTCCGATCGGTTCGGCCGCGGTACGCATGGCTGGCCGGATCGTCGGATGCGTATGCCTCGGCTTCGACGATCATGCCGGAGGTAAGACCTTCGGCAGAGTCGTGGACCAGGATGCATCCGATCAAGTCGCGCGCAACCTCGAGGACCGGCCGTGCGAAGAACGCGCGCGCGAGCGGCTTCAGCGGGAGCGGCGTTGCCGGCGCGTCCGGTGTCTTCACCCGCGCTTCCTCTTGCGCGCGACGAACTCCTGGAGCTGCTTCAGGGTTCGCGTGTTCAGGACGTCGGACTTGGTTGCCCATCCGCGCTGCGCCGTCGCGATCCCGAACCGGATGTTGTCCATGTGCTTCGGTGCGTGCGAGTCGGTGTCGACCGACAATGTTACGCCGGCTTCGACCGCCCAACGCACGTGATCATCGCGGAGATCCAAGCGATCGGGGAACGAGTTCACCTCCAGCGCCGTCCCCGTTCGGATCGCAGCCTCGCACACCGCCCCGAAGTCCATGTCGATCGGCGCACGCCGACCGATCATGCGGCCGCTCGGATGACCGATCACGTTTACGAGCGGGTTCTCGATCGCGGTGATCAAGCGCTTTGTCTGCTCCTCCGCGGAAAGGCGGAAGTAGCTGTGAACGGAGGCGACCAAGAGATCGAATCCGGCGAGGAACTCAGGGTCGTAGTCGACCGTCCCGTCCTTCGCGATGTTCAGCTCGCACCCATGCAGGATCGCCATCTTCGGGTAGCGCTTCTGCAACACCTTCAGCTTCTTGCGCTGCTCGAGCACGGCGTCGCGGCTCATGCCGGTCATCGACAAGTTCTCGGCATGATCCGTGACGACGTAGTAGGCGTACCCGCGCGCGCTCGCCGTCTCGAGCATCTCCTCCAAGGGTGCGAGCCCATCGGTCAGGTTGGTGTGTGTGTGGAGATCGCCGCGGAGGTCGCGCGCCTCGACCGGGGTCGGCAACGTTCCCGCCAGCGCGGCTTCGACCTCGCCGCGGTCTTCCCGCATCGTCGGTGGTATCCACGGCAGCCCGAGGGCCGCGTAGACCTCTTCCTCGGTGCGCGCCGCGATGATCGATCCGTCCTTCGCGTGGAACAGGCCGTACTCAGATAGCTTCAGCCCTCTCTTCACCGCGATCTCTCGTACCTTGATGTTGTGCGCCTTCGAACCCGTGAAGTAGATGAGCGCCGCGCCCCACGCCTCGTAGGGCACGACGCGAAGATCGACCTGCAAACCGCGCCGCGTCACGATCGTGGTCTTGGTCGCACCTTTCGCTTTGACTTCGCGCACCCGCGCCATCGACGCGAACGCATCCATGATCGGCTCCGCGTTCGACGCCGCTACGAGGACGTCGATGTCGCCGATCGTCTCGCGCATCCGGCGCAACGAGCCCGCGTACGTGATCTCGTCGAAGGTGCACGTCTCGCTCAGCGTGGCGATGACCCGCTCTGCCGCCTCGACCGCCTCGTCCACCATGATGCGCTCCTCTTGCGCGGTGTAGTTGCGTATCCCGCGCAGGAGGCTCTCCTCGGTCTTCGCGCCCAGCCCCTTGATGCCTCGCAGCTTGTTCGCTTCCGCTGCAGCAGCGAGCTCGGCGAGATTCGTAACCCCAAGCTGCTCGTAGACAAGGATCGCTTTCTTCGGACCGAGACCGGGGATCCGAAGAAGCTCGCGCATGCCGCCCGGGACCATCTCGCGCAGGTCCTCCAGTTCGTGCATCGTGCCGGTGTCGAGGTACTCGCGGATCCGGCCGAGCATGTTCTTGCCAACGTTCGGGATCGCGAGGATCCCTTTGTCGTCGAGCTCGCGGAGGTCCTTCGAGTAGCCGCCGATCGAGCGCGCGGCCTTCTCGTAGGCGCGCACGCGGTACGGGTCCCTGCCGGTTATCTGTTGCAGCTCGGCCCATTCGCCGAGCAGCTCTTCGACTTCCTCGTTCGTCTTCGGCATGCCGGGATGAATCCTAGCGAGCAGCCGGTGGCTAGCCGAGTGCGTCCCGGATCTGCTTCAGCGAGGCATCGAGGTGCGAGAGCTGAGCTTCGACAGAAGGCGCCGACGGACCGGGGGCGTTCCGACTGTCGGCCGACCTGTGCGCATCCAGCACGCCGGTAACTTCGGGTCCCAGCGCGCCTGCGATCTCTCGCAGCGGAACCGATCGCGAGATCGCCTCGGCCACCAGCTTCCCGACGGTCTCGTGCGCCTCCTTGAACGGCACCCCGGTGGCCACAAGGTGCTCGGCGATATCCGTCGCGAGCAGCATGTCGTCGCCTGCCGCGCGCGCCATCGCGTCGGTGTCGAACCGCATCGTTCGAACCGCGCCTGCCAGCGCGGGGACCATCGTGAGCATGGTCGCGACGCCGTCGAAGAGCGGTTCTTTGTCCTCTTGCAGATCCCGGTTGTATGCAAGCGGCAGGCCCTTCAGCGTCGCGAGCAGCCCGGTGAGGTTGCCGATCAGACGGCCGGCCTTTCCGCGCGCAAGCTCCGCGACGTCAGGGTTCTTCTTCTGCGGCATCAAGCTGGAGCCCGTGGCGAACGCATCGGAGAGCTCGGCGAAGCCGAACTCGGAGGTCGTCCAGACCACGATCTCCTCCCCGAGCCGGGATATGTGGATACCGGCGATCGCGACGGCGGCAAGGAACTCTGCGACGAAATCGCGGTCGGAGACGGCGTCGATGGAGTTCGCGACCACGAAACCGAAGCCGAGATCGTGGGCGCTGCGGTGTGCGTCTAGATCGAGGGTCGAGCCTGCCAGGGCTCCAGCACCGAGCGGCGATACGTCGGCCCGCCCCAGCGCGTCGAGCATCCTCCGCACGTCACGCTCGAATGCGAACGCGTGCGCGAGGAGGTGATGCGCCAAGCGCACCGGCTGGGCGCGCTGCAGATGCGTGTACCCGGGCAGCAGCGCGTCGGGGTGCTCGCGCGCGCGCTCCATCAGCGCGTCGATCAGAGCGCACAGCGAAAGCGCGACCGATCGTCCGTGCCTGATCAGCCACAACCGAAGCGCCGTCGCGACCCGATCGTTGCGGGACAGGCCTGCTCGAACCTTCGGGCCGGCGTCGGGCGCGCGTTCGAGGAGAGCCCGCTCCACCGCGGTGTGGATGTCCTCATCGCGCGGATCGAACACCAACGCGCCGGAGGCGATGTCTTTGGCTATCCCCTCCAGGGCGGTGACGATCTGGTCTGCCTCCGCGTCGGGGATCAGGTGCGCGCGGGCTAGTGCGCGCGCATGAGCCGCCAGCACCGTGCAGTCTTCGTTCGCGAGCAGCCGGTCGAACGACAGACTCTCGGTGAACGCCATCAGCTCGTGCGCCGGTTCGTCGCCGAAGCGGCCGCCCCAGAGCTTCGTCACCGGCCTTCGCCTTGCCGCTCGGACCAGACCTTCAACGGCAAGCCCCACAGCTTCACGAACCCGGCTGCCGCATCGTGGTCGAACCGATCCCCCGCTTCGTATGTCGCTAGGCCGTGCTCGTACAGCGCCTCGGGTGCGCGCCGCCCTTCGACGGTCGCAACACCGTGGAACAGCCGCAGCCGAACGTCGCCGGTCACCGGCCGTTGTGAGTCTGCGATGAAGGCGTCGAGCGCGCGCCGCAGGGGTGAGTACCACAAGCCGTTGTAGACGAGATCCGCGTAGACAGGTTCGACGCTGCGCTTGAACGAGGCGAGCGAACGCTCAAGAGTCAGGTCTTCGAGATCGCGGTGCGCGGTTATCAACGTGATCGCGCCCGGCACCTCGTACACCTCGCGGCTCTTGATGCCGATCAAGCGGTCTTCGATCATGTCGATCCGGCCGATGCCCTGCGCGCCGGCGCGCCGCGCGATCTGACCGATGATCTCCGCCGTTGGTCCTCCGACGCCGTCGATCGTGACCGGGCTGCCCGACTCGAATCCGATCGTCAACACGTCGGGGTCCGCCGGTGCGTTCTCCGGTGCGACCGTCCACTCGTATGCGTCTTGCGGCGGCGCGACCCATGGGTCTTCGATGACGCCGCACTCGATCGTGCGGCCCCAAAGGTTCTCGTCGATCGAATACGGACTGGACTTCGTCACCGGGACCGGCAGGCTGCGCTCCTCCGCGTACTCGATCGCAGCGTCACGCGTGAGACCCGCGTCGCGGACCGGGGCGAGCGTCACGAGGTCCGGCGCCAATGCGGCGGTCGCGACCTCGAACCGAACCTGATCGTTGCCCTTTCCGGTGCAGCCGTGCGCGACGTACTTCGCGCCTTTCTCGCGCGCGATCCGCACGAGGTGTTTGACGATTAGCGGACGAGAAAGTGCGGATACGAGCGGGTACTTGCCCATGTACAGCGCGTTCGCGCGCAACGCGGGCAGCGCGAAGTCCCTCGCGAACTCCTCGCGCGCATCGACCACGATCACGTCGGCCGCGCCGCACGCCTCACCGCGCGCGCGCAGCAGATCCTCATCCACGCCCTGGCCGACGTCGACCGCCATCGCGATCACTTCGGCGCCGTACTTGTCTTTGAGCCAGCCGATCGCAACGGAGGTGTCGAGCCCTCCGGAGTAGGCCAGCACGCAACGGTCGGTCACGTCATGCTCCCTTCGATGTGTTCGCTTCGTTGGCCATCGCTTCCAGGCGCCGCGCGACCGTTCGCCCTGCGACACCTTCGCGGCAGACGACGAGCACCGTGTCGTCGCCCGCAACGGTCGCGAGGACATCCTTCACCGTGCCGGTGTCGATCGCGCGCGCAACGGGCTGCGCGCACCCCGGGGGGGTGCGGAGCACGACGAGCGGCCCCGATGCATCGACGTCCGAAACGAACTCGAGCAGCATACGGCGAAGGTGCTCGCCGTTCTGTGGGGGTTCCTCGGGCAGACGGTACGCGACGCGCCCGTCCGGCTCGCGCGCCTTGAACGCACCGAGCTCTTCGAGGTCGCGAGACAGGGTGGCCTGAGTGACGGGCTCGCCTTGCGCGCGAAGCAACGCCGCGAGCTCTGCCTGGCTGGTGATCGCTTGGCGCCGCAGCAAGCGCACGATCAGCCGGTGTCGGTTCGCTTTCATGCCAGTAACCACTCCATCAGCGCCTTCTGCGCATGCAAGCGGTTCTCGGCCTGGTCCCACACCACGGACTGCGCGCTTTCGATCACGTCGTCGGTGATCTCTTCGCCACGGTGTGCCGGCAAACAGTGCATCGCGATCGCCGTCGGCTTCGCGCGCGCGACCAGGACTGCGTTCATCTGATACGGGGCGAATATCAGCTTGCGCTCCTCGGCCTCGCGCTCCTGCCCCATCGATGCCCACACGTCCGTGTACAGGACGTCCGCGCCCTCGGCCGCGGCGGCCGCGTCGGTCGTGACCGAGACGCGGGCGCCTGTTCCGGCCGCGATCCCTTCCGCCCGCTTCACGATCTGGCTGATCGGCTCGTACCCGGGCGGGGTCGCGACGGTGATGTTCATACCGACCAGCGCGCATCCGGTCATCAACGAGTGCGCAACGTTGTTGCCGTCGCCGACGTACGTAAGTGAGAGGCCTTCCAATGTTCCGAAGTGCTCGTGGATCGTCTGCAGGTCTGCGAGCGCTTGGCATGGATGCATGAGGTCCGAAAGCGCGTTGATCACTGGGATGCTTCCCCAGCGCGCGAGCCGCTCGAGGCGATCCTGCTCGAACGTCCGAACGACCAGCGCGTGCAAGTATCGCGATAGAACGCGTGCGGTGTCTTCGATCGTCTCGCCGCGGCCGAGCTGCAGCTCTGTGGAACTGAGGACGACGGCATGACCGCCGAGCTCGCTGATGCCTACTTCGAAGGAGACGCGTGTCCGCGTCGACGGCTTCTCGAAGATCATCCCGATCGAGCGGCCGGCGAGAACGTCGGAGGGCCTGCGGTCGGCTTTCATCTTGGCTGCGCGGTCGAGCAACGCGAGCAGCTCGTCGGTGGTCAGCGATTCGATCGCCAGGAAGTCGCGCTTCACGACAAGGCCT
>DATGHY010000303.1:0-2864 GCA_035307625.1 Actinomycetota bacterium
GGGGTTTATCGACCAGGTACCATCCCGGCTGCGATGAAGACCCTCATCCTGTGCGGCGGCAAGGGGACGCGCGCCTACCCGCATACGGCGCAGGTACCCAAGCCGCTATTGGAAGTTGCCGAGCGGCCGGTGCTCGAGCACGTCATGCAGATCTACGCGCGCCAGGGCTTCACGTCGTTCGTCCTCGCTGCCGGCTTCAAGATCGAGTTGATCGCGTCGTTCGCCGAGACACTTCCGCGCGAATGGGACGTCGACGTCGTTGATACGGGCGAGGAGACGAACACGGGCGGGCGCATCGCGCGCTGCCGCGAACGCGTCGGCGATACGTTCTTCGCAACGTATTCCGATGGTCTTGCCGACATCGACTTGCATGAGCTGGCTGCGTTCCACGACCGTCACGACGGCGCAGCCTCACTGACGACGGTGCCGCTCCCGTCGCAGTACGGGACCATCGTCTTCAACGACGACGATCGGATCGCCGAGTTCCGCGAGAAGCCGATCCTGCACGACCACTGGATCAACGGAGGGTTCTTCGTCTTCAACCAAGACGCCTTCGATCATTGGGCGGGGGAGGATCTCGAGCGCGACGTGCTGCCGGCGCTGGGCGCGGCCGGACAGCTGTACGCCTACCAACACCGTGGATTTTGGAAGTCGATGGATACGTACAAGGATGCACTCGATCTAACGTCACTCGTCGTAGAAGGGAAGGGCCCTTGGACACGCTCCGGAACGCCAGCGTCCTCGTAACCGGCGGAGCCGGTTTCATCGGCGCGCACCTCGTGCACCGGCTCGTCGATGAGGAGGCCGACGTTCACGTCCTGACGAGCGAAGTGTCCTCGCTCTTCCCCGGCAGGCTGCTCGAGATCAAAGACAAGATCACTGTGCACGAAGGGAACGTCGTGGACCGCAGCGCGATGGACTCGATCGCGCGCGCGGTGAAGCCGCAGATCATCTACCACATGGCCGCGTTCACGCACGTCGGCAAGTCTTGGACGCGCGTCGACGAGTGCATCCAGACGAACGTGCAAGGGACCGTCAGCTTGCTGGAAGCGCTGCACGACGTCGGCTACGAGCGCTTCATCAACTTCGGCACGAGCGAGATCTACGGCGACATCCCTGCGCCGTTCCGCGAGGACGCGATCGTGAACCCGATCTCCCCGTACGCGGTGAGCAAGTACTCCGCCGAGCGCTTTTGCCGCATGTTCCACCGGAGCTACGGCTGGCCGCTCGTCATGTTGCGGCCGTTCAACGCCTATGGCCCCGGCCAGACGCCAGACCGGGTCATCCCCGAGATCATCGCGCGCGCGGTGCGTGGCCAAGAGCTTGCGATGACCCAAGGCAAGCAGACCCGCGAGTTCAACTACGTTACCGACCTCGTCGACGGATTCGTCCGAGCGGCCGTTACCCCCGGCATCGAGGGCGAAGTCATCAACATCGGATGCGGCGAAGATGTTTCCATGCGTGATCTCGCAACGACGATCCTCGATCTGATGGGAAATCCGATCACGCCGAAGTTCGGCGCCTTGCCCGAGCGGCCCGCCGAGATCATGGAGATGCGGTGCGACAACACGAAGGCGAAGACGCTCCTGGGCTGGAAGCCCGCGCACTCGCTCCAGGAAGGGCTGGCGAAGACGATCGAGTGGTATCGCACTGAGCTCGCCGGCCCGCGCTCGCCGTTCAATCCGTAAGGCGCGCGCACCGCGATCCGTCAGGGTTACCTTGCGCGCGAACCACTTTGTCGGTCATGTCCGGGATGAGCCGATAGGCAACACTCTGGCCTGCGAATAGCACTTCCGGGTCTACAGGAACGGGCACTGTTGCGTCGAAAATACCGAGCGTGACGCTCGCCCTCAGTAGGCCCCGCCACCGGACCGATCTCGTCCGGGAGTTGGTCGCGCGCGACGTAAAGCTCCGCTACCGCAGGACCGTTCTCGGCGTCGCATGGTCGCAGATCGCTCCGCTGAGCATGATCGCAGTTCTGAGCTTCGTCTTCGGGCATGTGCTGCCGCTCAAGGTTCCGCACTACCCCGCATTCCTGTTCGTGAGCCTGTTGCCTTGGCTGTGGTTCCAAGGATCGCTGTTGTCCGGAACGCAAAGCGTTGTCGCGGGACGCGACCTCGTGCGCCAGCCCGGGTTCCCGGTTGTCATGCTGCCGGTCGTCTCAGTGACGACGACGCTGATCAACTATCTGCTCGCGCTGCCGGTGATGTTCTTGTGGGTGGGGTTCAGCTTGCACGGCATACACGGAACGAGCATCGCGCTTCCTGTGATCATCGCTGTGCAATTCCTGATCACGCTTGGGCCGTGCTTGATGCTGGCGGCGCTGAACGTTCGATTCCGCGACGTCGCGCACATCGTTGAGATCGCGTTGCTGCCGCTGTTCTACGCGACGCCGGTTTTCTACGCGCAGCCGGCCACGCGATTCCATCTGCTCTATCAGTTGAACCCGCTCGCGCATCTGATGACTGCATATCGAGCAGCCTTGATCGACGGAAGATGGCCGCAAGTGCTTCCGCTGTTCACGCTCGCAGGCGTGGGCGTCGCCGTCACCGGACTCGGCTACCGGCTGTTCGATCGTCTGTCGTACCGCTTCCCGGAGGAGCTGTGATGGCGCCCGCGATCACGCTTCGCTCCGTCGGCAAGCATTACGGCCGTTCCGGCGCCGACCGGCCTCAGACGTTGAAAGAAACTGCCCTGCGTGGCTTCAAGACGGGCCGTAAAGACCGCTTCTGGGCGGTGCAGGAGGTCACGTTGGACGTCGAGCCCGGCCGAACCGTCGGGATCATCGGTGCCAACGGCGCAGGCAAGTCGACACTGCTCCGTCTTATCGCGGGCGTCGAGCGGCCGAACGCCGGCACCGTCGC
>DATGHY010000304.1:0-7909 GCA_035307625.1 Actinomycetota bacterium
CGAGCGGCTCCCACGGATGACACCCGGGGAAGTTGACGCAAGCGTACCCCGAGCCCTCGGAGCGAACAACCGTGTCGGGAGTGCTTGCACGGTGTTAGCGTATCGACGTTGCATCACAGCGCTGTTGCGTAAGTGTGAAATCCCCGTTAAGGAGGAGCGATGCCGCAGGTCAGCGTGATGAAAGGCGCCGAGCCGTGGGCGAGCGAAGGCGACACAACGGGCGTGCTCGTTCTTCACGGTTTCACCGGCAGCCCGCAGAGCGTTCGCTACTGGGCAGAGGGCATCGCCGCCGACGGACGAACGGTGATCCTGCCGCGCCTTCCCGGGCATGGAACGACACCGGATGACATGCAGCGAACGAACGCGGCTGAATGGGTCGCCGAAGCCGAGATGGGTCTCCGCGGTTTGCAGGAGCGGTGCGACCGCATCTTCGTCTGCGGATTGTCGATGGGTGGCACGATCACGTTCGATCTCGCCGAGCGCTTCGGTGACGTGCTCTCCGGCGTCGTGACCGTAAACGCGTCGATGTTCTCGCGCGATCCCCGAGTCAAGCTGGCCCCGCTGCTCGGGTTGCTTCCCTTGAAGCTCAAAGGGATCGCGAGCGACATCGCCGAGCCGGGCCAGGAAGAACTCGCTTACCGCGTTGTGCCTACCAAGGCAGCGGCTTCCATGCTCTCCTACCAAGCTCGCGTCATGAGCAAGCTCCCAGACGTACGCGTCCCGACCCTGCTGATGGCGTCACGCAACGACCACGTGGTGCATACCGACAACTCGCCGTACATCCTCGAGCACATCTCGTCGACGGACAAAGAGCTCGTGTGGCTCGAGAAGTCGTACCACGTGGCGACGCTCGACTACGACAAAGATCTCATCCTCGAGCGCACGAACCGGTTCATCAAAGAGCATTCGTCGTGAGCACCGAGCAGGTTCGGACCGCGTACCTCGGCCGGTTCGACGAATTCGAAGCACAGATCGTCCTCGAACTGCTGGAAGAGGCAGGGATCTTCGCGTTCTCGAAGCACGACCCCACCGACAACGACAACGTCTTCTACTCGAAGATCATGGAGTCGGAGCGCGGTGTGATCCTGGTGGACGCGACGAGGGTCGGCGAGGCGCGCAAGGTGATCTCGGAAGAGCTGCCGAAACACCTGCAAAGCATCCGCGAATCGATGGAGGCCCTCGAGAGCGGAGAACCTGCCGAGACCGAGTAGTCCCGGCCGCTATCCTGGCGGCATGGACGTCGAGGTCATCGAGCTTCGCGGGCACATCATCGACTCGCTGATCCTTCCGCGCGTGCTCGACGAGATCGTCGAAGCCGGCGTCGACTACACGATCGCCGCGTTCGAGATCGGCAAGGGCCACGACGATCCCTCGTTCGCGCGCATCGAGCTTCGGGCGGACCGTGGTGCGCTGGACAGGCTGCTCGTCAGGCTGGCCGACCTTGGAGCCGTTAAGCCGGATACCGGCGACGCGCGCCTCACGCCCGCCGACGCCGACGGCGTTTTCCCCGAGGACTTCTACTCCACGACCAATCTGCCCACGCAGGTACGCGTCGCCGGCACGTGGATCGACATCGAGAACCCAGAGATGGACTGCGCGATCGTCGTCGCCGACGGGCGCGCGCGCACCGTGGCCATGTCGGACGTGCACAAGGGCGACCCGATCGTGACCGGGCACGAAGGGATCAAGGTGCAACCGCTGGAGCGGCCGCGAAGCGGCACCGGCCAAGTGTTCTCGTTCATGTCGAGCGAGGTCTCAAGCGAGAAGCCGCAAGGCTTGATGGTCGAGCGCATCGCGGAGATGGCGCGGGACGTGAAATCGAAGGGCAAGAAGCTCCTCTGGGTGCTGGGACCGGCCGTCGTGCACACCGGCTCCGTCGAGGCGTTCTGCGCGCTGGTGCGGAGCGGCTGGGTGGACGTCGTCTTCGCCGGCAACGCGCTCGCGACGCACGACAGCGAGGGCGCGATCTTCGGCACGTCGCTCGGCGTGTCCCTCGCCGAAGGCATCCCGACCGAGCACGGACACGAACACCATATCCGTGCGATCAATCTTGTAAGACGGGCTGGCTCGTTCAAGGCCGCGGTCGATCAGGGTTTGCTCAAGAGCGGCATCATGTACCACCTCGTCAAGCACGACGTGGATTACGTGCTCGGCGGTTCCGTGCGGGACGACGGCCCGATGCCCGAAGTGATCACCGACGTCGTCGAGACGCAGAGGCAGATGCGCGCGCGCGTCCCCGGTCTCGGCATGGCGATCATGGTGTCGACGATGCTGCACTCGATCGCGACCGGGAACATCCTGCCGGCGAGCGTGCCGATCGTGTGTGTCGACATCAACCCGGCCGCGGTGACGAAGCTCGTCGACCGCGGCTCGATCCAAAGCGTCGGCATGGTGACCGACGTCGGCCTGTTCCTGACGCAACTCGCGAGCGCGCTCGGCGCGCGCTAACGGCGCCGGGCTTCGTCGCCCAGCGAACGGAACTCTGCGTCCAGCTGCTCGTCTGAGCTGACCCGGATCAGCGGGAACGGGATCCTGATCCCCTCTTCCTGGTAGCGCACGACGAGACGCTTCATGAACTCGTGCTTGATCAAGTACTGATCGGCGACCTCGCGCGCGCGCAAGATCGCTGTGAACCCGATCGCCCATTCGCCGAAGGTGTTGAAGCGAACCACCGGCTCGAAATCGGGTACACCACCCGGAACGGTGCGCATGACATCCCTTATGACGTCCTTGGTCACCGCTTCAACCTGCTCGAGGTCGCTCGCGTAATCGACGGTGACGGGAACCTGCACCGACAGCTCGTTCTGCGGCCGGTAATAGTTGATCACGATCGCCTGCGCCACCTTCGCGTTGGGCACGATGATCATGTTCCCCGACAGCTGGCGGATCGACGTGTTTCGCCAGTTGATGTCGACGACGTAGCCTTCCTGACCAGTCTCGAGCGCAACGTAGTCTGCGATCCGGATCTTGTGCGACGCCAGCAGATGCACGCCTGCGAACAGGTTCGCGAGCGTGTCCTGCAACGCCAGCGCGACCGCCAAACCGCCGACGCCCAACGCCGTCAAGATCGGCGCGATCGATATCCCGAATGTCTGCAGCAAGATCAGGAAGCCGACGATGTAGATGAGCAGCCTGCCGATCGTGATGAAGATCGAACTGGCCTGCATCACGCCGCTCGTGCGAAGCGCGTAGACCTTGATCGCGTCCGATACGACGCGCGCGGCGATGATCGTCGCCGACAAGATCACCAGCACGAGCAGCCCTCGCCCGAAGCCGTGCCGAGCCTCCGGCCGCAGCGGCAAGATCGAGATCGCCGTGTACGCGCCGCCGATCGTGAACCACGCGATCGCCACGTCGCGCACCGCTGCGATAGTGAATCCGACGCCGCCGGATCGGGTCAGCGACTCGCTGCGGCGCACGCGCGCGCTGACCAGCCGATACACGATGTATCCGAGCACGATCCCACCAGCGAAGCAGCCGCCGGCTGCTCCGAGACGTGGAAGATCAAGGGTCGCGAGCACTTGGATACTCCCCAGGCTACCGAAAGAACCGACCCAGTGCATGAGCCTCGAACACGGCTGATCGTTTTTCCGGCGTTCTTCCGCTCGTTTTCACAGTCATGTGACCTTCACGACCGATTTCATGTTGCGTTTCCCATCCGTTCACACGCCCCGCTCCCCTAACGCTGCTCTGTAGAAGCGACAACGACCGTTTGTTCAGTTTCCGGGAACCCCTCCGAGGACGGGGCCGTCTAAGGGCAGACACGGGAGGTGTCCGATGGTACGGCGACTGCTCCTCGGCTGCGCGATGGCGTGCGGCATCACGCTGATGGCAACACCCGCATTCGCGTGCGGTGGCTTGATCGGACCGAACGGCGCGGTGAACCTTGCGCGCACAACGACCCTCGCCGCGTACCACAACGGCATCGAACACTACGTAACGGCGTTCACGTTCACGGGCGCGACCAAGGGCAGGTTCGGCTCGATCACGCCCCTGCCGGGCATCCCGACCAAGGTCGAGCGTGGCGGCGACTGGACGCTGCAGCGGCTGGAGCGAGAGGTTGCTCCGCCGGTGTTCGAAGATGCACCAGTGGCGGGCCCTACTGCAGCCTTCAGCCATGATGCCGTCGTAATCCTGCAGACCAAGATCGACGCGCTCGACATCACCGTACTGAAGGGTGGCGCCTTCGCCGTCGGCAAGTGGGCCGAGGAGCACGGTTTCAACCTTCCACCCGACGCTCCATCCGTCCTCGATTTCTATGCGCGCCGCAGCCAGATCTTCATGGCCGCGCAGTTCGACGCAGCAGCCGCTGCGAAGCGCGGGCAGCGCGCCGGCGACGGCACGCCGATCCACCTCACGATCCCCACGAACAACCCGTGGGTCCCGCTGCGGATCCTCGCGCTCGGGAAGCAGACATCCGACGTGATCAGCGCCGACGTGTTCCTGCTGACCGACAACGTGCCGGCGATGCTTCCGGCGCCGGTCGGCGCGCGCAACCTGGCCGGCGGGCCGCTCGCCCCCGGTATGCAGCTGGTCCGTTCGGAGCGCGCAAGCACGAGCCTGATGAACGACCTCAGGATCGACAAGGGCATGGGATGGATGCCGAAGTCGATGTGGCTGTCGTACATCCAGCTGAACGTGCCGGCGAACTCGCTCGGCTATGACCTCGCGATCGATGCGAGCGGACACAACAGCCCATCGCCGACGGCGGCCGGCTTCCCGAGCGGCCTGACGGCGGCGGTCCAACACTCCCTTCCACTGTGGCTCGCATGGTCGGCAGCCGGCGCCCTTGCCGGCGGCTTCTTCTCGATGCTCCTGCGCAGGCGCATCCGTCCCGCCTAACGTCATGACCCTCGCACGCACGGTAGCGGCGCTGCTCCTCGGAGCGGCGCTGCTGCCGGCGTGCTCGAGCGGACCGCGAACGATCACGGTAGACATGCGGTTCTCGCACTACCTGCCGGTTGCGCTGCACGTGCGCGCGCACGAAACGGTCCGCTTCACGCTCGTGAACGAAGACCCGATCACGCACGAGTTCATCATCGGGACCGCGGCGCAGCAGCTCGCGCATGAAACCGGCCCCGAGGTCGATCACAACGGGTTGCCGGGCCAAGCATCGCTCGGGCCGGGCGAGACGCGAACGATCTCGTTCACGTTCGCGGGGCCCGGCAGCCTGATCTTCGCGTGCCATCGCCCCGGGCACTACGCCTACGGCATGCGCGGCACGATCACGATCGCCTAACCGGGGACGATCTCGGTTCCGGACTCCCCCGCAAGCGCTTCGGTCGCGTGATCCAACGATGCGATGACCGCGCGCGCACCGGCTTCGACCGCGCGCGCCCCGGCCAGCACCTTCTCCCCCATCGAGCCGCGCACGAACTCGCCCGACTCCACCCCTGCGCGCGCCTCACCAACGGTCAGCTTCTCGAGCGGCTGCTCGTGAGCGGTTCCGTAGCCGCGCACGACACGTTCGACGTCGGTCAGCATCAGAAGCACGTCGGCCTTCACGGTTTCCGTAAGCACCGCGGCTGCAAGATCTTTGTCGATCACCGCCGCCACGCCGCGGAGCTCGTCGCCGTCGCGGATCACCGGGATCCCTCCGCCGCCGGCCGCTATCGGAACTATCACCTCGGCCAGCAACGCGCGCACCGCATCGGCTTCGACGATCTCGAGCGGCTCCGGCGACGCAACGACGCGCCGCCATCCCCCGCCGGCCGCTTCCGCCACGGGGATGCCGCGCAGCCGGTACTCGGCGGCGCCTTTCGCGCTGAGGAACGGGCCGACCGGCTTGCTCGGATGTGTGAATCCGGGATCGTCTGCGTCGACGACGACTTGGGTCACGATCGTCGCGACCGACCGCGGCACGCCTGCGCGCGAAAGCGCCGTGCGCAGCTCGTCCTGGATCAGGTAGCCGAGCTGGCCTTGCGTCTCCGCAACGTGGAGATCGAGCGAGAACCGCGGCACACGGTCGGGCATCGCTTCGTCTTGCAGCATCAACCGTCCGACCTGCGGACCGTTCCCGTGGGTGATCACGAGCTCGTGCCCGCCGGCGGCGATGCGCGCGATCCCCTCGCATGCTTCGTGGATCGCTGCGATCTGCTCGTTAACGGTACCTCGGTCGCCGCGCTTCAGGATCGCATTGCCGCCGAGTGCGACGACGACGCGCATCAGGAGATGATCGGCCCCAGCACGTCGGCCAGCGTCGGCGAGCCTTCCTCTTCGAGCTCGTACGAGACGCGTACGGCGGGCTTCTTGAAGTCGGCCAAGCGCCGCAGATCCACCGGCGTGGCGATCACGACTACGTCGGCCGGCGTGCGGTTGATCGTCTCGGCGAGATCGGCGACCTGCTCGTCCGAGTAACCCATCGCCGGCAGCAGCGCGCCGACCCCCGGGTATTTCTTGTACGTCTCCGCGATGGTGCCGACGGCATACGGACGCGGGTCGACGATCTCGGCTGCACCCGCGCGTCGCGCTGCGACGACGCCTGCGCCGTACTCCATCTCGCCGTGCGTCAGCGTCGGGCCGTCTTCAACCACGAGCACCTTCTTGCCGGCCAGGTCGACGTCTCCGTGGATCGTGATCGGTGACCGCGCTTTCACGATCGTCGCCGACGGGTTGAGCGCGCGCACCGAGGTCTCAACGCGGAGCACTTGATCTTCCGTCGCCGTATCGACCTTGTTGATCACGATCGCGTGTGCCATGCGCACGTTCGCCTCGCCGGGGTGGTACCGCGTCTCGTGGCCCGCGCGAAGCGGGTCGACGACCGTGATGTGCACGTCCGGCCGGTAGAACGGCAGGTCGTTGTTGCCGCCGTCCCACAGAACGACGTCGGCTTCCTTCTCGGCGGACTCCAGTATCTCTTCGTAGTCGACGCCGCAGTACACGACCGTCCCGATGTCGATATGCGGCTCGAACTCCTCGCGCTCTTCGATCGTGACCTTCGCCGCGTCGAGGTCCTCGTAGGAGGCGAACCGCTGCGCGCGCTGCGCTTCGAGATCGCCGTAGGGCATCGGGTGGCGGACGACGACCACGTTCTGGCCGCCTTGCTTCAGGATGCGCGCGACCCGTCTCGTGGTTTGCGACTTCCCTGCGCCGGTGCGCGCGGCACACACGGCAACCACAGGCTTGCTCGACGCCAACATCGTTTTCGCCGGTCCGAGCAGCCTGAAGTCGGCGCCCGCGGCGATCGCGATCGACGCCTCGTGCATCACGTGCTCGTGCGATACGTCGGAGTAAGCGAAGACGACCTCGTCGATGCGCTCGCCCCAGACGAGATCGTGCAGCTCTTCTTCCGGCACGATCGGGATGCCCTTCGGGTACAGCGGCCCCGCCAGCGAGCGCGGATACGTGCGATCCGAGATGTACGGGATCTGCGTTGCGGTGAACGCGATGACTTCGGATTCGGGATCGTCGCGATAGACGGTGTTGAAGTTGTGGAAGTCACGGCCCGCCGCGCCCATGATCACGACGCGCCAGCGCCTCTTCGTGTCGGCCATCGGCCCATGCTAGCCGACGGGTCCTCGCGCGAGGCAGTGGGCGGAACCAGGACGAAAGCCGCGCGCGCCCGGCGTTACTGCAGCCAGACCTCCAGCGCGCTGCCCTTGTAGATCGTTTGAAGTGTCCAATGAACGCCGGGCTGCCAGACGTCGCCGAGCCGCTGCGGGAAGGTCAGCGTGGCTCC
Organism: Actinomycetota bacterium; assembly: GCA_035307625.1. Taxonomy (GTDB): domain Bacteria; phylum Actinomycetota; class AC-67; order AC-67; family AC-67; genus AC-67. The sequence continues at coordinate 7,679 of DATGHY010000304.1, forward strand.
CGCCTTGATGCGGTATTCCTGCCCGAGGAATTGGACTCCCTGCGACGACTTCGTGTTGTTAATGAAGGCGAGGCGTTGGGTCGCCTGGACACGAACGCATCGAGGAGACGGCACGTCGGGGTTCAGTTGCACGGTCGCAACATCGCCGGTCGCCGCATCGCACGCTCCTGCGGCAGGAGTTTGCGCGTCTGCCGGCTCCTTCTCGCCACCGGCAGGAGCCAGTCGAACGAT
>DATGHY010000305.1:0-2141 GCA_035307625.1 Actinomycetota bacterium
TCGGCGCGATAATCCGGACCGACCACCCAGGCGGGCCCGGGCAGACTTCGGAGAACAGACGCTCCGGCGAAGGGCCTCCGGAAGGGAGGACCCACATGGCTGCCGAGACCACGCCGGCGGAGAAAGCGCCTGCCGACGAGAAGCAGGCGGTGCCGACCCTCACGTACACCGGCCCGACGATGCCCGAGGCCGTCGCCGAGCTGGAGGGTAAGAAAGAGCACTTCCGCGGCATGGGCGGGCCCGACAAGGTCGCGCGCCAGCACTCGCTGGGGAAGCTGACCGTTCGCGAACGCATCGAGCGGCTGTTCGATCCGGGCACGTTCTTGGAGACCGGGCTGCTCGGGCATCAGATGTCGCAGAACCCCCAGATGCAAGGGAAGTTCACGCCTGCCGACGGGTGCGTCACCGGAATCGGCGAGATCGGTGGGCGGCGAGTGTGCTTGGTCGCATACGACTTCACGGTGATGGCCGGCTCGATGGGGATGGTCGGTGAGCTGAAGGCCGCGCGCATGCGCGAGCTTGCGCTGCGCGAGCGCATGCCGATCGTGTGGCTGATCGATTCCGCGGGCGCGCGCATCCAGGAAGCGGCGGGCTCGATGTTCGCACGCACCGGCGAGCTGTTCCGCGAGCAGGTCGTGATGTCCGGCGTCGTACCGCAGGTCGCCGCGATGATGGGACCGGGCGCGGCGGGAACGGCGTACATCCCGGGCTTGGCCGACTTCGTGCCGATGGTGAAAGGCGTGTCCTCAATGGCACTCGGAGGCCCGCACTTGGTCAAGGCTGCAGTCGGCGAAGACGTCACCGAGCAAGAGATGGGCGGCTCGCAGGTGCACAACAAGATCTCCGGCGTGGCCGATCTTGAAGTCGCGGACGATGACGAATGCATCGATGCGATCCAGCGGTACTTGGCGTTCTTCCCGGCGAACAACAAGGAGAAGCCGCCGCGGCGCGAAGCGCTGACCGATCCGATCGAGCGGCGTTGCGAAGAGCTGTACGACATCGTCCCGGCGAACCCGCGCCAGGCGTACGACGTGCGCAAGGTGATCAAGGTGCTGGCCGACGACGGGGACTTCTTCCCGATGAAACCGGAGTGGGCAAGGTCTTTAGTGACGGGCTTCGCGCGCTTCGGTGGCCGCCCGGCCGGGGTGGTCGCCAACCAGCCGATGTTCCTCGGCGGAGCCATCGACGTGAACGCGGCTGATAAGGCTGCTCGATTCGTATGGCTGTGTGACGCGTTCAACATCCCCTTGGTGTTCCTGATGGATTGCCCTGGGTTCTTGGTCGGGTCCGCAGTCGAGAAGCAAGGCATCATTCGGCACGGCTCCAAGATGCTGTTCGCGGTCTCGGAAGCCACGGTTCCCAAGGTCACCGTCGTGATGCGCAAGGGGTACGGCGCGGGGTATTACGTCATGAACGGGCGCGCGTACGAGCCGGACCTCATCGTGGGCTGGCCGACTGCGGAGATCAGCGTCATGGGACCCGAAGGCGCGGTGAACATCATCGGGCGCTCGATATTGGAGAAGATCCCCGAAGAGGAGCGCGACGCAAAGCGCAACGAGATGATCGAGGCGGTGCGCTCGCAGATCGGTCCGTACGTCGCGGCGGGGTGGTCGTTCCTGGACGACCTGATCGATCCTGCCGACACGCGAAAGATCATCGCGAACGCGCTGGCGCACGCGGAAGGGAAGACGATCGAGCGGCCGTGGCGAAAGCACGGAGTGCTGCCGGTCTAAACGATGTTTGCCGAGACGATCACCGCGCCGGTCAAGGAAGAGACTCCGGACACCGACAAGGTCGCCGAACCCGAGAGGCCGTGGATCATCATCGTCTGGAACGACCCGATCAACTTGATGGCGTACGTGACGTTCGTCTTGCAGAAGCTGTTCGGCTACGGGCGCGCGAAGGCACACAAGCTGATGATGCAGGTGCACGTTGAAGGCAAGTCCGTCGTCTGGAACGGCCAGAAGGAACGCTGCGAGGCGTACGTGATGGCGCTCCACGAACACGGGCTCTGGGCGACGATGCAGAAGGACGATTGATGATCGAGCAGCCCTTCATGCCGCGCGGCGACGGCTCGGTGGACGCGAAGCTTCGTGTGGAAGAGGCCGAGGCGATCCTTCGCGTGGCCTCGGATCTGTTGG
>DATGHY010000306.1:0-5936 GCA_035307625.1 Actinomycetota bacterium
GATGATCAAGGGCGGCGTCGAGACCGTCGTCGGCGTCGTGCAGGACGACCTCTTCGGCCCCGCGATAATGTTCGGCCTCGGCGGCGTCGCCGTCGAGGTCTACAAGGACGTCACGTTCCGCGTGCCCCCGTTCGATCTCGATGAAGCGCATCGCATGATCCGCGAGATCAAGGCTTTCCCCTTGCTGCAGGGCGCGCGCGGTGCGCCGAAGGCGGATCTGAACGCGCTGGCCAAGACGATCATGAAGCTGCAACGCCTCGCGATGGACCTCTCGAACGAGATCGCCGAACTCGATATCAACCCGCTCGTCGCGCTTCCCAAAGGATGCGTCGCGCTCGACGCCCTGATCGTGACGCGCTAGAAAACGCACGTGACGATCGCCACCGAGACCAAGTACGCGATGAACGGTGACCTCGCGGTCGCCTATCGGATCTTTGGCGAGGGCCCGCACGACATGGTTCTCATCGGCAACTGGTTTACGAATGTCGAGATCTTCCCTGAGGTGGAGCCGTTCTCAGAGATGTTCGCTCAACTTAGCTCGCTCGGAAGGATCATCGTCTTCGACCAGCCGGGAAGCGGCGCGTCCGACCCAGTTACGCCCGATGCACTTCCGACCCTCGAGCAATGGACCGATAGCACCCGGGTCGTGATGGATGATGTCGGCGTGGAGCGCGCAGTGCTCCTTGCCGTCGATGGTGCGTTCGCGACTGCCGCGATGTTCGCTGCCACCTACCCAACTCGAGCTACGGCCTTGATCTCCCTCGGCGGCTGGGCGCGGGTGCGAAGATCAGATGACTACCGCATCGGGATGACAGACGAACAGATCGAAGCCGTCTTGGATCTCTACACCCGCCTATGGGGCACTGGGGAGGCTCAACGGATCACCAACCCCGATCTGCCGTGGAATGAGGATCTTCGCACCAAATGGGCGCGGGCCGAGCGCCTTGCCGCGAGCCCGAGCACTCTTCGGCTCATGTTGAGGGTGTCGCTGGAACTCGACGTGCGGCACGTCCTTCCCCTGATCAAAGTTCCAACGCTCTTGCTTCAACATCAAGACAATCCATTCGTGGGGAGGTCGGGGCGATACCTTGCCGGCCAGATCCCGGACTCGAAGTGCGTCGACCTTCCTGGTCAGAACCTCTATCCGGTCGGAGTCGATGCGATGGATGAGATCCGAGAGTTCCTGACCGGAGAGAGAGGAACGAGGGAAGACGACGAACGCATACTCGCAACGGTCCTCTTCACCGACATCGTTGAGTCGACGAAACGCGCGGCCGACCTTGGCGACCGAGCCTGGCGGGGTCTGCTTGACGCGCACGATGCGATCGTGCGATCGCAGCTCGCACGGTTCCGCGGGCGTGAGGTCAAAACCGTCGGGGACGGCTTCCTCGCAACCTTCGACGGCCCGCAGCGAGCAATCCGGTGTGCGGTTGCGATCCGCGACGCCGTCCGCGCGCTCGGCCTGGAAGTTCGCGCAGGCGTTCACACCGGGGAATGCGAGGTGCGTGGCGAGGATGTCGGCGGGATCGCGGTTCATATCGGCGCGCGCGTATCCGCTCTGGCGCAGGGAGGCGAGGTTCTCGTGTCGAGCACCGTCCGAGACCTCGTCGTCGGCTCGGGCTTGAGCTTCGAGGACAGAGGCGCGCGCGAGCTCAAGGGCGTGCCGGGCACATGGAACCTCTACGCGGTGGCCGCGTGAGCGGCCTTCAGCAACCACCGGACCTCGGCGCATCCGCGCTGCCGGCCGGCACATTCAAAGACGAAGTAGTCATCGTCACCGGTGGCGGCACAGGGCTTGGCAAAGCCATCGCCGTCGAGTTCGCGCGCCTCGGCGCCTCGGTCGCCATCGTCAGCCGCGACCCCGAACATCGCGCGGCCGGCGTCGAAGCCGTCGAGCAAGCCGGCGGCAAGGCGTTCGCCACCGCGTGCGACATCCGTGACGCGGAGCAAGTCAAAGCGACGTTTGACGCGGTCGAAGATGCGCTTGGGCTTGCAGGCGTGCTCGTCAATAATGCAGCCGGCAACTTCCCCGTTCCCGCCGAGGATCTCAGCCCCAACGGTTGGCGCGCGGTGACGCAGATCGTGATGGACGGAACGTTCTTCTGCTCGCGCGAGTTCGGGCGGAGGCACATCGCGACGAAGACGCCCGGTTCCATCGTCAACATCGGCGCGTCGTACGCGTGGACCGGCGGACCGGGTTTCGCGCATTCGAGCGCTGCGAAAGCTGCGGTGAAGAACCTGACGGAAACCCTGGCCGTGGAATGGGCGCCGTACGGGATCCGCGTGAACTGCGTAGTGCCCGGGCTGTTCCCCCACGAGGACGAGCCCGCACATATCAAAGGCGTTTCGGGTCGCGGTGAAGGCGAAGACATGCGTCAGCCTGCAGGTCGCGTCGGACAACCGCGCGAGCTCGGCTGGGCCGCGGCGTTCCTTTCGTCCCCTTATGCCTCGTACATAACCGGCGCAACGCTGACGGTCGACGGCGCGAACTGGCAACGGCGGCACATGCTGATGCCCGAATTCAGGCCGATCCGCGAGCAACTTGGAAAGGAACCCTTCACCGGGTAGCGAATACCTGAACCAATGCGGAGAGTCCCCGTCCTCCTCGCCGTCGTCGCCGCTCTCCTGGCGCCGACCCTCGCGCGCGCGAACGACCCGATCTACTTCATCACCTCTTTCCCCGACTGGCTGGGCGGAAGCACACAGAGCTTCCAGGACTCGAGCAACGGTCAATACGCGTTGGAAGCCGGCTTCGTCGACGGGATCCAGCGACTCATCGATCAAGCGCAGGCGCACTCGGGCGACTCGCCGCAGCAGCAGCTTCAAACGCTGATCGATTCCCTCGCGCACATGCGACCCGATCCCCCGTACACGCACATCACCGACGCAGGTGACCCGGCGGTCAGCCCCGACTGGAACCACGACGGCATCTACGGAGATACCCGCGAGCAATCACCCAAGGGCGTTCCCGGCGACTTCGACGTCGACGTCGACTCGGTGCACGACACCGCGTACTTCCGCTACCCCTGCATGAACCAAAGCGACGGCTGGTTGCTGCACTACGTCTCGGCGAGCGGCACGTGTAACGGGCGCGCGCCCTATCGTCTCGGCGTTGTGAGCGAAGCCACCGTCATCGGTTCGCGCGGTCTCGCGATCGACGCGACTCTCTGGATCCCCGGTGACGCGTTCAAGCGCGGCGCGTGTCCCGCGTTCATGTCGGCCACCTACGCATCGCGCGCGGCGTGGAATAACTGCGTTCGTTCGAGCAGCTTCTCGGGTAAACGCTTCCCCGGCATCATCATCAACGACGGGCTCGCGTCGATACAGCAGCACTACTACTGGCTGGCGGAACAGATGGTCGCCGACGGATACATCGTCGTCACGTACGACCCGATCGGACAGGGCCGCTCGGAAGGAAACATCGCCGATCTGTTTGGATTGACGCTCCCGAACCGCGGACCGTGCCAGCTGGCGGGATCGTGCGTCGACGTGCAGGACATGGCGCGCTGGTTCACCGGCCAGAAGATCGTGCGCATCGCCGACAACGGCCCCCGAATCGCGCCACGGAAGGACCCGGCGACGAACGCCCGCAATCCGGTGCTTCCCATCCTTGATACTTCGCGCATCGGTATGACCGGCCACTCGATGGGCGCGATCTCAACGCTGTCGTATGAGCGCGCGCTGGCCGGCGGCCAGAGCTTCGACGGCCGTCCGCTCCCCCGCATCCGAGCAGCAGTCCCGATGTCGGGCGCTCTGCTGCCGAACTCAGCGGTTGTACCGACGTTGTTCATGACATCGGATTACGACGGCTCCCCGACGACGGTCGCGCCGAGCGTCCTCGGTCTCGAGCTGAACGGCTCCAACCAAGGGATCGGCTACCACACGATCAAGAACATGTACGACACGCTACGGAAGGGCACGAGCCGACAGCCGCTCGAGCTGATCGTGTTGGAAGGCGGTCTTCACACAGACTTCACCGACCAACCGCCGATCTTCCGCACGACGTGGTCGCTGGGAATGGCAGCTTGGTACCAGAAGGCGTGGATGGACTGTTACGTCCGCGGCGACGCCGCTGCGTGTGCCCGCGCGCGCACGCCCATCCAGCATCTATCGAAGGGCTTCGCGTCCGAGATCGACCCGGACGGCGCCGCAGGGCCGCAACCCAGCTGGTGCATGACGGTGCCGACCGAGGCGATCTTGAACATGACGCCGCAAGAGTTCATCGACGCCGAGTCCGGCCACCCGCACTACACCTGCAAGGTTCGCTAGCCGCTCCGGATCCGCCACGGTATTCGGGGGTCAAGCCGGACCAGACGCGCGCCTCCGCCGATGCAGCATCAGGCCAACTAACAGCACCAAGCCGGCTAATCCGCCGAGCAGCCCTCGCGTGGCGCCCGTCGGCTTCGCTTTCGCCGCCTCGGAAGGAGCAGCCAGAGTTTGCGACTGCTTCGACGTTGCGCTCGATGTGGTGAGTGCTCCGTGCTGCATCGATAGGGTCACCGGGATGCCGAGGTTGCCTGCGGCGTCCTCCGCCTGCACGGTTACGGTGCGAACGTGGGCTGCCGGGATCGTCATCGTCTGTGCCGAACCGGCCGGTGCGGGCGAGGGCAAGCCGCTCGTCACCTGCGATCCGTTCACGCGCACGATGTAGCGCTTGGCGGTGCCGCATGCCCCGTTGTCGCCGGGCGCGCGCCACGTCAGGACGAGCGAACCGCCCGCGCGGGCGGCGCTCAAAGAGCCGACGACCGCGGGCGGCTCCGCGTCGGTCGCGTAGTTGCCGCTGTTGTGCAAGTCGTGCTGGTACTTCGGCCACTCACGGGTCTGGCACGCCGAGCCTTGCGTCTGCCACACGAACAGCTCGCCCGCGCGCGTCATCAGCGCAAGCTCCATCTTCCCGTCGCCGTTGAAGTCGCCGACCGCCGGCGTCGCCACGGACCACCCGCCGGTGAACTTCGGCCAGCCGCTCGGAACGATCCCGCCCAAGCCGTACGCGCGCACGTCGTACATCGCGGAAGACGTGATCACCTCTGCGTTCCCGTCGCCGCTCACGTCGGCGATGATCGGCGTGTTGAAGAACTGAAGATCGTTCATCAAGGCGGGGAAACCGGGCTGGAACGTCCCAGTCTGCAGCTCCCATGCGTCGACGTGGTCTTCCGCCAGGAGTTGCTGATCCGGAAGCACGACGTCCAACAACCGACGCAGGCCCGTCGCACCCATCGCGAACGACATCGGCGCGGAAGACCCACCGATGTGCCCGAACACACCGCCGCCCAGCGACGCGATCGACGGTCCGTCCGTCGCAGTCGACTTGAACTCGTTCAGTCCCGACGCCATGGTGATGTACTTCCCGTCGGGTCCGTTGCCGTAGAAGCTCGTCCCGTTCGCGTTGAGCAGGTACGGAGGCGAGCCGATCGATGCGGTGCCGATCACGGGCTTCCCACCCATCGTGGTGAAGACCGGCGCACCGTTCGACCCAGACCCCACGTCGGGCAGTAGCTCGGTCTGGATCATGCCGATCGCCACCGGCCATCCAGGCACATATGCGTTGTTGCCGAGGTTCGGGATAACGGTAACCCCCGGCGCCGCCGGATGGTTCGTCCCGTCGTGTTGCAACAGGTACACGCGCGTGTCCCCCGGCGGAGCGACTTGCCCGAGAACCGCAAGCGACGGATCGCGCAGCGACCAGTTCGCGGGGTCGTTGTACTCCTCATCGACGTTGACGGCGACCTCAGGGATACCGTCGCCGTTCACATCGCCGAGACTCACGCCCGCGAGAACCTGACGCCCGTATGCAGCGTTCGCGCCGGGTTTGAAGGTGACGCGATGCGTGATCGGGTCTACGGACTGCACCTTCGACGGATCTCGAAGCATCACCGGCCACCCGGGAACCGGCGTTCCATCTGCGTGCCACGCATAGACGTGCCCGTCCTCCGCGC
>DATGHY010000307.1:0-12168 GCA_035307625.1 Actinomycetota bacterium
GGCAAGGAAACCGTCCAGAACTTGTTGGTCTTCCGGTTCGCGAACTCGCTGTACGAGCGGGTCTGGAACCGCGATGCGATCGAGAACGTGCAGATCACGGTAGCGGAGGAGGTCGGCGTCGAGCAGCGCGGCGGCTACTACGAAGAAGCCGGTGTGATCCGCGACATGGTGCAGAACCACATCCTCCAACTTTCGTCGTTCCTCGGGATGGAGCCGCCCGCGGTCCTGGACGCGGAAGCCGTGCGCGATGAGAAGGTGAAGCTGCTGCGCGCGGTACGGCCGTTCTCGCCGGACGAGATAGTGCTCGGTCAGTACGCGGCGGGAAAGGTCGGCGGAAAAGAGTTCCACGCATACCGCGAAGAGGATGCCGTGGCCGCCGATTCCGACACGCCGACGTATGTTGCGATCCGCGCGCACATCGACAACTGGCGCTGGGCAGGCGTTCCGTTCTATCTCCGGACGGGTAAAGCGCTCGAACGGCAAGCGACCGAGCTCACGATCATGTTCAAGGACGTTCCGACCGGGCTGTATCACACGCTCGACGTCGACCGGCCGCCGCCCGATCACCTCGTTATCCGCGTGCAACCCCAAGAAGGGATCACGTTCACGTTCCAGGCGAAGGAGCCAGGTCCCGGTTTCAAGCCGCGCACGGTCAACATGCACTTCACGTACTCGGATGCGTTCGGCGTTGAGCAGATCGAAGCGTATGAACGGCTGATCCACGATGCGATGCTCGGCGATCACACGTTGTTCACGCGCGCCGATGAGGTCGAGCGCGCGTGGGAGATCGTGACGCCGATCCTCGGTGCGCCGATCCCGATCCTGCCGTACCCGGCTGGATCGCGCGGTCCAGCCAAGGCAGACGAGCTCATAGCACCGAGCCGTTGGCACTTACTCAGATAGGAGGATCGATGCAGGTCGGCATGGTCGGACTCGGACGCATGGGCGCGAACATGGCCGAGCGGCTGCGACACGGCGGCCACGACGTGATCGGCTACGACCGCGACCCGAAAGTCTCGGAGGTTGCGTCGCTCCAAGACCTCGTGTCGAAGCTGTCTGCCCCACGCGCAGTATGGCTCATGGTTCCGTCGGGCGATCCGACCGAGCAAACGGTGCAGACGCTCGCAGGGCTGCTCGAACCGGATGACGTTTTGATCGATGGCGGCAATTCGAACTTCCGCGATTCGATGCGGCGTGCGGACGAGCTGGCCGAGCGCGGGATCCATTTCATCGACTCGGGAACCTCGGGCGGGATCTGGGGTTTGAAAGAGGGTTACTGCCTCATGGTCGGTGGCATCGAAAGCGAGTTCCGTCGGATCGAGCCTCTCCTTGCGACATTGGCCCCCGAGAACGGGTACGCGCACGTCGGCCCGGCGGGCGCCGGGCATTTCGTGAAGATGGTCCATAACGGGATCGAGTACGGGTTGCTGCAGGCGTACGCCGAGGGCTTCGAGATCATGAAGGGCTCGCAAGTCTTCCCGCACCTCGATCTGCACCAGATCGCCGAGGTCTGGCGATACGGGTCCGTCGTTCGCTCGTGGCTGTTGGACCTGGCGGAGCGCGCGCTCGCAGCCGACCCGGCGCTCGAGCAGATCAAGGGGTACGTCGCGGATTCCGGAGAAGGCCGCTGGACGGTGCTCGAGGCGATCGAGGAGAACGTGCCGGCGCCGGTGACCGCACTGGCGCTGTTCGCGCGCTTCGCTTCCCGCCAAGACGATTCGTTCGCGATGAAGATGATCGCGGCGCTGCGGAACGAATTCGGGGGGCACGCGGTGGTGAAGGAACAGCAGTGATCTACGACGTTTCGTTGGTTGTCGGCCCGGAGATGCTGACGTGGCCGGGCGATCCTCCGGTTGAGGTCGACCCCGCCAAACGGATCTCCAAGGGCGACCCTGCGAATGTGTCGGAGCTCAAGCTCGGGACGCACACAGGGACGCACGTCGATCCTCCGTTCCATTTCATCCCCGGCGGCGCCACGGCGGAGACGCTGGACCTCAGCGTGCTCGTCGGGCCGGCGCTCGTCGCGGACCTCCGCGGCGCCGGCGACTCGATCACCCCGAACGAGCTGGAGGCGCTCGCGATCCCCGAAGGCACCGAACGGGTACTGTTCCGGACCCCGAACTCCGAGCTGTGGTCGAAGACCCCGGTACGTTTCCCGGATAGCTACACGGCGATGACGCCCGAGGGCGCGCGCTGGTGCGTCGATCACGGCGTCCGATTGGTCGGCACCGACTTCTTGTCGATCGAGCGCAAGGGAGCTCCCGGACATCCCACCCATGTCGCGCTGCTCGAAGCCGGCGTGATCATCCTCGAAGGGCTCGATCTGTCCGGCGTGGAGCCTGGCGCATATGAGCTATCGGTGCTGCCCCTCAAGATCCTGGGTGGCGACGGAGCTCCCGCGCGCGCGATCTTGCGTTCTTCGTAGCCAGCGCACGTCCCGGTCGTCCCGTTATCACTGCATCTCGCGTCGCGTTTTCTAGTACGCGCGGGCTACGAACAAAATGACACTCAATCGCTATACATCCGGCCCTCGCCTGATGCCGAACAAACACTCGCAACTACACGGGAATGGAGCGAGTGACCTATGGCGGCAAAGCGTTCGACACAGATGACGATCATCGGCGTTTCCGTGTTCATCATCGGCGCCGGTCTTGTGTTCCTCGGGCTCCACGGGAAGAAGGCGACGCCGCAAGCTGCGCCGGCGCCCGCGCCCACCCAAACCGCCCCAGTCGGCACGACGGTCCACGCTGCCGCCGCCGGCACAACGGGCGTCCCGATCGTCATCCCGGACGGGTACACCGCCGTTTCAGTCAGCCTCGATAGCGTCGCGGGACTCTCGGGTCACGCGGCGCCGGGGGATCTCATCAACCTGTATGCGACGGTCAAGAGCGGCAACCCGCAGAAGGGTCTGACGCCGCCGTTCGCAAAGCTGATCCTTTCGAAGGTCCGCGTCCTAGACATCACCGGCATCGCAGCGGACGGCAGCGGCACCCCCGTCTACCTCCTGGCGCTGACGCCGAGCGACGCCGAGCGCGTGATCTTCTTCGCGAAGTTCGAATCGATGTGGGCCGCGCTGGTCCCGGCGAATAGCAAGCCTGCTTCCACGGCAGGCGTCAGCTACGCCAACGACGTGAGGTAATCGACGTGGCCAAGATCCTGGTTCTCGACCGTAGCGAAGAGCTGGCTGAGCAGATCCGCTCTTTCGCCGCAGAGCTTCCAACCGATCCCGAAGTTGTTTCGTGCACCAAGATCGGCTCCGTCGATCACGTGCAAGAGCACGACGGCCCGTTCAACGTCCTCGTCGCCGGACCGTCGCTCGGAACGCGCGCAGGCCTTCGCCGGCTGGCCGCGCTCCATCGCGAGGAGCCCGGCACGGCGGTCATCGTGGCGTTCCAGAACGAGCCCGACGCGTCGTTGCGCGAGATCGTTCAGGTCGGCGCCGTCGACATGGTGGACTACCCCGTCGACGATCTGAGTCTTCGCGCGGCACTCAAGCGCGCGCTCGAGATGTCGCAGCGGATGGGCTCCGTCACCGTGTACGAGCCGGTCTACCAGCCGGCCGAAGTTGCTCCCCAGACGCACAACGCGCGCATCTTCACCGTGTGCTCCGCGACAGGCGGCTGCGGCAAAACGTTCTACGCCACGAACATGGCGATGTTCCTCGCCGAGAACTCGAGCGCGCGCGTCGCGCTCGTCGACCTCGATCTTCAGTTCGGTGAGATCACGACGAGCCTGCGGCTGCAGCCGAGTTACACGATCGCAGACGTCCTGAGCCAAGAAGACGAAGAGGTCGACCTCTCAACGCACATCGAGGACTACCTCGTGCAGTACGACAACAAGTTCTGGGCATTGCCGGCTCCGAAGGAGCCGTCCCAAGCCGATCGCATCTCGCCGGTCGAAGTGACGAGGATCCTCGACGTCCTTCGCACACACTACGATTACCTCGTCGTCGACACCCCGACGGCTCTCGCCGAGACGGTGCTCGCGGCGTTCGATCTGTCCGAGCACCTGTTCGTGATGGCGACGCTCGACCTTCCGTCTGTGCGCAACCTCGGGATGTTCCTTCAGACGCTGCAGAAGCTCCGCATCCCTTCGGACAACGTTTCCCTCCTGATGAACAAGGTGGAGAAGGACGTGGGCATCGACGTCGAGCAGATCACGAAGCTGTTCCCGCAAGGGTTCCGGTCGACGCTTCCGTACTCCAAGGAAGTCTCCCGCTCGGTGAACCTGGGCAAGCCGATCACAGGTGCGCATCCCGAGTCTGACATCTCGAAGCGGATCGCTGCCGGCCTGACCGAGTTCTTGCCCCCGGACGCGCGACGTCGCATCGAGGAAGCTCCTGCTGTCGCGCGCGTCAAGATGGGTTCCCTCAGCCGCTTGTTCAAGCGTCGCATGGTGCAGGCGACGGAGTCGGCGCGATGAAGCTGTCCGACAAGCTGGCCGCCCTGGAGGCGGCCGAGAGAGCGTCGATGCGCCGGGAAGAAGAGCCTGCCGTCCCGGTCGCGAAGGGCAACGGTACCCGTGCCGCACGCGCGCCCGAGAAGGAGACGAAGGCGCAAAACAAGTGGAGCGACGCGAAGCGCAAGGTGCGCGATCTCGTGCTCGCCGAGATCGGGCCGAAGCTGTCCGGACCGAAGGCGCTCCAGGGCCCTGCGCTCGAAAAAGAAGTGAAGGCGTGTCTCGACCGGATCCTGCGGCGCGAGGAAGTTCGGATCTCCCCGATCGAGCGCCAACGGTTCCTGGCCGAAGTGATGAGCGACACGCTGGGCTACGGGCCGCTCGACGCGCCGTTGGCCGACGAGACGATCACCGAGATCATGTGCAACGGCCACGACGAGATCTTCATCGAACGGAACGGGCTGCTCGAAAAGACTGATCTTGCATTCGCCGATGAAGAGCGGTACCGGCAAGTCATCGACAAGATCGTTTCGGGTGTCGGCCGCCGCGTCGACGAGTCGTCGCCCATGGTCGACGCGCGCTTGCCGAACGGCTCGCGTGTCAATGCGATCATCCCGCCGCTCGCGCTGCGCGGGTCGATCCTGACGATCCGGAAGTTCGCCGAGGATCCGTTCACGGCGAAGGACCTTGTCAACTTCGGAACTTTCTCGTTGGAGTTCGTCCACGTGCTGGAAGCAGCCGTTCGCGGCAAGCTCAACGTGCTGATCTCCGGTGGTACCGGAACCGGTAAGACGACGCTGCTGAACGTGCTGTCGTCGTTCATCCCAGAGCGCGAGCGCATCCTGACGATCGAGGACGCGGCCGAGCTTCAGCTGCAGCAGCCGCACGTCGTCAGCTTGGAAGCGCGCCCGGCGAACGCCGAAGGCCGCGGCGAAGTGAAGATCCGCGACCTCGTCCGCAACGCGCTGCGTATGCGTCCCGACCGTATCGTCGTCGGTGAGGTCCGTGGCGCCGAAGCGCTGGACATGCTCCAAGCGATGAACACTGGTCACGAAGGTTCACTGACAACCGTCCACGCGAACTCGCCACGCGACGCGCTGTCCCGTCTCGAAACCATGGTGCTGATGGCCGGATTCGAGCTGCCGGTGCGCGCGATCCGCGAGCAGATCGCAAGTGCGATCAACGTGATCGTTCAGCTCGAGCGTCAGCCGGATGGCTCGCGCAAGGTGACGAGCGTGCAAGAGATCCAGGGCATGGAAGGCGACGTCATCCTGCTGCAGGAAGTCTTCAAGTTCCACTCACAGTTCACGCACGATCGTCGCCAGATCGGTCAGCTCGAGGCGACGGGGTTGCGGCCGAAGTTCGCCGAAAAGTTGATCAACGCCGGCATCGAGCTCCCCGCGAAGATGTTCCAGCGTCAAGGTCGCCCCGGTGCCGAGCGGGCCGTCAAGATCGGCGCCCCCGCGCGTCCGGGCATGCTTTCTCGGGGACGTCGCCGGTGACGGCAGTTATCGCGGCGCTCGCGGTAGGCGGAGGACTCTCGGTCATCTGCATCGCAGTGCTCATGCGCGCGCGCGAGCGCGTGCAGGAGATCGCAACGCTTCTCGATCTCCCGTACGGAGAGAGGGACGTCGAAGAGCATGGCCGCTCGATGTCCTTGATCTCGATCGTCGAGCCGGGCATCGAATTCGCGAACAAGACGCTCGAGCGTCTGAAGATCAGCGACCGCATCCGATTCGAGCTCAACCGCGCGCGCATCCCCCTGCGCCCGGGCGAGTATGTCCTCATAACCACCGGAACGGCAGCGATCTGCGGGATCCTTACGTGGTTCCTTACCGGCCAGGTCGTTGTCGGGGTCATCGTTCTTGCGATGGTGGTATGGGCGTCGTGGCGCTTGTTCGTGATGGGGAAGGTCGAGCGGCGCCGGAAGGCCTTCGAGGCGCAGCTGCCGGAAGCGCTGTCGCTGATCGCATCGTCGCTCGAAGCCGGTCACACCTTCCAGCACTCGATCCAGATGATGGTCGAGGAAGCTTCGGCGCCGCTCAGCGAAGAGTTCGGCCGCGTTCTCGCTGAGATGAGCCTTGGTGACAGCTTGATGGACGCGCTCGACCGGATGTCCGATCGGTTGCAGATCCGTGACCTCGCATGGGTGATCCAAGCGATCAGGATCCACAACACGGTCGGCGGCAAGCTCGCGGACCTTCTGTTCACGCTCGCGGAGTTCATGCGCGCGCGCGAAGAGATCCGCCGCGAGGTTCAAGTGCTCACCGCGGAAGGCCGCTTAAGCGCGTACGTGCTGGGCGCGCTGCCCGTGTTCGAGTTCATGGTGATCAAGACGGTGAACCCGAGCTACCTCGCGCCGATGTTCCACGGCGGTGGCTTGGTTGCCCTGTTCATCGCCGCCGGCGGGGTTCTGCTCGGCATCGGCATGATCAAGAAGATGGCGAAGATCGAGGTCTAGATGAGCATGCTGCCGGTTGCCTTGGGATCCGCGGTCGGTTTCGTCGGCCTCGCGGTGCTTCTGCGCGCGTCTCGTAGGCCGATCGTCGACGTCGATGCCGTGCTCTCCGATCTCGAAGGCGAGCAGCAGCAACTGGACGAATTCAGCGAACGCATCGCAACGCCGTTCATGCCTCGCCTGATGCGGCCCGCGGCGGCGAGCGGCGTGCGGCTCGTGAAGTCGCTCCTGCCGGGCAACTACCTCGAGCGGGTTCGTCGCAAGGTGGCGGTGGCCGGTCTAACCGAGCGGGTCACCGCGGAAGAGTTCGTCGCGATCCAGCTTGTGGCGGTCGCCGGCGGCGCGTTGCTCGGTCTCGTGGTTGGGCTTGCTGCCGGCTGGACGGCGACCGGCGTGTTCCGCTCGGCGCTGCTGTTCGCGATCGTCGGACCGCTGGTCCCCCTTCAGTGGCTCCAGAAGAGCCGCCAGAAGCGTCAGATGCAGATCCGGCGTGACCTCCCCGACATCCTCGACCTGCTCGCGATCTCGGTCGAAGCCGGCGTCGGCCTCGAAGGTGCGATCGAGATCGTCGGCAAGCACTTCGACTCACCGCTCGCGTACGAGCTGGGCCGGATGCTTCGCGAGATGGAGCTCGGGGTCACGCGGCGCAACGCGCTGCAGAACATGAAGGCGCGCATCGACGTACAGGACGTTTCGAACTTCGTTCTCTCGCTTGTCCAGGCCGATGCACTCGGCATGCCGATCGGGCGCGTGCTGCGCACCCAGGCGCACGAGATGCGACTCCGCCGCCGTCAGTGGGCCCGGGAAAAGGCCGGCAAGCTTCCGGTGAAGATCGTCTTCCCACTCGTGACGTTCATCCTGCCGTCGCTGTTCGTCGTCGTTCTCGGCCCGGCCGTCATCACGATCATGCACAACATCATCCACAAATGAGACACCTGCGCGCGCACATCTGGGAGCGGCTCCGCAGCGAGCGAGGCGTCGCCGCGCTCGAGTTCGCGATCGTGGCGCAGCTCTTGCTGCTGCTGCTGTACGGGATGCTTATGTACGGGTTCGTGTTCGCACTCGACCACAACATCACCCAAGCCGCTGCTGAGGGCGCGCGCGCGGGCCTACAGAAGACATCGGGCCAAGCTGCATACGCGCAGTCGGTGGCTCAGAGCCACCTAAACTTCGGTCAAGACAGCACCTCGACTGTGACCGCCACGATCGCGAACTGTTCGTACGACGCGAGCTATCAGTGCTTGACGGTGACCATCCTCTACGACAACCGCGCGCACCCTGTCCTGCCCGGATTCCTGGGGATGCAGTACCTGACTCCGGGGACGATCGGTGCCTCGTCCACGGTGCAACTCACTTGATCAAGAGGCTTCAACAGGAACGCGGTGCAGTCGCAGTGCTGACGGCCGCCTCCATGCTGATGATCCTTGCGGCGGTTGCGCTCAGTGTCGATATCGGCGACATGATCTGGCGACAGCGGCAGGTCCAGGGTGTCGTCGATATGGCGAGCTTGGACGCAATTCGCGCGCTCGGCGATCGGCGCGACACCAGCACCCGATGCACCCAGGCCCTTACCTACGCACGACAATCTGCAGACCGGAACAACTTCGATTACTCGTTGTCGGGTTTTTCGGTCGATGTTTATCTCGGCACGGTCGATTCCAATAGGAACTGGACGCAGTTGGGACCGAACTCGTGCAACACGGATCCAACGTATAACCCGACGTCGGCCAATGCGGTCAAGGTGGTCGCGACTCGTCCAGTTCTGTTCCGGTTCCTGCCGGGATCGGACAACGTGCTTGCAGATGCCATCGCGACGACGGTGGGGCAAGCCGACTTACACATGGGAACGTGGGCCGCACGCGCAAGCACGACGTATCTCTCGCAGTACGACAAGCTGCTCACCTGCATGGGCAAGGGCGGCGGAACGTGCTCCAACCAGACGAGCAGCCTCACGGCCGTCGGCTACAGCGGCCTGACGAGCGCAACCATCAACATGGGTAGCCTCTTCACGCAGCTGGGGATCGGCTCTACGAGCGATATCGCAAACACAAGTGTGAACTACAAGAACTTCCTTACTGCGGCAGCCACGGTGTTGAACGCGCAAGGGGGCGCCACGAACGTGAACGCGGCGACTGCGTTGACGTCGCTTGCCGCCACGGCCGACAACACGCTCTCGTTCAAGTTTGGCAACTTCATCACAACCACGAGTGGGTACGGCAGTGCGGCCGCGCTGAACATGAACGTCTCCGATCTCATCGGGGCAGCCGTGGAAGTTGCGAATACCGCTCACTTCGTGGAAGTCGATAACCTCGGCCTCACGATCCCGGGCGTTTCGAGCTTCAACATGAAGATGTCGGTTATCGAGGCTCCACAGTGGGGGCAAGGTCCGGCCGACGGTTCCTGGTCCGTTCACACCGCACAGATCAGGAGCGAGTTCGACTTGAGTGTGGGTTCGGTGATGGTCGGGCTCACCTCGGTGCCGATCACGCTGAAGCTCTACGTCGAGACGGCAAACGGGACCGGAACGCTCTCGAATATCGCGTGCGCGTCGGATCCCGCCAATGGGTCTGTGACGGTGAATGCGTCGACGAGCGCCGTCTCGCTGTATATCGGTGAGGTCTCGAACAGCGCGATGACGAACGTCTCGGTGGATCCAGCACAGAGCAACGGGGTCAGTGCCGCAACCTTGGCGAACGTCGCCGGTTTGGTGAACATCACGGGGTCCGGATCGATGTCTCTGGCCGGTGCCAACAACGCCACCGTGACGCTGAGTGGGCCGTTCACTCGCACCGGGACGGTCGGGACGTTCACAACCAACACCGACACGTTGCGAAACAACCTCGCCGTGACCGTCACGTCCTTGGGTTTGCCCCTGAGCACCGGGCCGATCTCGACCGCCGTGTCGGCTCTCGTCAAACCCGTGCTCGACGTCACCGACACTGCGCTTCTCAACGTGATAGACGCGCTCCCCGGAGTGAGCTTCGATCTCGCCGGCGCCGACCTATGGAACACCTGGGCCGACTGTACGTCCCGCAAGCTCGTCGGCTGAGCAAGGCCTCGCCCGATACGATCGGGCAGTGACGTTCCCCATCGATCCGCCTATCGAGCCGATGCTCGCCGCTCTGCAGCGCGAGATCCCGCGCGGCGACGACTGGCTGTACGAGCCGAAGTGGGACGGGTTCCGCGCGATCGTGTTCCGCGACGGCGATCGCGTACACATCGGCAGCCGGAACGAGCTGCCGCTCGAGCGCTACTTCCCCGAGATCGTCGAGGTCGTGAAGGATGCGCTGCCGGCGCGCGCGGTCGCCGACGGCGAGATCATCCTCCCAGGCGAGAACGGCCTCGAATTCGAGCTGCTGCAACTCCGTCTCCATCCGGCGGAATCTCGCGTCAAGAAGCTCGCGAAAGAGATACCGGCCACGTTCGTTCCCTTCGACCTCCTCGCAACGGACGATGACCTTCGCGAGCAGCCCTTCATCGACCGCCGCGCGCGCCTTGTCGAAGTGCTGAAGCAACAAGAGCGTTGCTTCCTGACGCCGCAAACGGACGACGCCGATGAGGCGGAGCGATGGTTCGAGCGGTTCGAGGGCGCGGGCCTCGACGGAGTGGTCGCGAAGAAGCGAGACCTCAAGTACGTGTCCGACAAGAGGGTGATGGTCAAGGTCAAGCACGAACGCACAGCGGATGTAGTGATCGGCGGCTATCGCCTCGCGAAGAACAAGAAGGGGATCGGGTCGTTCCTTCTGGGCCTCTACGGCGACGGCAACCTGAATTACGTCGGATTCACGTCGTCGTTCCGCGCGCCGGAGCGGGAGAAGCTGCTCGAGATGGTGAAGCCGTTGGAAGGTGGCGAGAGCTTCAACATGGAGTGGGGGCCGGGCGGTCCCAGCCGTTGGAACCAAGGCAAGGACCTCTCGTGGGTGTCGCTGTCGCCGGTGCTCGTGGCTGAGGTCGCGTTCGATCACTTGCAGGGGTACCGCTTCCGGCACGGGACGACGTTCAGGCGGTGGCGCCCGGACAAGGATCCGAAAGACTGCAACTACGAACAGTTCAAGGCGCCGGAGCCCTTCAAGCTCGAAGACATCCGTGCGCTGAGCGACAAGACGGCTGCTCGGAAGAGCGCGCGCACAAAGAAGTAAGCGCTATCGGCGGAGAAGCGACACCGGCCACGGGCCGCCGGATTCTTTCGCCAAACGGTCGAGCGTCGTCTGCATCTTCTTCGTCACGCGGTCGTAGCACGCGCGCACGTACGGCTCGTCGTTCTCCGCGCCCGGGCCGTTCTCGACGGCGAGGTCGATCGGCGGTCCAAGCTGCACGGTCGCTTTCGCCGGCAACGGCAGCGTCGGCAACCCGAACGACAGACCCCACGGCGGCCCGACCATCACCGGCATCACCTTGAGGCGCCACCGCTTGAGGTGCGGCATGTACTTCACGAGGCCTTCGCCGCGGGACAACACCACGATCGAATCCTGCACGCCGTGCGTCACCGCCGGCACGATCGGCACTCCGGTGCGTAACGCGAGCTTGATGAAACCGGTGCGTCCGGCGAAGTCGATCTCGTTGCGCTTGCTCCACGGACGGAACGCTTCATGGTCGCCCCCCGGATACACGACGACGATGCCGCTGTCGCGCAGCACGGCTTCCGTCGCGTCCCATCCCGCTTCGATCGCGCCGAACTTCGTCAGCGGATCGCGCACGCCGGGAAGGCCGAGCAAGAACGAATGAAACAGGCCGTAGACGGGCTCTTCGACGCCGCGCTGCCGCCACCACGCCGTCATGAGGATCGGCATGTCGGGCGGCGTCGCGCCGCCGGAGTGGTTGCCGACGACGAGGAACGGCCCTTTCGCCGGCAGCGTCTCGAAGCCGCGAACCTCGGGCCGGTAATAGCTCGCGTATACCTCGAGCAGCTTCTGGTACCGCTCGATCGTTCTTGGATCGCGGCCCTCGCCGGGATGCGTCATGTCCGTCCTCCGTCGAGCGCTTCCAGCGCGCGCTCGCGCGCCCAACGGTAGTCCGGTTTCGCGCTCGGTTGCCTCTCCACCTTGTCGACGAGCACGAGCTCGCGCGGGATCTTGTAGCCGGCGAGGCGCGCGCGCAGGAAGCCTTGGATGTCTGCAAGCGTCGGCGCGCGCGCGTCGCGCGCCTGCACCACGGCGACGACTCGTTCCCCCCAACGCTCATCGGGAACCCCCACGACGACGACGTCGAAGACATCGGCATGCTCCTTGAGCGAGGCTTCGACCTCCTCCGGGTATACCTTCTCGCCGCCGGTGTTGATGCTCACGGAGCCGCGGCCCCGGAGCACGATCGTG
>DATGHY010000308.1:0-2293 GCA_035307625.1 Actinomycetota bacterium
GTAGCCGAGGAAGCCGAGCGCGGTCAGCGTCAGCACGGCGTCGGCGGCGTTGAGCGTCGCGATCACCGGCACGTTCTGCACGACGTTGAAGAAGACGTAGCGCCGCAAGATCGTCAACGGCTTCGCGCCCAGGGCGCGCGCAGCCTCGACGTACGGCTCCTCGCGCACGCTGATCACGTGGTTGCGCACAACCCGGAAATACTGCGGGACGTACGTGATCGTGATCGCGACGGCGGCGACGAGCACGCCCGAGTTGACGCTGCCGCCGAGGAGGAACGCGATCACGATCGCGAGCAACAGCGGCGGGAACGCGAACATCGAATCCATGAACAACACTGCACCCCGGTCGAACGGGCCGCCGAAATACCCTGAGATCAGGCCGAGGGGCACACCGACGACGAGGCCGAACGCGAGCGCGAGCCCGACGACCTTCAGCTCGGTCTGGGCGCCCCAGACGATACGGGAGAGAACGTCGGTCGACTGCACCGTCGTCCCGAAGAGGTGCGCGTGCGACGGGTGCGCGAGCTGCGCGAACCGACGCCCGCCCGACTGGTACTGGGCGAAGCCGTACGGCGAGAGGATCGGCGCGAAGATCGCGAGCAGGACGAAGACGAGGGTCAGCCCGCTGCCGGCCCAGAGCATGCTCCGCGCAACCCCGCGCGCCTCGGCGATCGGTGCGAGCGCGCGCCTGATCCCGACCGTGCGCCGCTGCAGCCGGGCGGTGGCGGTCGCCGCCATCAGTACCGCACCCGCGGATCGATGAACGCGTTCGCGAAGTCGATGACGATGCTCGCGGCGACGACGACGAGCGCGAAGACGACTGCGATCCCCTGCACGGCCGCGTAGTCGCGGTTTTGGAGATAGACGTAGAGCTCGTGGCCGATGCCCGGCCAGTTGAACGTCGTCTCGGTGAGGATGGCGCCTCCGAGGAGCCCCGCGAGCTGCAGCCCGACGACGGTGATGACCGGGACGAGCGCGTTCCGGAACGCATGGTGATAGACGACCAAGCGCTCGTTGATTCCGCGCGCCCGCGCCGCCTCGATGTAGTCCTCCTTCATCGTGCGGATGACGTTCACCCGGATCAGGCGGATGAAGACGCCGCCGTACACGATGCCGAGCGTCGTCGCCGGCAGGATCAGGTGCTGCACCACGTCCCACAGCGCGCTCCAGTTGCGATCGATGATCGCGTCGACGAAGAAGATGTTCGTGTGCGTCTGCATGAGCGCCTGCGTGATCGGGCTCGCCTGATCGGAGATCGGCAGCCAGCCGAGCCAGACGCCGAAGACGAGCTGCGCCAGCATCCCGAGGAAGAACACCGGCGTCGCGTAGACGACGATCCCGAACAGACGTCCGCCGGCGTCGATCGGGGAGTCGCGGTAACGGCCGGAGAGCAGGCCGATGAGCATCCCGACGATGATCGCGACGATCATCGCGAAGAACGTCAGCTCGAGCGTCGCCGCGCCGTTCACCTCGATGATGCTGAGCACCGTGCGCCGGTCGGAGATGGTCGTCCCGAAGTTCCCCCGGACGATCTGCCCGAGGTAGTGCGCGTACTGGACGTAGACGGGCTTGTCGTAGCCCAGCTGGTGGCTGATCTGCTTGATCACCCTCGGCGGCGCGTGGCCCCCGAGCGCAGCGGAGACGGGGTTGCCGGGCGCAACCCGCATGAGCAGGAAGACGAGCGTCAACAGGATGAAGACCATCGGCACGACCAGCGCAAGACGCGTGATCGCGTACCGCTTGAGCGAGGATCCTTGCGTGCCCATCGAGGCTCAGAGTGTAGGGGTGGGGAGCGCCCGAAGACGCTCCCCACCGTCATGCGACTAGGACTTCGAGAGCTCCCAGAAGCGCATCAGATACGTCGGATCGAGCGTTGCCTGGATCCCGTGGATGTTCGACCGGCCGACCGCGAGCATCGCGCCCTGCCAGTACGGGATGATCGGGGCGTCCTTCGCCGCCAGCGTCTGCGCCTGCTGGACGAAGCCAAGCCGCGCTGCCGTCGTCTTTGCACCCTGCTCCCTCGTGAGGATCGAGTCCATGGCTGCGCTCTTGTAGCCGTTGGACGTGAAGTTGCTCGCAGAGTCATAGAACGGTACAAGATAGTCCTCGGCGTCCACGTAGTCCGGGAACCAGCCGAGCTGGAACGCCCCGTACTGCGTGCCGAGCGTCTTCGAGTACGTCGCCCATTCCGCCGACTTGAGCGTCACCTTGAACAGGCCGCTCGCGTTGAGCGAGCGCTGGATCTCGGTGTACTCGTCGGCGGACGCGTCGCCGTAATGCGTCGGGGTCCACC
>DATGHY010000309.1:0-5069 GCA_035307625.1 Actinomycetota bacterium
CATCCGACCGCCCTCGACGACGGGAGCCCAACGCAACGCATCCTGCTGACGGAAGCGCTGCGTGGAGAAGGCGCAACGCTTCACAACGACAAGGGCGAGCGGTTCGTCGATGAACTTGCTCCGCGACACGTTGTGACGAAGGCGATCCTCGAGCAGCGATCGGTCACTTTGGACTGCCGCAGCATCCCCAACCTGGAACAGCGGTTCCCGACCGTCGTGGCCGGGGCGCGCGCCAGGGGATTCGATCCTGTGTCGATGCCGCTTCCCGTCAGCCCGGCAGCGCACTACTTCGTCGGCGGCATCGCTGCGGACGCGGACGGGCGGACGAGCATCCCGGGACTATTCGCAGCGGGAGAATGTGCCGCGACGGGGATGCACGGAGCCAACCGGATGGCGGGAAACTCATTGCTTGAATCGGTCGTCGTTGGGCGTCGTGTCGGCGAATCGGGGATGTACGAGCCGCCGCAACGGCGAAACGTCATCGTGCCACCGTCGCAGGCAAAGGCGACCGAGCCCGTCCTCGATCCCCGGATCCCCGAGATCATGTGGGAGCTTGTCGGGCCGATCCGAGATGGGGGGAGGCTGCTCGACGCGATCGCGGCTTTGAGCGAGCTGCCGCAGAACGGGTACACCGAGCTCTGCATGATGATCGCGCGCGCGGCCGCAGCGCGGGTCGAGTCGCGCGGCGTCCACATCCGTTCCGACTATCCGGATCCCGATCCAGGTTTCGCGGTCAGAAGCTTTGATCTGCATCACGCGCACGCGCGCTGACAACGGAGGAAACCACATGGGTCTTCTCGATGGAAAGGTTGCGATCGTCACCGGCGCCGGGCGTGGCATCGGCCGGGGGGAGGCGATCGAGCTCGCGAACGAAGGCGCGAAGGTTTTGGTGAACGACCTCGGCGGCGAGTGGGACGGCACCGGTGCCGACTCGCGGCCGGCTCAACAGGTCGTCGACGAGATCGCCGCAGCCGGCGGGGAAGCTGCGGCCAACTACGACGACGTCGCGGACTGGGCCGGCTCGAAGAAGATGATCGACGAAGCCGTCGATCGCTGGGGATCGCTCGACATCCTCGTGAACAACGCCGGCATCCTGCGCGACAAGATGATCTTCAACATGGACGAGGCGGATTGGGACGCCGTGATCCGCGTGCACCTCAAGGGTCACTTCGCGCCGACACGACACGCGTGTGCGTACTGGCGCCAGAAGTCGAAAGAAGCCGGCGGCAACCCGGTCGGCGGCCACATCGTCTGCACGTCCAGCACGAGCGGCTTGTTCGGCAACATCGGCCAGTCGAACTACGGCGCCGCGAAAGCGGGGATCGCTGCGTTCGCTCAGATCGTGTCGATGGAGATGGGCCGCTACGGTGTCAACGCGAACGCGATCGCGCCTGCCGCGCGCACGCGCATGACCGAGCAGACGTTCGGCGACATCAAGTCGAAGGGCGACTTCGATGAGTGGGACCCGGACAACGTTGCGCCCCTCGTCGCCTACCTCGCGAGCGACGCGGCAGCCGACATCACAGGCGAAGTCTTCTACGTCTACGGCGGTACGGTGCACCTGCTCCGAGGTTGGGGGTTCGACGCGACCATCGAAAAGAAGGCGCGCTGGACGGCAGAAGAGCTGGCCGAACAGGTCCCGACGCTCTTCAAGAACCAGCCGACGAAATACTCGCCTCCGACGAGCAGCCTGCAAGCCTCGCTCAAGGAGTAAGCGCGGCGCGCAGTTAGTGACTCAGTGACTCGGCTCCGCGCGCGGTCGTTATCGAGTCAGCGTGCCGGTGGATGATCTTCCACGTGCCCTGCTCGGGCCGAAGGATGCTCGTCGTCCGCAACGCGACAGGCGTCAGCTGGTCGCTTCCACCCATCTTGGCATTGAATCGTTCGATCTCGACTATGAATCCAAGTTCGGATGTCACGATCGTTGAGATGTTTTCGAAGCCGACGACCTCGCCGTCTCGCCACAAGTCTGCGGCGCGTTCCATCGTCGGCTTGACGGATTCCCACCCCCGCATCGGAGGGCCCCATGGGTTCCCGACCGTCACGTCCTCCGCGTGAGACCAAAGGGCGTTATAGGGCTCCGGATTCCCCTTCACGAACTCTGCGGCGGCGAGATGGTAGTTCTCGACAACATCGTGGAAACTCTCTGATACGCCCATCAGATCGCCCCTTGTCGCTCGGTTTACGTCTGAACTCTCTCATCGAGCGCACGAAGGGTCAAAGCTCGCCTGGGGAGATATCGAGGAATGGCCATCAACCAGGCAGGCAAGGCCGCGCGTCTCAAACGGATGTTGGTGCGCGTTGCGTCAAATAGCGGCGCTATCGCACCCAGGAACAGGGCTAGGGGGTTTGTAGCGCAGAGGTCAGCTGCTCGATCTTGTCGATCTGATCGATCCGTTGCAGCTTCGTCAGCGCGCGCCTCGCGGCGCGCGTCTCCAACCGCATGCGCGCGTTCTTCAGGAACTTCGACGCGAGCTCATCGTCGCTCAGCGGCCGGTCTGGATGCCCTCTGTTCACGAGCTCTTCGATCTCGATCGTCCGGCCGCCGCGCGTGTTCACGCGCAGCCTGCCTCCGTACGTCTTCGGGAACGGCAGCGTGCTGTCCGGCTCGTGGTGCACGCGCTCGGCGAGCGTCAGCACCCGCCGATCGGAGCGCGCGTCGTCGCCGAAGTACTCCAGCGCTTCGCGCCCGCCGACGATCGCCGACGCCACAGCGAAGGGCAGCGAGAACTGTGCCTGATAGGTGGTGGCGGGGTGCAAACGAGGCGCGCGCGGCTCTGCCACGATCCCGATCGCCGGCGGTGCGATCGAGCACACGACTTCCTCGATGTCCGCCCACTTCACCCCCGCTTCGATCCCCGCGTCCATGAAGGCGTGCACGAAGTGACACGCGGGGTAGGGCTTGATCGCGATGCGCGTCGTTTCCCACTCGGTCCCGAGGCCGCGCACCAGGCGCGCGCGATCGGGCTCTTCGCCCGATAGGAACGCGTCGTACAAGCCGTGTGGCCCCTCGAAGATCGTCGACGGTCCGGTGAAGCCGCGACGCGCCAGGTCGGCGGCCACGATCCCTCCATGTGCGGCCCAACCGGCGTGCAATCGCTTCGTTTCCGATCCATCGGACAGGTACGCGAATAACCCAGATGACTGCGAGCCCGCGATCCCGAACGCTTGCGCGATCTCTTCCGGTGTCAAGCCCCACAGACGCCCTGCAACCGCTGCGGCTCCGAAGGTGCCGCACAACCCGGTCGTGTGCTGCCCGCGCACATGGAACCGTCCGGGCGCTGCCGCGCCGATGCGTGTCGCAACCTCGTAGCCGGCAACCGCTGCCGTCACGATGTCGCGGCCGCTCGCGCCGATCTCTTCGCCGACCGCCAGCGCCGCCGGCACTACGAAGGCCGACGGGTGTACCACCGACTCCACGTGCGTGTCGTCGTAGTCCAGCGCGTGCGTCAGCGTGCCGTTCGCGAGCGCCGCCCACGGTGCCGGCGCGCCGAAGTCGTACCCGATGATGCTCGCTTCGCGCGCGCCAGCCCACGACCGAGTCATCTCGATCACAGGCCCGCCGGCTCCGATCGCCGACGCTGCCAACGCGACCCCGACGGCGTCCAACATGTGCCGCCGCGCCGCGGCAACGACATCGGGGGGAAGGTCTTCGAACCGCAGGCCGGCGACGAACTCGGCCATCTGCTGGGACGCGGTTCCCATGGATGAATGCTACCCCTGCACGCGGCTATGCTCGGCGCGCCTCGAACCTAGGAGAGCAAATGCGCGTCGGCATCGCCATCGGAGGGCCGCTCGATCAGATCGGCGACGTCGCGCGCCGCTGCGAAGCGGCCGGGTTCGATTCACTGTGGATCGCAGAGACCGGCCGCACGGCGTTCATCCAAGCCGCCGTCGCCGCCCAGGCGACCAAGAAGATCCGCATCGGAACGAGCATCGCGCTCGCGTTCCCGCGCTCGCCGGTCATCACCGCGATGGCCGCGCGCGACCTGGCCGAGCTCAGCAACGGCCGCTTCACGCTCGGCCTCGGGACGCAGGTGAAGCGTGTGAACGAGTACCGCTACTCGACGACGTTCGAGCACCCCGCGCCCAAGATGTCCGAGCTGATCGACGTGTGCCGAGAGGTCTGGGGATCCTTCGGTGGCACGCCGATCGACCACCGCGGCCGCTTCTTCACCGTGACGATGCAGCCGTTCCCCGGCGCGGGTCCGCCGCCCGGCCCGATCCCGATCTACCTCGCCGCCGTGAACGAACGCATGCTGCATCTGATCGGCGAGAAGGCCGACGGCTTCCTCGGCCATCCGTTCACCAGCCCCTCCTACGTGAAAGAAGTCGCTCTGAAGCACATCGCCAACGGGGCCGGAGCGGCAGGCCGCTCGATCAAAGACCTAGAGATCGCACAATCCGTCATCTGTTCCGTTTCCGATGACGCCGACACCGCGCGCGCCGGCGCCAAGCCGCAGATCGCCTTTTACGGGACGACGCGAACCTACAAGCCGGTGCTGGACCATCACGGGTTCGGTGATGCCACCGAGCAGCTGCGCGCGGCGCACGCCAAAGACGACATGGCCGGCATGGTGGAGGCCGTGACCGACGAGATGGCCGACACGTATTCGGTCAACGGCACGCCCGCGGACGCGCGCGCGAAGCTGCAGCGATACGAGGGCATCGTCGACACGTTGATCCTCAATCCGCCGTGGATCGGGCCGGATACCAGGCGCGGAGACGTCTACGACCGCCTGATCGATACGTTTGCGCCCAACCGCTAGGCGCTGAAGGGAAGCCATCGAGCGTCCCAGGCGTTACGATGCCAGCGATGGTTCCCGACATGGACCCGGAAGAGCGGGAGTCGATCCTCGAGGAGCTCGAGGACCTGGGCTCGCTGCGACAGATGTTCGAAGACCGCGGGTTCAAAGGCGTCATGATCACGTGCGCCGAGTGCGGCGAAGACCACTATTACGGCTGGGACATGCTGAAGGAGTCGCTCGAGTACATGCTCGAGACCGGCGAGCCACGCATGCACGAGCCGGCATTCGAGCCGCACCCCGACGAGTACATCTCTTGGGATT
>DATGHY010000310.1:0-6856 GCA_035307625.1 Actinomycetota bacterium
GAAGGCCTTCTCGCCTGCGGCGTTTACCACGACGGCGTTCACATCGTCGTTCTCACGCAGCGCGCGCCACGTCTCGCGCAGCTCGACCTGCATCTGGCGATTGAACGCGTTGAGGACGTCGGGACGGTTCAGCGTGATCCACGCGACGTTGTTGCGCTCTTCGTAGATGATCGTTTCGAAGTTCATGAGCGCACTGTACGCCGACTATTCGTCGACGACGCGGAGCGGCTTGTAGAACGGCCGCGGGAGCTTTCCCGTCTCGACCAGATCAAGGTCGATCGGCACGCCAAGCCGGTCCTTCAAGCGAGCGTCGACGCGCGCAGCCAGCTCGTCGGTCGGCTCGGCCGCCTCGACCCGCACGATCAGCTTCGACGTGTCCGCCGTCCGCGCCATCTGGAACTCCAAGGCAGGACGCGACAGCTCCGGCATGTCACCCAGTGACATCTGAACGTCGTTCGGGAGGATCTCCTTTCCGGCTGCTCGAACGATGTCGGCGCGACGGCCTTCCCAGAACGCGCGTGCGTGTGTCTCACCGCAGGAACAGGGGTCCCGTTGGATCCGGGTGATGTCCTGCAGGTCGTAGCGCAGCATCGCGTTGTCTTTCGTCAGCGACGTCACGACGAGGTTGCCGCGCGTGCCGTCGGGGACAGGCTCGCCGGTCTCGTTGTCGACGGCTTCGACGATCGCCTCGTCTTCGCACATGTGCGCGCCCTGGTCGTTGTCGCAGGCCGAACCGAGGAACGCGAACGCGTCCAGCCCTGCCGATATAGCGCGATACTGCGAGACGTCCGCAGGCGGCTTCATGTTGAGGTCCTTCTCCGGATCCAGGCCCATGCCCTTTGCCGCATCCCAGAAGATGTGCAGGACCGGTCCGAACATCTCATAGTGATCCGGCTTCAGCTCACGCCAGAGGTTGATCGCGCGCTGGATGTCGTCGGCCGACGATGGCATCCCCACCGGAACGTTCAACGACCCGAACGCTTCGATCACGCCACCAAGCAACGCCTGGCCCCCGTTCAACCCCCCGGGGTGGGCGTGCGTGACGACCTGACCCGGCCGCCTGCCTTGGCGCATGAACGAGCGGCAACCCGCGTCGTACTCCACGTCGAGGTCGTGCTTCGTGAACAGGATCATCGTCGGCCTGCCGGTCGTCCCCGTCGACGTCGAGAGCCGGATGCACTGAGAAGCCGGCGCCCCGCGGTACGAACCGAGCGGCGGGTTCGCAGCCTCGTCGTCGCGCAGCTCTTGTTTCACCGTGCGCGGGATCTTCGGCATATCGTCGACGGACTTGATGTCGTCCGGTCCGAGACCCGCAGACTCCAGCTTCTTCTTAAAGAACGGGATCGGCTGGCTAAAGATCCGGTGGATAAGCGCGCGCAGCCGCTCGTCCTGGAGCGCGCGCAGCTGATCGCGCGGGAGCGTCTGAACGTCGGGCCTGTAGAAGTCGGTCATGCGGGGCAGGATACGACGGCAAAGCGAGATTCACCGAATATGCGTGACCGGTTCTGCTCGTTCGTGACTCCATCGAGCATCTATGTGTCACTACATCTCGCTATGCGGGATCGAGTGACATCGCGACGTCTAGACACCGCCATCGCGGAAGTCGCTGCGAAGCAATATGGCGCCTTCTCGTTCGCCCAAGTCGTCGAAGCTGGAGGCGACTCAAGACTTGTCCACCGGCGGATCAAGGCAGGCCTGTGGGTACGCCTCTCCGACCGAGCCTATGCATTCGCCGGACATCCAGTTACCTTCCACGCGCGCGTCATCGCCGCTTGCCTCACGGCTGGCGAGTCGTCATACGCATCCCATGAGACTGCAGCGGAGCTGTGGCTTCGGACTGGCGCGACGTGCGACCTGAACATCTGGTCTCCTCGGCGCATGAGGGTAACGGGCATCATCGGACACGTCGGAAAGCTCGACAAGTTCGATATCACACGACTCGGTGGCATTCCGATAACTCGACCCGAACGCACGATCATCGATCTCGCCTCGATCCTTTCTCCCGAGCAGCTTGAAGGGACCTTCGACGAATTCCTGCGCCGCGAGTTGGTGCAACTGCCTCGACTGGAGAAGCGTCTCGCAGCAGCCGGCAATCGACCAGGCGTCCGCCGTCTTCGACGCTTCGTCGGCGAACGCCGAGGGGCACGGATCTCCGAAAGTGAGCTCGAGACTAGGTTGCTCCGCGCGCTGCGTGTGGAAGGACTGCTCCTGCCTGTGCGCCAGTTCGAGATACGAGACGGCGATCGGCCGGTCGCGCGCGCCGATTTCGCTTACCCGGACGTCAAGCTAGCCATCGAGGCACATGGCAGAGGCCACCACTCAACTTGGAGGGACCAGGAGCACGACTTTGCCCGCCAGAACGAACTGATCGTTCTCGGCTGGCGCGTGCTCGTCGTGACGTGGTCGCGCCTGCACCAAGAGCGTCCCGCCTTGATGCGCACGATCGCGCGCGCCCTGGCGACCTAACCGCGCGAAGGCAGAGCTGCCGTCAGCGTCCCATTGATGATGACGGTGCCCTTGTCGTCGACGCCCTGCAACGTCGCGTCGATCCGATTCTCGTCGCCTTCCTTGTATTTCTTGTCGACCTTCGCGGTGAAGGTCAGCGTCGCGCCCGGGTACAGCTGCCCCCGGAACGAAACGCCGTACTTTCGCACGTTGCCGACGCCGACCCAGTCGGTCACGTAGTGGCTGAGCACTCCGGCGCTGAACATGCCGTGGCCGAACACGCTCGGGTAGCCGACGTTCTGCGCGACGGTGTCGTCGTGGTGCATCGGGTTGAAGTCGCCCGACGCCCCCGCGTACCGAACGAAGTGCGAACGGGAGATGTTTTCGATCGGCGCCCAGTCGCTGATCTCGTCGCCTTCCTGCACGTCTTCGAAATGAACGTTGATGCGATCCATGTCGTCTCTCCTCTAGCTCGCAGCTTTGGACGTCTGCACGAGGATCGTGCGCGACTTCAGCACGTCTTCGCCGCGCTGGTTCGTGAACGTGGTCTCGGACGTGATGAACGTCATCGTCCCGCCGCGCTTGCCTTCCTTCTCGGAAACGTCGCTGATGACCGAGCGCGACGTGAGCGAGTCGCCGGCCTTGATCTCGCCGAGGTACTCGTACTCCTGCCCGGCGTGCAGCACGCGCAGCAGATCGAGGCCGAGGTCTGCGAGCTTCGCGCCGCCGCCCCCACCCGAAGTCGGCCAGTGCGCCCCGGCCATCGTGAACGTGAGCGGCGCCGGCGCGTCGTTCTCTTGGAAGTACACGGGGTTCTCGTCGAGGATCGCGCGCGCGAACTCCATGATCTTGCCGCGCTCGACGACCATCCCGCCGCCGCCCATCTCGGTACCGACGATCGACTTGTCTACCATCGTTTCCTCCTGGTTTTGCGGTGCCGCGCGGTAGGCTCCTGCGACGCGAAAAGCATAAACGGGCCTCAGGCGAAAGGACGAACGTGGCCATCGAAGTCGTCAAAGAAGATGGGATCACCACCATCACGATCAACCGGCCCGAGCGCCGCAACGCGCTCGACCTGCCGCACATGGCCGACCTCGCGGCGGCGTGGGAGGAATTCCGTGACGACGAGGACGCGCGCGTCGCGATCATCACCGGCACAGGCAAGGACTTCACCGTCGGGGCCGACCTGAAGTCGTTCGTTCCGGCCGTCGCGGGCAACACCGAGCAGATGCACAAGGACATGCTCGAAGGAAAGAAGGTCGGACCCGAGGTCGGCCTCACCGCAGTGCTCCGCAACTTCGAGCTGTGGAAGCCCGTCATCGCCGCAGTGAACGGCACGTGCGTCGCAGGTGGCATGGAGATGCTGATGGGCACGGACATCCGCATCGCGTCTGAGAACGCGTCCTTCGGCATCTTCGAGCCGAAACGCGGCTTGTTCCCCGGCGGCGGGACGACCGTGCGCCTCCCCCGCCAGATCCCGTTCCCCTGGGCGATGGAAGTGCTGTTGCTGTGCGAGGCGATCGACGCGCAGAACGCGTTCCGGATGGGCATCGTCAACGCCGTGGTGCCGGGCGACAAGCTGCTCGACGAAGCGAAATCGTGGGCACGCAAGATCATGGCGAACGCGCCGCTTGCGATCGAAGCGACGAAGCGATCGGTGATGCACGGCCTCGCGACCGACCTGCAGAGCGCGTACGACTTCGAGCTGATGCAGGCGGCCCAGGTCTTCATGACCGAAGACGCCAAAGAGGGCCCGCGCGCGTTCGCGGAGAAGAGACCAGCGGTATGGCAACGGAAGTGATCGCGCAGCGCACCCTCAACCGCGCGGAGCCCCCGTTCGCGGACCGTTTCCGCGTGCTCTGGAAGGAACGTGACCGGTCCAATTTCGCGAACTTTATCGACCGGCTGACGAAGCTGTACGGCGACAGGACGTCGTTCATTCTCGACCAGCCGATCGATTACCCGGGCTTCTCCGGCGACACGCTCTCCTACCAGGACGTCGCGCGCTTGGTGAACCGCTTCGCCGGGGCGATGCGCGCGCTCGGCGTGCAGAAGGGGGACCGTGTCGGCCTCATCACGATGAACCGCATCGAGATGGCGTTCGTGAACTTCGGCCTCGCACGCATCGGCGCGATCCCCGTCCCCATGAACTTCATGCTGCGGCCGAACGAGATCGAGTTCGTCGTGCAGAAGGCAGGGATCGAGCTGCTCGTGGTCGACGAGATGGTGTGGGACGCCACGATCAAAGAGACGTCGAGCGTGCCGAACGTGAAGCGTTGGGCCATCGTCGGACAGCGTCCGCCGCCGGACGGCGTCGCTGCGGTTCGCGACGTGATGGCGACGACCGCGGACCACGTCGACCCCGTCGAGCCCGCGAACGACGATGAGGTCGCGATGCTGTTCTTCACATCGGGCACCACGGGCTTCCCTAAGGGCTCGATGATGACGCACGGCGCCGCGATGATCGGCATGCGGAACATGGTCCGTATGTCGTCGCTGTCGCCGAAGATCCCGCGCCGGTTAGGGCTGCTCGTCATGCCGGTCGCGCACGCGGCGGGATACGCGACCCTCATGCTTAACCTCGGGATGGGGACACCGTCGTACTTCATGTCGAAGTTCGACACCAACGCGATCTTCGATGCGGTCGAGCAGCTTCACCCGACGCTTCTGGCCGGCACGCCGGCGATGTACCGGATGCTTCTGCACGCGGGCGCGCGCGATCGCGACTGGTCCTCGATCAAGGTGTTCGGCGGCGGCGCGGACGCGTTCGACGATGAGCTTGTGCGCTCGGTCCGCGAGCTGGGCGCGCGCAAAGGGCTGCTCGGACGGCGCAAGCTTCCGTGGTTCGTGCGCGGGTACGGTATGGCCGAGGCGAACTCGTACGTAACGCAGACGCCGTGGTTCGAGACGGGCGACAACTGCATGGGCTGGGTCCTGAAGCCGGTCAAGTACCGGATCGTCGACGAGGACGGGCGCGACGTCGCACCCGGCCAACCCGGCGAGCTGCTACTGAAGGGCCCGAACATCACCAAGGGGTACTGGAACGACCCCGAAGCGACGGCCGCAGCGATCGACGAACAGGGCTGGTTCCACACCGGCGATCTCGTGCGCAAGGGCAAGTGGCGGATGCTGTACTTCACCGGCCGCTCGAACGACGTTATCAAGTCCGGTGGATACAAGATCAGCGCGAACGAGATCGACCAACACCTGACGCAGCATCCCGACGTCGAGCACGCGGCGACCGTCGGCATCCCGCATCCATTGAAAGGCGAGCGGCCGTTCGCGGCGGTGCAGCTTCGCCCCGGCGCGACCACATCCCCCGAGGAGATCCTGGCGTGGGCGCGCGAGCGCATCGCGCCGTACAAGTGCCCGCGTGCGATCGTCGTGATCACCGACATGCCCTTCACGTTCAGCATGAAGCCGAAGCGGCGCGAGGTGCGCGAGCGCCTGATCCGCGATCTGCCGGAGTCGGTCAAAGCGGGAGAGTAAGTGCCCCCGATCGAGCTCCCTTCCGGTGAGACGGGGATGCTCGTCATCGAACTCCAGAACGACCTCGCGTCGGGTCAGCGCGCCGAAAAGCGTGGGCTCGGTGGTGCGCTGGCGCGCGCCGTGCGAGACCGGCGTGTCCTGGTTCACCTGGCCGCGGTGCTCGATGCGTGTCGCGCGCGCGCCGTGCCGGTGATCTACCTGACGAAAGAGCAGCATCCCTCGATCCCGCGCCCGCGGAGCAGAGCGTCGATCTACCGGCGCGCGGGCTCCGAGCCGTCGCTCGTGCACGGCACGTGGGGCGCGCAGGTCGTGGACGAGATCAAGCCCCAAGAAGGCGACGTGGTCCTCCCCCGCTTCACCTCGATCGATCCGTCCTATGGAAGCGAGTTGTGGGCCGTGCTCGACACGATGCGGTTGACCACGCTCATGCTCGCGGGAATCTCAACGACGCTCGCCGTCGAAGGCACCGCGCGCGCAGCCGCGAACCGCGGCTACAACGTCGTCGTCGTCGAAGACTGCTGCGCGAGCGTGCCGGACGAATGGCACACCTTCAGCGTCACGAACGTGCTGCCGTTGATCGCGGAGGTCTGCTCGAGCGACGACGCGCTTGCAGCCTTGAAGCCATGACCGATCTCGCAGATCTCGACGCGATCGGCACAGCAGCGGCGATCCGCGACGGCGAGATCACGCCGGCCGACGCCGTTGGAGCCGCGATCGCGCGCATCGAGAAGGTCAACGGCGAGCTGAATGCCGTTATCCATCCGTTGTTCGAGAAAGCGGTGGACGCCGCATCCTCGCCCGAGCTTCCGTACGGCCCGTTCCGCGGCGTGCCGATCGTGCTGAAAGACTTGAGCTGTCCGAGCGCGGGCGACCCGTTCCATCTCGGCATGCGCTTCCTGCGCGACCTCGGGTGGCGCGCGGA
>DATGHY010000311.1:0-8344 GCA_035307625.1 Actinomycetota bacterium
CCCTCGAACGGCGCGTAATCCATCGGGTGGTCTTCCACGTGCACCGCCAGGCGACGCACGTTCGGTTCTTCCGGCAACCCTTTCGGCACCGCGAACGAGACGAGCACGCCACCGCGTTCCAAACGCAAGTCGTAGTGCAGCCGGCGCGCGTGATGCTTGTGGATCATGTAGAGCGGCTTCTCGGACGGCTCCTTGACGGCGCCTTCCGGCTCCGGCGTTACGTCGAACTTCCGCTTGCGCTTGTATTCCTTCAACGGCTCGTCCGGTGCCGCGACCTCGTCGTCCAATCGTTCGAGCTGCCCTCGGTCGATGCCCAGCGCGTCCATCGCCGCGTTCAGGTTCTGGCCTTGCGGTGTGCCACCGGTTTGCATCGGCTCGGCGAGATCCCCGACGCGCTCAAGCCGCTCCCACACGTTCGCGATCGTGAAGTCGGTTGGCTCGATGTCTTCGTCCAGCTCCGGCCACTCCACGGGAACGCCGACCGTCGCCTCGGGCGTCGGCCGGATCGAATAGATGCTGGCGATGTTCGCGCCCTCGCGCACCATGCCGTAGTCCAAGTACACCTTGCCCGCGCGCTTCGATGTATCCCATTCCATCGTCGTGCCTTCCGGCCACGACTTGCTGATCAGACGGCACACGCGCTCAACGAATGCGCGCGCCTCTTCGTACGAATGCGTGCCGTCGAGCGGCACGTATACGACGATGCCGGTCGCGCCTGAGATCTTCGGGTAGCCCTTGAGCCCAAGCTGCTCGAGCGCAACACCCACCATCTTGGCGACCTTGCGAACCTGCGCGAAGCTGATGGGAGGGAAGGGGTCGAGGTCGAAGAACGCGTAGTCGGGGATGTTGAAATTGAACTGGCGCGAGTGCATCGGGTGCGCCTCGATGCAACCGAGATTGGCGACGTACAGCAGCGATGCCGTGTCCTGCGCCATCAGGAAGTCGATCGCGCCGCGCGCGCCGTGGCCTTCGATGTACGCGCGAGGGACCCAGTCCGGCGTGTGCGCCGGGGCCTGCTTCTCGAAGAAGTTGGGGCCGCCGGCCCCGTCGGGCATCCGCCACAAGGTGAGCGGCCGGTCGTGCAGGTACGGGAGGATGTACGGCGCCAGGTTGTAGTACGCGGCGAGCAGATCGCCCTTCGTGTAGCCGGGTTCGGGCCAAAAGATCTTGGTGAGGTTGGACAGCTTGAGCTCGCGGCCGTCGGCCTCGAGGTACCAGTGCTGGCCGCGCTTGAGCGGCTCGAACGGTCGCGGATAGCTCAGTTTGGTGATCGGCGGCATCGATGGGAAGCGTACCCGCGCGCGGTTAGCATGCGCTGGTGCACGAGACCGCGGACGACCTCGCCGAACTCCAAGGGCTGCTCGATCGAAGCTTCGCGAACGCAGGCAGTCACCTGCTGAGCATCTTCGACCCGCCGCGGCGCCTAGACGCGGAGCAGCTTTCCGAGATGCTGAAGGGGATGCGCTTGCTGAACGTCGCGACGGTGACCGCGAAAGGCGAGCCGCGCGTCGGGCCGGTCGACGGGCATTTCCATCGGGGACGCTTCTACTTCGGCTCCTCGCCGGAGTCGTTCCGCTTCAAGCACATCCGCGCGCGCCCTGCGGTCAGCGCGGCCCACACGGTCGGCGAGCAGATCGCCGTCGTCGTGCACGGCACGGCGACGATCATCGATGTTATGTCCCCGGAACAGGACTCGTTCCGCGCGCAGCTCATGGAGACCTACGGGAAAGACCCCGCGTTCGCCGCATACCTGGAGAAGCACGGAGTGGACTGGGACGATTGGTTCAGCGACGCGCTCTACGCGCGGATCGACGCCGAAAAGATGTTCACATTCCATTCGAGCAGCCCTACCGAGAGCTAGTTGCCGACCGGCTCGGCACGGGTGAGAATGAATCGTCCATCAAACGACCCAGAGGGAGACTGCGATGGCAAGAGCTATCTGGAAAGGCGCCATCTCCTTCGGCCTGGTGACGATCCCGATCAGGGTTCACACGGCCGTCGAGGAGAAGAGCTTCAAGTTCAACCAGCTCCACGAGAAGGATCAGGGGCGCATCAAGTACAAGCGAACCTGCTCGGTCGACGGCGAAGAGGTCCCGTTCGACGAGATCGTGCGAGGCTACGAGTACGAGAAGGACCACTACGTTGTCCTTACCGACGACGACATCGATCGCGGACTGTCGAACGTCCGCACGATCGATATCCAGAAGTTCGTCGATGCGAGCGAGATCGACCCGATCTACTGGCAGCGTTCGTATTACCTCGCGCCCGACGGGACGCCGGGGCTGAAGGCGTACAAGCTCCTTTCGAAAGCGCTGAAGGACGACAACCGAGTCGCCGTTGCTAAGGTCGCGTTCCGCGACAAGGAGCACCTTGCAACCCTGCGCGTGCGCGACGGCGTGTTCGTGCTGGAGACGATGTACTGGCCGGACGAGATCCGCGACGCCGAGTTCGAAGAGCTGGACGAGGACGTGAAGATCGGCTCGGCGGAGCTGCAGATGGCGAAGTCGCTGATCGACAACATGACCGGCGATTTCGATCCGGAGGAGTTCAAGGACGAGTACCGCGAGAAGCTCGAATCCTTGGTTGCGAAGAAGGTCGAGGGCGAAGAGATAGCGGTGGTCGAGGAGACCGGCACCGCGAAGGTGCTCGACCTTATCGAGGCTCTGAAGGCGTCGGTGGCGCAGTCGGAGAAGCCGGCGAAGAAGAAGGCGGCGAAGGCTGCTCCGAAGAAGAAGAAGGCCGCGGCGGGTTAGGGCCCGGTTCCGCCGTTGAGTTGTCATCTGTGCGCGCTATAGGAACCTCTGGTGACATCTCCAGCAACTGCCTGAACCGCAAGCCGTAGCGCACGCCCGACGGATCGTCTTCGTGCTTGAAGTAGACGTAGGCGTCGCCGTCCTTGTCGAGCACCGCGCGCGTCTCGATCGCCCAGGCCTGGATGTCGTCGTCGGTGTAGTCGAGGCCGCGAAGCCGTAGGTAGATGAAAGCGTCGCTCGTTTGCACGAGCGGCGCCTTCTTCTCGTCGGTGTCGGCCACGCACCATGCGACGTTGTTGTTCGTCAGCTGCTCCTTCGCATCCGCCCAGCTGTCGTGGCGGAACTCCATCGCGAAGCGGAACGGCTGGCCGGGTAGCAGCGCGAGGAAGGAGTCCAGCAGGGCCTTGTCGTAACGCAGGTTGGGCGGGCACTGGAAAAGGATCGTGCCGAGGCGCGCGCCCATCGCATCTCGGGACGTGCGCAAGAAGAAGTCGAGGTTCTCGTCCACATTCTTGAGGCGCGCGAAATGTGTGATCCGCTGCGGCGCCTTCAACGTGAAAGTGAAGTCCTCCGGTGTCTGCTCGCGCCATTGTGCGAGCACCTTCTCGGTGGGCATCTTGTAAAAGGTGTTGTTGATCTCGACGGAATTGAATCGTCGTGAGTAGAACGAGAGCATGTCGGCTGCCTTGAGGTCGGCAGGGTAGAACTCCGGCTTCCATTCCTTGTAGGCGAAACCACTGGTTCCGACGAAGAGGCGTCCCGGCATGCGGGCAATCTATCGCGCGCGGGCAGCTAAGAGGCGCGATCGAGGCGGTGCGGGTCCGTGCTCTGCAGGATCATCTCCGCGCGCGCAGCCTCATCGTTATCGCGCGGGATCACGCCCACGACGACCTGCTCGCTCAGCTCTTTCTCCGTCGCTTCCATCTCTTGCTCTGCCGCTCTATAGATCGAGAACAGGCCCAGTGCCACCCAGCCGGCCACGCCGAATCCGATCACACACGCGAGGATCCCGAAGAGGTGCGTAGTAAACGCGATGACTCCGAGGATGAGGCCGAGGATCGCGCCGATCGGGATCCCGACGAGCGTACCGCCCAGGGCGGCTTTCTTTGTCGCGCCGCTGGCGACCAGACCAGAACCGAGTACCGGGGTTCCCGCCTCCGCGTGCAGCTCGACACGGAGCTCGTCACGATCGTCGACCGGTGCGTTCAATCTGATCTCGGACGGTGGGATGCCTGCATCTTGCAGCGCGCGCACAGCCTTGCGCGCGGCACGCTCGGACGGATATGTCGCTAGTAGCTTCATACTTCCAGGCGTACCCGGCCCGAAACGGCGCGAAACGGCAGGTTGCTACGATGCGAAAACGCGCAGAACAAGGGGGACGTTATGACGGAGCTCGTTCGGCTCGAGGTCGATGAGGGCACCGGTGTCGGCACGATCCGTTTGGATCGTCCGAAGATGAACGCGATCAACGAGGAAGTGACTGAGGGGCTTGCGGCGGCTGCTCGCGAAGCAACATTCAACGACAAGATCAAAGCGGTCGTGTTGTGGGGGGGCGACAAGATCTTCGCCGCCGGCGCGGACATCAAGATGATGGCGGATCGCACCCCGGCCGAGATGATGAACCGCATCGGCATGATGCAGAGCGTGTTCAGCATGATCGAAGAGATCCCCAAGGTCACGATCGCCGCGATCAACGGGTATGCGCTCGGTGGGGGATGCGAGCTCGCGATGACGTGCGATTTCCGCGTCGTAGCGGACAACGCTCAGATGGGTCAGCCGGAGATCTTGCTCGGTGTGATTCCCGGGGCCGGCGGCACCCAGCGGCTGCCGCGGTTGGTGGGACCGGCGCGCGCGAAAGACATCGTCTTCACCGGCCGGATGATCGCGTGCGTGGAAGCGTTGCAGATCGGTCTTGCGGACAAGGTCGTGCCCGCGGACGAGACGTACAAGACCGCGGTCGAGATGGCGTCCGCGTTCGCGCGGGGGCCAACGGTCGCATTGCGCGCGGCGAAGATGGCGATCAATCGCGGGCTCGAGATGGACCTCGGCGACGGCCTGGCGTTCGAGCGAGAGGTGTTCGTCAACCTGTTCGCCACCGACGACCAGAAGATCGGGATGAAGTCGTTCTTGGAGAGCGGGCCCGGCAAGGCGGAGTTCGTCGGGCACTAACGTGCACGGCAACGGGTACGGGCCGGCGCAAACGATCGCGCAGCAGCACGGGATGCGCGCGCGCCGGCGGCTTGCCCGGCTCTATCTATTCGCCGGCGCGATCATCGCCGTGATCGCCGCCGGCGCAGCCTTCTACGCCGTCTTCGGCGGCTTCCACTTCGGTGGCGGCTGGGTGACGGTCGGTCCGCTCGCCGATGTGCAGCGCCAAGGCGTCTTCTACGACCGCACGGTCAACGCATTCGTCATCGCCGACTCGGGCGAGATGATCGCCGTCCTTGCGGAGAACCCGCACGACGGCGAACGCGTCTACTACTGCCCGTCGAGCGGCTGGTTCCAGTCGCCCAGCGAGGGCTCGACGTTCGACCACCGGGGCTACTATCGGCTCGGGCCGGCACCTCGAGGCTTGGATCGGGTACAGGTGCGAACCGAGCATGGCTTCGTGTCGGTCGACATCTCGCAACGCGCTCCGGGGCCCGCGCGCGGCCTGACGGACGAGCGGCCCGCTCAAGGCCCTCGATGCGCCGACGTGCCCGGGGACCCTGCGACCGGCCGGATCAGTGTGGTCCCGGCCGGCGGTTAGGAGCGCACGCCCCCCGCCTATATCCTTGGGCGCCTATGACCGAGCAGATGAAGATCACGCAGTTGGAAGAAGCCAAAGAGATCGAGGCTCAGATCGCGTTGGACCCCGAGTCCATCGACCCGGAAGAGCTCGATCCGAAGACGGCGAACATCGTCTACCACGACTGGGAAGCACGCTCATACGACGACAAATGGTCCATCAGCTTCGACGAGCGCTGCATCTCGTATGCGCGCGAGAAGTTCCTGAAGATCGCTCCGGATAAGCAGTACGGCAAGGTGCTCGAGATCGGGTCCGGCACCGGCTTTTTCATCATCAACCTCACGCAAGCGGGGCTGGTGAACGAGCCCTACGCGTCGGACATCTCCCCGGGGATGGTCGAGGTGTGTCTGCGGAACGCGCAGAACGTCGGCATCCACAACATGAAGGCGCGCGCGGTCGACGCAGAGAAGCTTCCATTCGACGATGACTTCTTCGATCTGGTGGTCGGACATGCCGTGCTGCACCACCTGCCCGATGTCGAGGCCTCGTTCCGGGAGGCGTTCCGAGTACTGAAGCCCGGCGGCGCGCTTGTGATCGCAGGCGAGCCGACCCGCATCGGCTTCGCGATCGTGGGCCTGGCGAAGCGCGCGACGGCGACCGCCATGAAGACGGTGGGCGCGCGCTTCGGATTGACGCGGAAGCCCGCCAAGAAAGGCGAGGCCGATCCGGAGGCGGCCTTGGAGGCGCACGTCGACCTCCATGAGTTCCACCCGCACATGGTCGAGGCCTGGGCGAAGAAAGCCGGCTTCAGTCCCGTGCGCGTCGAGACCGAGGAGTTCGTCAGCGGCATCTTCGGTTGGTCTGTGCGCACGATCGAGGCACTGGCGCGGCCGGGATTGCTGGGCGAGCAGTGGGCGTGGTTCGCGTACCGGAACTACATGCGGCTCTACAAGCTGGACAACGTGGTCACGCGCCGTGTCCTACCGAAGCCGCTCTTCTACAATCTGTTGTTGTACGCGGAGAAGCCGAAGCACGAGTAACGCCTTGGGAGCGCAGACTCAATCCAACCTCGGCGCGCGGCCTGTGCCCGCGCCGCCTGCGCGCGCCGATATCCCGCGCAGCTTCCCGAAGCGCGTTGTGCGCACGATCAAGTTCATCATCTCGCACCGGCTGTATACGTGGCGCTACTGGGTCTGCGCGTTCCGCTTCATCCGCTTGAAGATCATGAAGCCGCACATCAAGACGGAAGGCTTTGTGTTCCTCGGCCCGAAGGTCGAGCTGTACGCGCGCAAGGGTTACGGCCGGCTGACGCTCGGGCGGTGGGTGTTCATCGGCAAAGGCAACGCGATCCGGTGTCACGAAGGGAACCTGCGTGTCGGCGACAAGGTCGTCTTCGGCGCGAAGAACACGATCAAT
This sequence comes from Actinomycetota bacterium, assembly GCA_035307625.1. Classification (GTDB taxonomy): domain Bacteria; phylum Actinomycetota; class AC-67; order AC-67; family AC-67; genus AC-67. The sequence continues at coordinate 6,898 of DATGHY010000311.1, forward strand.
TGCTACATGGACATCGAGATCGGTAACGATTGCATCTTCGCGGACTGGATCTACATCTGCGACTTCGACCATCGCTACGAAGACATGAGCATCCCGATCAAGAACCAAGGCATCGTGAAGTCTCCGGTGAAGATCGAAGAGAACTGCTGGATCGGGGAGAAGTCGACGGTTCTGCGCGGCGTGACGGTTGGGTCGGGCTCGGTGGTCGCGTCGCACGCGCTGGTCAACCGGGATGTGCCGAGGAACTCGATCGTCGGAGGAGTACCGGCGCGCGTTCTGAAGACTCGCGGCGCCGAGCCCCAGCGCGGGTCTTAGGCGCCGGTTCCCTCGGCGAGACCCAATATCTCAGAGCGACCTAACAGGACACGCAGCGGCACCCGCTCTTCCGGCCGCTTCAACACGTGCTCTTCCGCGATGGCGCGCTCGTACACATCGACGGTCCGGCGCGCGATCGTCCGCCAGCTGAACTGCTCGTCGAGCATCCTGCGCGCGTCCAGCGTGAGGCGCCGGTCAAGTCTCTTGTCGGTGAGCAGTCTGCGGATCATCCCCGCCAGCGAGTCCGGGTCGCCGGGCGTGAACCGCAAGCCGGTCGCTTCGTGCACGACGAGCTCTCGCAGACCGCCGATGTCCGCCGCGATGCACGGCGTGCCCGAGGCGAACGTCTCGAGCGCCACCATCCCGAACGGCTCGTACAACGACGGCACGACCGCGAGATCCGCGGCAGCGTAGTACATGCGCAGCTCCGGCTCCTCGATGAAGCCTAGGAAATGCACGCGGTCGGCGAGACCGGCGCGCTCGGCGTGTGCTTTCAGCTCATCCGCGTGGGTCCCTACGCCCGCGATGTAGAACTGCACTTCCTCGTGCTGCAGCAGGAGCGGCAGCGCCTCCAAGACCGTCTGCACGCCCTTCTCGTATTCCAGGCGTCCTGCGTAGAAGATGATCTTCTCGCGGCCGCTCGCGATGCGCGCGCGGAACTCCTCGACGTCGGACGGCCGGTCGAACTCGTGCACGTCGACGCCGTTCGGTATCACGTCTTGCTTCTGCGACGGCAGCTGGAAGATCTCATGCACCTGGTCACGCATGTACTCCGAGCACGTGATCACGCGGCGGGCCTCGTACGTTAGCCACCACTCGACCTGGTGTATCAGCTTGTTCATAGGCTCCGGTAGGTACCCCTGGTGACGCCCATACTCGGTCGCGTGAACCGTCGAAACCAAGGGCAAGTCGAAGCAGTTCTTCACGCCGGCCGCCGCGTAGGCGACGAGCCAGTCGTGCGCGTGTACGACGTCCACCTCGGTTTCGAGCAACAGCTTGGTGGCCGCTTCCTGCACCGCGATGTTGAACTGCAGCACCCACGGAACCAGCTGATCGAACGTGATCATCGGCGGGTATTCGCCCGCGCGCACGATATGAACGCCGTCGACCGTTTCCTCGGGCGGCGCGTCCG
>DATGHY010000312.1:0-2798 GCA_035307625.1 Actinomycetota bacterium
GGTGATCAGCAGTACGAAATAGAAGGTCAGCGGCAGGACGCTCGCACTTAGCGACGCAAAGAGCGTCCCGGTGAGCGCTGCGATCGCTGCGCCGAACGAAAAGCTCATCAGCTTCAGGGCGTTGACCGGCATGCCCATCGCCTCGGCGGCCAACGGATCCTCGCGCAGCGACCGCCACGCGCGACCGGTGCGCGACAGGTTGACGAACCGAAGTGCGACGTAGATCACCGCGAAGAACGCCAGCGCCACGAAGTAGTAGGAGACGGCGAACACGCCGCCGTGCTGTACGACGAGGTTGTGCCCGAACGCGTGCAGCGGCTTGACGGTGAAGATCCCGAACGCGCCGCCGGTGACGTTGTGGCCGAAGATGCTGTCTCCGTTCGTCGCGATCGTCTGGAAGAGCTGCAGGAAGAACAACGTCACGATCGCGAGGTAGTCCCCGTGCAGGCGCCTCGACGGCAGCCCGAGCAGGAAGCCCGCGATCGCGCCGATGACCACAACGGTGGGGATCGCCGTGTACGCCGGCCAATGCAGATGGAACTGATCCGAGTCGAGAAGTGCGTACGCGTATGCACCGAGCCCGTAGAAGGCGACGTACCCGAGATCGAGGAGCCCGCCCCAGCCGACGACGACGTTGAGGCCGAGCGCCAACATCATGTAGAGCACGGTGTCGAAGCCGACGCGCCGCACGTAGCCGCTCGACGAAACGACCGGAAGTAGGCACATGACGCCGACGAAGAGCGTCAACCACGCCCACCACGGAACCGCGCGCAGGCGCTCCTCCATCGGCGCGAGCGGCCCGCCGCGCAAGAGCCGGCGCTCGGCGTGGCGCGCGACCCACTCGTCCTGCCCGACGGCGGGGCCGGCGGCCGGAATGTCGGAGGAATGCGGAGTCGAGTCGGTCACGTCACACCTTGTTGATGTTGGCGCGTCCGAGGAGGCCCTGGGGCCGGAAGATCATGAACGCGACGAGGATCGAGAAGACAACGAGGTCGGACCACTTCGTCGAGACGTATCCCTGCGTGTACGACTCGGCGAAACCGAGGATCAGGCCGCCTGCCATCGCGCCCGGGATGGAGCCGATGCCGCCGATCACCGCCGCCGTGAAGCCCTTGAGGCCGGCGACGAAGCCGATCGCGACGGTCGTGGGCACACGCAGCGCAAACATCACGCCGGCGGCGCCCGCCAGCGCCGAGCCGAGGATGAACGTGAATCGGATGACACGGTCGATGTCGATGCCCATCATCGCTGCGGCCTCCCGGTCGTACGACGTCGCTCGCATCGCTTTCCCCGTGCGCGTCTTGTTGACGAGGATGTACAGCGCAATCATCAGGACGAACGCTGCGCCGATGGTGATGATCCGGAGCAACGGCACGCGAACGTTTCCGATGTCGAATCCCTTGAAGTAGAGCTCGCCGTTTCCGAGGTTGAAGGTGTTGTAGGTGCGCGGCGTCGCGCCGAAGAGAAGCTGCATCGAGTTCGCAAGGAAGAACGAGACGCCCAGCGCGCTGATCAGAGGCGCGATGCGCGGCGCGTCGCGCAGCGGACGGTAGGCGAAGCGCTCGATGACGACGCCGAGGATCGCGCAGCCGCCCATCGCCGCCAGCGTGATGATCGTGATCAGCGCCCACACCGGGACCTTCGGAGTCGAGGAGCCTCCCAGCAGCTGCAGCACGCCGTAGCCGATGAACGTGCCGACCATGAACACGTCGCCGTGGGCGAAATTGAGGAGCTTGAGGACTCCGTAGACGAGGGTGTAGCCGAGCGCGATGAGCGCGTAGACGCTCCCGAGCGTCAGCGCGTCGATGGTGAGCTGGATGAAGGTGTCCATGCGGGGATGCCCACCGGCGAGCTAGACGGATGGCCGGCCGCGAGACCGGCCATCCGCGTCGCTCGATAGTGCCTTATCCGACGAGCTTGTACGAGCCGTCGCCCTGGATCTGGAAGATGTAGAACTTCGCATTCAGCGGGTCATTCGACTTCGTGGACCATTTGAAGGTCCCGCCGAGGATCCAGTTCTTGATCGACACCTGCTTGACCTTGCGGAGCACGTCGCGCCGCGACTTGAGGACGCCGTGATCCGCGACGCACGCGAGATGGATCGCGTTCATGAGGATCTGCGCGGCGCCGTAGGAGGGCGGCCCGAACGAGCCGACGGGCTTGCCAGGGTTCGCTTTCTTCCAACCAGCGACCAGCGACTTGTCGGCCGGGATGCCGGTGATGTCCGGAGCGAAGTTCGACACGTACGAGCCCGGCACCTTGAACTGGGTCGAGTCGTTCGAGCCGTCTCCACCGAACACCTTCGCCTTCTTGCCCTGCTCGAGCAGCTGCTGCGCGAACGTCTGCGCATCGGCCGGCTTCTGCGTCGGGAAGAAGACGATGTCGGCGTCGCTCGGCACCTTCGTCACGTAGGCCGAGTAGTCGGTCGTCGTGTTCGGGGCCGAGAGCCGGATCGTGGTCACACCCGCGGCGTTCAGCGTCGACTGGACCGCATCCGCGAGGCCGAGCGAGTACGGCTCCTGGAAGTCCATGATCACGACCTTCTTGACGTGCAGGTTCTTGATCATGAAGTTCGCGTCGCTCGGGCCCTGGATGTAGTCACCGGGGACGTCGCGGAAGAACGCGGGAGTGCCTTCCTTCACGCCGCCGACCGTCTTCGTCAGGTCGGTGCGCGTGGCGGACGGGGAGAGATGCGCGATCCCTGCGGCGAAGTACGTCTGCGTCGAGGCGGCAACGGCCCCCGACGTCGACGGGCCGAGGATTGCGAAAACGCTCGGGTCACCGACGTACTTCTGCGC
>DATGHY010000313.1:0-2882 GCA_035307625.1 Actinomycetota bacterium
GCCATCTGGGCGACGTGATCCCGGTCAAGGCATTCCATCAAGTCGTCAGCATCGGAGACATCTTGCTCATGCTCGGCATCGCGTTCGTGATCGCGGCCGCGATGCGGACCGTCCGGCGTAGCGCGCCCGTCGAGCAGCCGGCCCAATAGACTGACCCGGTCTGAAACCGGGAGGTCTCATGTCCATAGTCGTCGTCAACGCCGTTACCGTTCCCACCGAGCGCACCGCCGAGTTCGAGGAGCGCTTCGCGAAGCGCGCCGGTCAGGTCTCGCAAGCCCCCGGCTTCGAAGCGTTCGAGTTGCTCCGCCCCACCGACGGGGCCAAGTATCTCGTCTATACGCGGTGGCGCGCGCGCGAGGATTTCGAAGCGTGGATGAAATCGACGTACTTCTCCGAAGGGCACCGCCAGCACAAGCAAGAAGGGCCCGTGTCGTCGGAGAGCGAGGTGTGGTCGTTCGAAGTGCTCCAAGGCGAATATGCCTGAAGACCTGCGCGCGGGAGCAGTCACGATCCCCGGCGACGAGCTGAAGGTTCGCTTCACACGCTCGAGCGGCCCCGGCGGTCAGAACGTCAACAAGCGCAGCACGCGCGCAGAGGTCGTCTTTCCTATCGCGACGTCGCGCGCGCTGACGGAACGGCAGCGCGCGCTGGCGCTTCAGCGCCTGGGAAGCAGGGTCGACGCGCGCGGCCGGATCCACGTCGTTTCGTCGAGCGGCCGGACCCAGGCCGAGAACAGGGTGCTCGCCATGGCGCGGTTGCAAGGGCTGGTGGCCGATGCCGTCCGGCCGCCCCTGCGCGCCCGGCGGACGACGAAACCGGCAAAAAGTGCCGTTGAGAGACGCCTGCGCGAGAAGAAGGCCCGATCGGACGTGAAGCGCGCGCGCCAAAAGCCCAGAGCTGATCACGACTGATGCTTTTGGTTGTTTCTGGAGTTTGCGCAACGGGTACCAACACACAGAGACTGCCATGTTCATGGTGAAGACGCTCCTTGCCGGCCGCTACCTCCTCGAAGAGCAGATCGCTGTTGGGGGGATGGGCGAGGTTTGGCGTGCGAGCGATCAGGTCCTGCAGCGTCCGGTCGCGGTCAAGCTGCTCCACGATTCGCTGGCCGGGGACGACAAAGCTGCCGAGCGGTTCCGTCGCGAGGCGCTGACGGCTGCGCAGATCTCGCATCCGAACATGGCCAACGTCTTCGATTACATCGAGGAGGACGGCCAGCCCGGCATCGTGATGGAGTACGTGCCATCGCAAACGCTCGCGCAGGTTCTGGCGCGCAAGCCGATGCCGATCGCAGAGACCGTCCGCATCGCAGACGACGTGCTTAGCGCGCTCCAGCGCGCGCACGAGGCCGGCATCATCCACCGTGACATCAAGCCTGCGAACATCTTGATCACGCCGGCCGGCGATGTGAAGGTCACCGACTTCGGCATCGCGCGCTCGCTGAGCGACGCGTCGTTGACGCAGACGGGCACCGTGATGGGAACGGCGCACTACAGCGCGCCCGAGCAAGTGCGCGGCGAGAAGACCACACCTGCGACCGACGTGTACTCGGTCGGCGTCGTGCTGTACGAGATGCTGACGAACGAGCGGCCCTACAGCGGCGACACGCCGATCGCCGTGGCGATGGCGCGCCTGTCCGAAGATCCCCCGCCGCCGAAGTCCTTGCGTTCGGAGATCCCGCAGCCGCTGAACGATGTTGTGATGCGCGCGCTCGCGCGCGACCCCGCTGATCGCTACACGTCTGCGGACGAGATGCGCGCGGCGCTCGACGCGGCGTACAGCGCGCCGCTTGAGAAGACCGGCGTGCTGCCGGTCATTGAGCCGGACCAGACCGTGGTGCTTGCGCGCGCGCCGGCGGCGCTCAAGGAACCGCGGCGGGCTCGAGTCGGCGACGCCGTCCCACCGGCGTGGTGGGGGAAGCGTCTCGCGAAAGTGCTCGTGCCGTTGATCTTGCTTGCGTTGCTTGCGTGGGGATTGGTTGCGGCGACGGCGGGCCCGACGACGACGACGGTGCCGAGCTTCATCAGCCTTTCGCTCTCGGACGCGCGACAACTCGCGGCGCGCGATCGCCTGACGCTGCAAACGAAGAGCGCGCCCAGCACGACGGTCGCTCAGGGCAGCGTGATGCGGCAAGACATCGCGGCCGGCACCGTCCTGAAGAACGGCGGGGCGGTCACGTTGACGGTGTCGAGCGGCCCTCCCCCCTGCTGCACCGTCCCGGACCTCACGGGGATGAAGGTCGATGAGGCGCAAGCCGCGCTGAACAACGCGCACCTTACGATGGGCAATCAGTCGCTCCAGTTGCTCAGCTCTGCGCCGGCTGGGACCGTCGTGAGCCAGTATCCGGCCGGAGGCAGCCACCTCAGCCCCGGTCAGCGTGTCGACATCGTGGTCTCCGGCTTCGATCTCGGAGGCGGCCCCGGCGGAAAGCACCACGGCGATCACTAACGCCGGCGCAACGCACTGTTCACACAGCCGTCACAACGCCGACATCCACGTGCAACCTCCTCGCGTTAGCGTCGAACGCAGGAGGTGGACGATGGAAACGACGATCGAACGGCTAGACGAGATGGAAGAGGATCTCGCGACGCGCGCGTTCCTCTTCGATCATCCCGACACCTACCGCGAGGCGATCCGGATCGCGTTCGGACAGCTGCGGCACGAGCTACGGATCAAAGAGCCGAAGATCGCGCTGGGGTAGCGCGCGCGCCGTTTCGCCGCTGCAAAAAGTTCCCGTTCTTCCCGGACGTGAACAGGTCGTACGCGTGCATTAGGGTCGTTCCATGCTCGCTCCGCGCGAACCGACCGGTGCACACGCGATCGCCTTCGCGTTGCGCGAGTCCGACGTCGCGATCGCGCACGCGATAGACGTTCTGTCGCGT
>DATGHY010000314.1:0-3912 GCA_035307625.1 Actinomycetota bacterium
GCGCACCCTCGCCGTCGGCATAAGGCACGAAGAAACGATCGAGGAAGAACTCAAGCTCGACGCGCCCGTCGCGCGGCATGAGATATGCGGGGCGACGTTGGTCGGGGAAGACAAAGTAGACGTCGGGGGATGACAACCCACACCGGCGGATGACATCGAGCGCCTTCCCGATGCGCAGTGATCCCCGTATGGCGCGCAGCGGATACCACGGGTTCGCGAAGCCCGCGTACAACCACCCTCCCGGCGCGACTGCGCCGGCCGCCGCATCGAGCAACGTCACGGCGTCGCTGTCGGCGATGCGAGCCCAGCGATGAACGTCGGGGATCGCAACGCCCGGGTAGGGACCGGTCCGGAACGCTTCCGCGAGGGCGCCGGCCGTTCCGAACGGCGTGACCGCCCACGGGATCCACTCATCCTCTGCAGGCAACAGCAACATCCCTGCGGGTTCCGACGGCGTCACGAAACGCCAGTTGAGCGCGCGCGCATCGAAGGTCTGCGCGTCCGGATCCGTCAGCATCGCTACCCCGTGTCCCTCGATCGTCCGTTGACCAATGTCGGTGCGGCCGACCTCGCCCGCGCGCGATCGATGCGGAGTCGAGACATGCGCGTCGCGGCGCCCACTTGCGGCATCCCGAGCAATCGCCGGTAGCTGGCGTCCAATAGCGCACACATCTGTTCGGGGACGAAGATCGATCGCACGCGCGCGCGGCCTTGCTCGCCCATGCGTTTCGCCCGTTCGGGATGCTCGATCATCCAGAGAACCGACCGCGCCAGCCCATCGGGGTCACGCGGTTTGACGAGCAGCCCCGTCGCACCGGGCTCCACGAGATCGGGCACACCGTTCACCGCCGTCGCGACGACAGGGCGACCCGATGCGAGCGCCTCGGTGAGCGAGCGGCCGAGCCCCTCGTACAACGAGGACACGACGAAGACGTCGAAAGCCGATGCGATCCGAGCAGCATCGGGACGGAATCCCGTAAACAAGACCGGAGCGCCGAGCCGCGCTGCTTCGTCGCGCGCCTTTTGTTCGAGCGTGCCGTCGCCGACCATCACGAAACGCACGTCGGCGCGCGCGCGCGAAACGATCGCAGCCATGCGAACGAAATCCAGGGGCGACTTCTGGAAATCGAGCCGTCCGACGGTGCCGACGAGCGAGCAGCCGTCCGGGATACCGAGCTCGGCGCGCACCGACGGGTCCGCCTCGTGCGGAATGTCGTCGAGCTCCACTGCCGACGGGACGACCGAGATCCGCCCCGGCCGTGCAAGGCGCCGCTCCACCGCTTCGCGCGCGACCTGAGGTGCGACGGCGAAGATCTCATCGGCGGCGGGGCGGGCAAGCCGCTCGAGGAAAAGGTACGCGGCGCGGCGTCGCGCGCTCATGAAGTCGTGGAAGCTGAAACCGTGGAACGTGTGGACGATCACGGGGGTCCGGGCCATCCAGGCCGCCAGACGGCCCATGACACCCGCCTTGGACGAATGCGTGTGCACGATCTGGAAACGCTCGCGACGCATGAGCGCGATCATCCGAAGGAACACGCGCAGGTCTGCGAGCGGCGCGATGTATTCGTGGAAGTCTTCGAGCTCGACACACGTGATACCGGCGCGGCGCGCGCGCTCCCAGAGCGGTCCGCCCGGCACGCCTGCGATCCACACGTCGTACCGGCGAGGGTCCATCCCGAGGGCGGAGACGAGCGTGTTACCGCCGGCGCCGGCCCAGAAACGCGTGATGACGTGGAGCACCTTGACCCGGGGCCTGACCGGCTGATCCGGGAGATCATCCGGTGCGACCACCAGCGCGGGGGGATCCGGCCACGCGAAGCTCATGCGGCGACTCCAACGTGCGCGCGCTCCCACGCCACCATCGCCGCCAGACCGTCGACGAGCGACGTGGACGGCGCGTATCCGAACGCTGCGCGCGCGACAGACGTATCCGCGGCGGTATGGCGCGCGTCGCCGTCCTGCGCCGGAAGGCGCTCGATGTGTATCGGGCCGGCAAGAGACTCCACGATCCCGATCACTTCGTTCATCGAGGTGCGCGCGCCGCCACCGATGTTCGCGACCCCGCACCATTGGGAACGGGACGCGCTTTCAAGACCGCGAACGGCGTCGCCGACGTAGGTGAAATCTCTCGTCTGGTTTCCGTCGCCGAAGAGCGTGAACGTCTCCCCCCGGATCGCCGCGCGCACCAAGCGCGCGAACGCCATGTCCGGCCGCTGACGAGGTCCGTACACAGAGAACAGGCGCAACGAAACCGTCGGTAGCCCATGAACGGAGCGATACAGCTCGCACAGGTGCTCACCGGCCAGCTTGGTCACGCCGTAAGGAGATACCGGCTTCGGGAGCGCGTCCTCTCGGGTCGGGAGCGTCTCAGCATCGCCGTACACGGAGGAGCTCGATGCATACACGAGCTTCGCCACGCTGCTCGTCCGGCACGCTTCGAGCAGCCGTTGCGTCACGTCGATGTTGCAGCGGACGTACGTACCGAACTCCGAACCCCAGGACGGACGCACGCCGGGCTGGCCGGCGAGGTGAAACACGACGTCGATCCCGTCGAGGAGGGCTTCGAGCGGCGCGTCGGATAGATCGGCCGTGACCGACTCGAACCGCGGATCGTCGAGCACGCGTTCGAGATTCTGCTCTTTGCGTTCGCGAGCGTAGTACGGCGTGTAGCAATCGACGCCCCGAACCGTCTCACCCGCGTCGAGCAGAAGCTCAGACAGGTGCGAGCCGACGAACCCCGCAGCTCCGGTGACGAGAGCCTTCACGACAGTGCTCCTTCCGGTCGGACACGACGAAGACCGAAGGCGTGCACGCCGGCAAGGATGCCGAGGAGCGTCCACACGGTGCGCTCGTGCAGGATCTCGTGCGTCAACGCGACGAAGGCGAGAGAAGCGACCGCGCCGAGCAGCCACACGGGACGAACAAGGACGTCGTTGAACTCGGTGCGGAGCGCGCGGGGATGCAATGCGGTTGTCCGAACCTTGATCGCGCCGATCAGCAGAAGGAGTCCGATCGCTCCGATGATCCCGCGCTCGGTGATGGTCGCAAGGTAATCATCGTGGGCCTCTTTCGGGTAGGGCGCGGCGATCTTGTTCAACCACGCGCGCGTCGACGCCGGCCCACGGCCGATCAGCGGGCCGTCGACGTAAAGGCCGATGACCTCACCGATGATCACTTCACGCGATCCGGTGCTCTGCTGCTCGCGGCCGAGCGAATCTCGGATGATCCTGTTACCGCTTGCGCCTGCCCATTCGAAGAAATGGGCCGACTGAACTCCGGCGGCAACAGCGAGACCCGCCAAGGCAACGACGGTGAGGAGGGCGACCGCCACAGCGCCGCCGCGACGACGGAAGGTGCTCACCGTCAACGCCGTAAGCATGATCACTCCAAGCGCGAGGAACCCCGCTAGGGAGCCCGTGACGAGCAATGCGGCGAGAAGAAGAAGGATCGCAAGGCGCCTTCGGCCCCGGGACGACGGTGTTCCCGTTGCGACCACGATCGCGATCGAGATCGCGAAGTAGATCCCGGCAGAGTTCTCATCGGTGAACGTGAAGGCAGCTCGCGAGCCGATGGAAGGATTGATGCCCGCGAGGGCGTCCCACCCGAGTGCAACGCCCGCCACGATCAGGCCCGCGGACACGATGGCTGCGTAGCTCCACGCGCGGAAGAGGACGCGCGCGGCCTGTGGCAGCCGCATCACGTTTGCGACGGCGGCGGCCCAGATCAGCAGATAGAGGTCTTGAGCGATCGCGACGAGGCCTTGGCGCGTGTACGCACCGGCGACGGCGGCGACCAGACCTGCTCCCATCATGATCCCGACGCTGACCGAGTACGGCGCGCGCAGCCGGTATGAATTGGTTCCCGCCCACATCAGGACTGCGAAGATCGCCAGCACGAACACCGTGTCGGCGG
>DATGHY010000315.1:0-43496 GCA_035307625.1 Actinomycetota bacterium
CGTCGCAGGCTGCGAAGTGAACGACTCGCCGTTCCGGCCGATCTGCGCCCGCTGCCGCGCGCTTATCGCGGAGCAAGGAGACGCGACGCCGGTCGCCTGGCTCGCGCGCGTCCGCCGGTACGCGGAGAAGCTGGCGACGCCCGACACATCTGTGGCCGACCTGATCGGCGACGTCGACCCGATCCGTGTCGCAGAAGGGCGCTATCTCTCCGACGAGCTTACGATCCATTATGGCCTCGTCCCCCGCACGCACCGGGGGATCTTCAGCGTGAACGAGCTGCCCGACCTGCCCGAACGCATCCAAGTCGCGCTGCTCAACATCCTGGAGGAGCGCGATGTGCAGATCCGCGGTTACAACGTGCGTCTCGACCTCGACCTCTTGCTGGTCGCCAGCGCGAACCCCGAGGACTACACGAACCGTGGCCGCATCATCTCGCCCCTCAAAGACCGTTTCGGCAGTGAGGTGCGCACGCACTACCCGACCGAGACTGCGGACGAGATCGAGATCATGAACCAAGAGGCGAAGCCGTCGGTTGCAGGTATCGCAGTCGTAGTCCCGCCGTTCATCGCGGAGGCTCTGGCGGAGTTCACGCATCACCTACGCCGCTCGCCGCACGTCAATCAGCGTTCCGGCGTCAGCGTCCGCTTCTCGATCGGCGGGCTGGAATCGGTGATCGCGTCGGCCGTGCGGCGCGCGGTGCGCACCGGAGAATCGGAAGCGGTTCCGCGCGTCAGCGATTTCCCGGGTGTGATCCGTTCGTCGATGGGACGCGTCGAGTTCGAGTCGTTCGAAGAAGGCCGCGAATCGGAGATCCTCGAGCAGCTCGCGCGCAAGGCGATCCTCGACGTGTTCCGCCGCAGGCTGAGCGGTTTCGACTTCAACGGGCTGCTCGCGCGATTCGAAGAAGGCATGGAAGTTGATACGGGTGACCTGGTCGCGGCGCCGGAGCTCTTGAAGCAGGTCGGCGACGTTCCGGGTGCGTCGGGGCTCCTGAAGCGTTTGGGCGTGAACGAGGAGTCGCCGGCGTTGGTTGCATCCGCGCTGGAGTTCGCCTTGGAGGGCCTCCACCTGTCGCGTCGTCTGAACAAAGAGCAGACCGCGACCGGCGCGCGCTACGGAGCCTGAGATGCGCGTCTTCCGTTACTCGCGCTGGGACGGAACGCAGACGCCGATCACCGACGACCTCTCCGTTTCGAAGCTGGTCGACTCCCTGAGCGACGACATCCTCGACGGGCTCGGTCCCGACATGGCGTTCGAGCACATGCTCCGCCGCGGCGTGCCGGGGCAGTTCGGCGGCATCCAGTCGATGATGGAGCGGTTGCGGCGTGCGCGTCAGCAGCAGCAAGAGCAAGGCCGTCTCGACGGCTGGCTCGAGAAGCTCCGCGATCAGCTCGACCGGGTGGTCAACACCGAGCGCGCGCAGCTCGCGCGGCAGGCCGACGACACCGCGCGCCTCAACGAATCGTTCCTCGACTCGTTGCCGTCGAGCGTCGCCGGCTCGATCTCGGAGCTGAAGGATTACGACTTCGCCTCGAGCGAGGCGCGCGAGATGTTCCAGGACCTGCTCGAGCAGATCCGCCAAGAGATGCTCGCGGCGTACGGCGACAAGATGGTCCAAGGCATGAAGAACATGTCGCCGGAAGAGCTGGCGGCGATGAAGGACATGCTTGCCGACCTGAACCGGATGCTCGAGCAGCGTCGCGAAGGCACCGGACCGACGCAAGAGGAGTTCAACCAGTTCATGGCGCACCACGGCCAGTTCTTCCCTGAGAACCCGCGGACGCTGGACGAGCTTCTCGAAGCGCTGGCTCGCCGCATGGCTGCGATGTCGCAGCTGATGGCGTCGTTGCCGCGCGACCGCCGCGAAGAGCTGATGCAGCTGTCGCAAGAGATGCTCCAAGACATGGGCCTGTCGTTCGAGGTTTCGCGCCTCAACGACTCTCTGCGCGACCTCTTCCCCCAGATGCCCTGGGATGAGTTCGCAGGCATCGACGGCGACCAGCCGCTCGGACTGTCGGAAAGCCTTGAAGCGATCGAGCGCCTGGCCGAGCTCGACGACCTCGAGTGCACGTTGAAGATGGACGGGCCCAACGCGTCGCTCGAAGACGTCGACGTCGACAAGCTGCGCAGCACGCTCGGCGACGACGCCGCGCGGGACCTCGAGCGGATGAAGCAGGTCGAGCGCGCGTTCGAAGAAGCGGGGATCCTCGTGCGTCGCGGCGGCAAGATCGAGATGACGCCGCGCGGCATCCGAAAGCTCGGTGAACGCGCATTGGTTCGTGTGTTCGAGCGGCTGGTAGCCGACCGCGCCGGTTCTCACGACGTGCGCGAAGCCGGCGGCAGCGGCGAGGCGACCGGCGCGACCCGGCAGTGGCGCTGGGGCGATCCGTTCCGCATCCACGTTCAACGAACGGTCGGCAATGCGGTGATGCGCACGGGACCGACGAAGGGACGCGTGCGCCTGCACCCCGACGACTTCGAGATCGAGGAGGCCGAGAACCGAACGTCGACCGCTACGGTGCTGCTGCTCGACATGAGCTTGTCGATGCCGCTGCGGGGTCACTGGGTGCCTGCGAAGCGGATGGCACTCGCGCTGCACTCCCTGATCTCGTCGAAGTATCCCGAAGACAAGCTGTCGATCGTGGGGTTCAGCGATATCGCGCGCGAGCTGAAGCCGAACGATCTGGTCGACGTCGACTGGGAGCCGGTCAAGGGCACGAATATGGCGCACGCGTTCAACCTGGCGGGGCGGCTCCTCGCGAAGCAGCGCGGTGCGACGAAGCAGGTGCTTCTGGTGACCGACGGCGAGCCGACCGCGCACCTCGAAGGCGACTACGTTTACTTCAACTGGCCGCCGGTACGGAAGACGCTCGAAGAGACCTACAAGGAAGCGATGCGCCTCGCGAAGAGCGACGTCACGCTGAACGTGTTCATGCTCGAAGACGATCCGGGTCTCGTCGGTTTCATCGATCGCCTCGCGAAGATCGTCACCGGGCGTGTGTTCGCCGTCCGCGACGATGCGCTCGGGGAGTTCGTCGTGCGCGACTACCTCCGCGCGCGCGCCACGCGCTGAGTCCGATGCGTCGGGGTGCGAGACCCTCCAGATTTCTGGCGCTCCTGATCTCAGTTCCGCTCCTCGCCGCGTGCACGACGAGCCCGACGGTTGCGCCCGGGTCCGAGCCTTCGATCGGGGAGCCGCCGCTCATCTTCGCGTCCTGTGCTCCGAGCCCGCGCAGCATCACGATCGTTGCCAAGAACATCGCTTTCAACACGCACTGCCTCAATGCGCGCGCGAACACACCATTGACGATCCGCTTCGTGAACGAGGACGTCGGCGTGAACCACAACGTCGACATCCTCCCGAGGCCGTGGGGTTACAACACGCCGGCGAAGGCGGTCCTTTTCGGCCGCATCGTCCTCGGCCCCGTGACGGTGCGGTATCCGTCGAACGGCTTTCCCGCAGGGCTGCTCTTCATGGTGTGCTACGTACACCATGACGTGATGTACGGCCTCGTTGGAGTGGCGCCCATCGTCACGCCAACGTCTGGTTCAGCATCAACTCGGTTCCACCTCACCTGGGCGAATGTGACCGACGCACCGCCGGGGTACGTATGGGACGTTCAGGTCCGTCGACCGGGGTCCGCAACGTTCGTCGATTGGAAGCGTTCGCTAAAGGAGTTTGGGGCCGACTTCGTTCCGGACGCGGGGAGCGGCGTTTACTCGTTCCGGGTGTGGCAGCATCTCCCGGCTCGAGGTGTGATCGGTTATTCGCCCGAGGTATCGCTCACAGCCAGTTAGAGCTGCCGGCGTATGAGCCTTTACTTCTTGGCCGCGTCGCGCTCGTCGATGTACTTCTTCGTTGCGTCTTCGATGGCGCTCATCACCTGACCGCGCATCTTCGGATGATGCTCCGCGACCCAATCGCGCGAGCCGGTCAGCGACGCCGTCGTTCCGTTGATCTCCGGGATGACGTAGCGCGAGAAGAGCTCGTACGAGCGCAACGTCTGCGGGCGATCGGCCCACTCGTGCGACATGAACAGGTAGGTACCGAAGCCGCCGGCCTGCTTCTCGAGCCGTCGGATCGCTTCGATCGCCATGTCGGGCGTGCCGATCACAGAGAGGCCCGACATGTTCATGAGTTCGATGAGGTCGTCGATCTTGATGTCGGCCATCTCCGGCGGCAGAAGCGGTAGGGCGGCCACACGCGTGAAGTAGTAGAGCCAGCGTTCGAGCCCGAACTGCACATCGGCGCGAGCCTGCTCGAGCGTGTCGGCGATGTGCATCGGACCCACTAAACGCCAGCGGTCGCGATCGACGGTCGTGCCGAGCCGCGCCGACTGCTCCTCCATCACATCCCAGTGACTGCCGAGCGCGCTGAACCCTTCGACGGTCGTCGCGCTGACCGACAGCAACGAGCAGCCGTACTTCGACGCGAGCCGCGGACCGGACGGCGACACCATCGCGGCGACGGCGATCTCGAACGTCGGCTGCGTGTACGGGCGAAGCTGCAGGCGAGCGTCCTGAAGCGTGAACCACGACGTCTTGCGCGAGACCGGCTCGGGTGACGTCAGCAACGCGATGATGGCCTCGAGTGCTTCCTCCATCATGTCGCGCTGTTGTGCAGGCTGGATGCCCAACATGTACGCGTCCGATGCGAGCGCGCCGGGTCCCACGCCGAGCATCGCGCGCCCGCGCGTGAGGTGATCGAGCAGGACCATGCGGTCGGCAAGCAAGAGGGGTTGGTGGTAGGGCAGCGACGACACGCCGGTGCCGAGCTTGATGCGCTTCGTGCGCTCGGCGGCTGCAGCGATGAACACCTCGGGCGAGGCGATGATCTCGCTCCCGGCCGAGTGGTGCTCGCCGATCCACGCCTCGTCGTAGCTCAGCTCGTCCAGCCGCTCGATCAATTCCAGGTCGCGTTGCAGCGCGAGGGTCGGGTTCTCGTCCGGCCGGTGGAACGGTGCCAGGAAGATGCCGAATCGCATGAGCAAGCTCCAGGGGTCGTGGTCGCGCGCGTGCATCCTGCGGAGCCGCGGCGGGTGGGTCAACTCGAGGTCGCGAGCGGCCCCCGCGTCGTAAGGAACTCGTAACCGACCAGAATTGAGCCAAACCGGGGCGCTTGGGCCAAACGTTCCCGAAAAATAGGACTTCTAGGGAGTCCCAATGTGTGCCATTCGGCGTTATCCTCGCTGCACTATCGGTCGGACAGGGGGTTCGTGTATGTCTCGTCGGCTCACACTTGCAACGGTGCTCGTCGCGCTCATCGCCGGGATGGTCGGCATGGGGGCCGGCGCGGCTTCCGCTTCGAAGCCCGAGGTCCAGAAAGCCAATCATGGGCACGAGTTCAAGGCGAAGGACGCTAAGAACCTTGGGATCGGCTTCGGTTTCAGTCCGAACCTCGTGAACCACGGCGGTCCGATCATGACGGCGTCGATCGTGAAAGCGATCTACTGGGGCACCCAATGGGGCAACTCCTCTTTCGTCGGTGACAAGCAGACCGGCCTCGACACCTTCTATGGGGGTTGGACGGGCACGAAGTACGCAGGCACGACCACGGAGTACTCCAGCAGCAACGGGAAAGTTTCCGGGGCCGTGACGTACAACGGGCACGTGGTTGACGCGACCGCCGGCCCAACGAGTCCGCCGTCGACGGCGCAGATCGTGGCCGAAGTGGCCAAGATGATTCCGAACCCGGTAAGCAACGGCTATTACCCGGTCTACGTCGACCTGAAGCGCGGCAACGCGGGTTACTGCGCTTGGCACGACACCGGCACGGCCAACGGCGTCCAGGTTCAGGTCGCGTTCTTCTTCAACCTCGACGGCGACAGCGGCTGCGATCCTCAAGACACGAGCGGCGCCCACTCTCAGGGGCTCGCTGCGCTGGCGAACGTCAGCGGCCACGAGCTGAGCGAGGCGGAAACCGATCCGCATCTCAACGCGTGGTACGACCGCCAAGGCAACGAGAACGCTGACAAGTGCGCGTGGCACTTCAACAAGCTCTCGACGTTCTCGAACGGAAGCGTGTGGAAGATCCAGGGCAACTGGAGCAACGCCGCCTACAACAACCGCACTGGGTACTACAACCGCGGGTGCGTGGACGGCAACTAACGTCTCAATAGTGGTGCGGACGCCCGGCCGGATCGGCCGGGCGTCTGTGCGTCTGAGCCTCGTATCCTGTGGGGGATGGACCTATACACGCTGACGTCTGAGCCGCGGATGCGCGCGCCCGTGCTCATCATCGCGCTGGACGGATGGGTCGACGCAGCCGCGGCTGCTACGACCGCCGCGAACCAGATCGCCGAGGACGGCGAGCAGATCGCCAGGTTCAACATGGATCTCCTCATCGACTATCGCGCGCGCCGGCCGGTGCTCGACATCGTCGACGGCGACCTCAAGTCGCTCGCGTGGTCCGAGCTGACGGCACGCGTCGCCAAGGCCGGCGACCGCGACCTCGTCGTGCTGACCGGTGTGGAGCCCGACTTCCGGTGGCGCGAGCTTTCCGATGCGGTGCACGAGTTGTGCGTTCGCCTCGGCATCGTCGAATCGGTGACGCTCGGATCGCTCGGGCTGGCGGTGCCGCACACGCGTCCGACGCAGATCACGGCAACGGCCTCGCGCCCCGAGGTGCTCGGTCCCGACGATCAGCGAACCGAAGGTTTGCTTCGCGTCCCCGCCGCCGCCGTGTCGGTGATCGAGATGAACCTGCGCGATCACGGGATCCCGACGGTGGGGTTCTTCGCGCAAACCCCGCACTACGTCACTGCGACCTATGCACCGGCCGTCCTCGCGTTGCTCGAACGCCTCGGCCGTCACCTCGGCGTGATGCTTCCGGTCGGCTCCTTAGCCGACGATGCCGTCTCCCAGCGGGAGCAGCTCGATCGGATCGTCGAGCAGCGCCCGGAGATCAAGGAGTACGTCGAGCGGCTCGAAGCCGCGTACCAGCCCGGCTGGTCGATACCGAGTGCAGACGAGCTCGGAGCAGAGATCGAACGCTTCCTCCGCAGACAGGGCGACGAAGGCCGCGGCAGCTACTAACGACAAACGGTTCGAAGCAGTGCAACGCCGCGAACCTGTCGGGCGCGTTGGTCACGAATGACTATCCGCGCGTAGTCACTTGGAACCCACTTTGCGCGCGTTCTGTTTATGCCGCTCAACCGCCGTTTCCGCGCGCGCAGACCTTTCGTTATCCGGTCGCAACCAGCCGCTCGAAATGAAAGGGAGAAGTTATGCGCAGGCCTCGCATCATCGCTTACTCGGCTCTCGTCGCAGCTGCCGTCGTGACGATCGCCGTGAGCTCAACGTCGGCATCGACGACGCACGGTATGAACACGCCGGCCGGTCCCGTGAACGGCAAGGTCTCCGCCGGTGGAAGCGCGGCCGGTTTCCAGGCGAGCGGCAGCTGGGATTCCTCCTCCTTGCAGAACCTGCTCAACGCGCCACTTCCTGCCGCCCCGAACATCTCCGTTCCGAACACGCCGGCTGTTCCCGGCCTCCCGAGCGTCCCGTCCCTGCCGAAGATCGGGGTGCCGGGGATGCCGAGCATCCCGAACCTCGGCAACCTGCCGGGCGTACCCAACGTCGGTGGCCTCCCCGACCTCAACAACCTTCCCGTTCCGCTTCCGAGCCTGCCGTCGGTGCCCGGTCTGCCCGGTGCCGGCGACGTGACGGGCATCGTGAGCGGCGTGACGGGCGGCGGGCTTCCTTCGCTCCCGAGCGTTCCGAGCGTGCTCCCCTCACTCCCGGCCTCACTCCCGGGTGTCCCGAACGTGTTGCCGTCGCTTCCTTCTCTGCCGGGTGTTGGCTCGGTCACCGGATTGCTTCCCTAGGGCCACATAGCAACACACAGACGGGGCCCCCAGGGGGCCCCGTCGTAGTGTTCCGCCCGATCGTTAGAAGCCGACGCTGCGCCTGTTCAGGTCGAGCTTCTGGCACGTGATGATCTGGTTCAGGTCGAGCGGGGCGTCCGGTAACACCGGAACGCTGAAATCCGGATGTTGGAAGTTGAAGAATTCCAACATCGGATCCGCGGCTGCATCGCGCGCCGTTAATGGCGGCAGGCCGAATCGTTTCTCGATGAAAGCCAAGATCGACGTGTGATCGTGCACGACGTGCGAAACGAAGTGTCTCTTCGCGTACGGTGAGACAACGATCATAGGGACGCGGAATCCGTAGCGATCGAGCGAGCCGTCCGTGCCGATGTTGTCCGGTGGGACGGCTGCCGGCGGGGGGACGTGATCGTAGAAGCCGCCGTGCTCGTCGTAGGTGAAGAACAGCGCTGTCGATGCCCAGCTCGGGCTCTGCATCAGAGAGTTGATGATGGTCGACGAGTATTTCTCTCCGACCTGGATGTTCGTCGTTGGATGCTCGTCGGTCTCCGTGTTGTTCGATCCGACGAAAACCGGGTCGACGAACGACACCTGCGGAAGGTTCCCGGTGGCGGCGTCTATGAAGTACTGCGTGATCGGGAAGAGGTGCCCCACGGCGTGCGCGCGCACATAGCTGAAGATCGCTGCGAACGGTACCTCGGTGAAATACACGCGCCAGGAGATGTGCGCGGCGTCGAGCTCTTCGAAGATCGTCTTCTGGCTGAACGAGCCCAGGGGATCACTGGTGGGGAAGTCGTTGCTCGTGTGGCCGAATGGCGTCGCAGCGAGCAGGAAGAATCGGTTTGGGAATGTCGGCCCCAGCTCCGAGGCGAAGTAACGGTCGCCGATCGCGAACGTGTCGGCCAGCTTGTAGTAGTAGGGGATCTCCGCTTGCGTGTGATACCCCATCGCTCTGCTGCCGGTTGGGTCGAACGATGAGTCGACGTTCGCTTTCGTGAAGCCGTCCATCTTCCCGTTGTCGAATTCCGCGTGTGAACCATCCACGGAGTGATTGAGATCGGAAACTTCGCACGCGTTTGTTTGATGGAATGCTGCGATCGGGGGGGCGCTCGCGTTGAGCGGATTCGGGTTCGACGCGCTTGCCGGTTCGGCTTCTACGTCGAGCGTCGGGTCGTACGCTTTCAGATGACCGAAGTATGAATCGAACGTGCGATTCTCTTGCATCACGACAACGACATGTTTGATCGATGTGGCGGTTGCAGGTGTTGCCGGCGCAACGGCCGTGATCGAAGCGCCGATCGCGATGGCGACGACGAACGCGGCGAGATGAGTGCGACGGGGCACTGGTCTCTCCCTCCCATATGCGGTTTGCCAGGAACCTTCTCCCAGTCGCGGCGCGAAACCTTCGTGCGGACGAACTGTTTGCTTCGGGTTCACCTCAGCGCAGGCCGCCCGATATGGTTTTGTCCGATATGCCGTTCGGCTTCAGGCGTTCGTTGAAGATCGCAGGCCCGCTCCGTCTCAATCTCTCCAAGTCGGGGCTCGGGTTGTCACTCGGCGTTCCCGGACTGCACATCGGAAGAGGCCCGCGTGGTTCGTATCTCCGAGCAGGCCTGCCGGGAACCGGCATCTATTACCGAAAATCGCTCGGGAACCGGCCGGTGCGGACGCGCGCGCCGGCGAAACGGGATATCGACTCGCATTGGATGCAGGCGGTCAAAGCGCTGCTGAGCGGCGACGCCACGAGCTGTCTTGCGATCCTCGATCGCGTGAAGCCGGGGAAAGGCCCGGCCGTCCACGTCGAGGTTGGCGATGACGTTGTCGTGACGATCGCGCCCGATCCGTGTGGGATCGCGGTGTTACGGGCAGAAGCTCTTGAGCGCCTCGGCCGCGTCGATGAGGCCTTGGCCGTCGTTGAACAAGCGGGGAGCGATCAGAACTGTCACGTCGGCCGAGTTGTGGCCGCTGAGCTGCGAGAACAGCACGGTGGAACGACCTCCCAGGCGTGAGCAGCGAAGGACACCTTGTGATCGTGTCGAATAGGGGAGGCTAGTGAGCAGAGCCCGGGAACAGCGCTTCCGGACCGTCGCGGCCATGGTCGCCGGCGTGTTCGTCGTGGGCGCTGTCACTGTCGGCATCGCGCACGCCTACTACGGCGGCGAGCGGAGCGCGCAGATCAGCCAGGGGTACGTTCGCGCGCCGGTCGACTGGGTGCCCGCGGAAACGTTCACGACGGCAGCTGCTGCGCGCGCGCGCACCACGACCGCGAAGGTGCAGAAAGCATCCAAGCCGATCTTCATCCCTTCGCTGCCGAACCTCGGCGGCATCAACCCGAAGCGGCTCGGCTTCCAGTGGCCGGTGCACGGATACCACGGGATCACATCGCCGTTCGGTCCGCGCAACGGATCGTTCCACCACGGCGCCGACATCGCATGCGGCATGGGCCAGCCCTTATACGCATCGCGCACCGGTCGCGTCGTGTTCGCAGGCGATGCTGGAAGTGCGTATGGCAACACCGTCGCGATCGATCACGGCAACACGTACATGACCGTGTACGCGCACATGACGCACGTCATCGCGAGGGTCGGCCAGGTCGTGAAGACGGGTTGGGAGATCGGCACGTGCGGTATGACCGGCAACGCGACGGGCCCGCACGTGCACTTCGAGATGCGCTACGACGGATACGTGTGGGATCCGCTGCTCTTCCTTCCCTAACACCTCGATCTTCGGTCAGCTTCCAAGTCTTGGTTGAGCCTTGCCAAGTCCTGTCATGAAAACGCGTACACCCACGCAAATGCGCTACTCAAGTTGGCGCCACTGACGGACGAAACGTGTTGGGGTCCTTCCTAGGCTCCCGCACAACCGCCCGTTCCCCCGAGCCCATTCCAGAAAATGCAAACACGTCGATCTCTGCGCGCGCGCCCACTCGTGTTCCTCGCCATCGCTTCTCTCTCTGTACCGACAGTCGCGATGCTTCCCGCCGTCGCCCTCGAAGGGGTCGCTTCTCGTTCGAGCTCCACGAGCTTTGTCGTTCCGATCCCCCAGGAGCACATCGACGTGATCGTTCGACCGAAGCCAAAGGCGAAGTCGAACGCGAAACCGAGTCGCGTCGTCGCGCGGAATCGGAACATCCCTCACGCGAAGAAGCCGCGCTCGACGCCGGCCCTGCGGCTCGGTTTCTCGTGGCCGGTTACGAAGAACGTGATCACCTCACCATTCGGATGGCGGCCGTTCGTCGTGACGCCGGGCGAAAAAGGCCCACATCCCGCGCGGGAGTTCCATCACGGAATGGACATCGCGTGTTCTTTGGATCAACCGGTGACGGCCGCGAAGGGCGGACGCGTGATCCTCGCGGGAACGAACAATCTCTATTACGGCAAGTTCGTCGTGATCCAACATGCGGGTGGGTGGTCGACGCTGTACGGGCACCTCGACAAGCTCCGCACGCGAACGGGCAGAGAGGTTTCGTCAGGTGCTCTCATCGGCTTGTGCGGATCCACGGGGCGCGCGGACGGTGTTCACTTGCACTTCGAGGTTCGGCACCTCGGGAGCTTCTTCAATCCGATCTACTTCCTGCCGTAGCTACTTGATCAGCCGCGACATACGGCGATCGGCCAGGATCTTGCCGCCCGTCTGACACTCGGGGCAGTAGGTCACCTCGTGCGACTCGTACGACACGCGTCGCAGATCGGCTCCGCACCGTGGGCATGGCGTTCCGTACTTCCCGTGCACGATCCAGTGGTCGCCCACTTTCGCAGGCAGCCCACCCGTGCGTTTCCTTTCCTCGAGCAGCCCTTCGGCCAACACCTCTTGAACGGACGCGAGCAGCATCTCGCGTTGTTCTTCAGACAAAGAGGCAAGTGACGCGTACGGGGAGAGGCGCGCGCGATGCAAGATGTCGTCGGAGTACCCGCGACCGATGCCTGCGACCGTGTGCTGGTCGCGAAGCATCGTGTGCACGCGACGCGCGTCTGCCCCGGTCCGGATCAGGTCGGCGAACTCCTTCGAATCCGGCTCGGGGCCCAGCGCAGCGAGAGGTCCCTCTTCGCCGGGCGCCAGCACCCACCACGCCGCTTTGCGCTCGGTGCCGAATTCCTTCACGAGCAGCCCGCTCTTCGCGAACACGAACCGCACCACCGAGCCTTTGGCGCGCGTCGTTTTCGATGGCTTCTCGATGTCGATCCGGCCGCCTTGCGAAAGGTGCACGAGAACGCGCGCGCGCTCCAGCTCCATCACGAGGAACTTGCCCCGGCGTCCGACGCTCGTCAGGCGCTGTCCGTTCAGCGTGTCGTACATCGGCGCGACGGTCTTGAGCGCCGAGAACTGGAGCGGCATAACCCGCTCGATGCGCGCGCCGCCGAAGGCGGCGTCGAGGCGCTCGGACAACGCTTGCATCTCGGGGAGCTCGGGCACGACGCCATCGTAGCGATGTCCGTTGCGTCCGGATTGTTCGAACAGGGGAGCGTGCGATGTCCGATTCGGCAGTTTTTCGGAGCAAGATTCCGAGGATGTTCGGGAGAAAAGGCCGGGAAGTGGGAGGGGCGACGAACCGGCCCGGCGAATGTTGTCTCCGAAGGAAGGAGACACGATGGTTACTTGGGTGCTCGTTGAAGAACCGACGTTCGAAGTAGCACGCGCGATCGAGATCGTTGAATACCGCCTGAACTCCGACCCAGAAGCGGTGCAATGGATCTGCGCGCACCTGCCCGTCGTGGAGCCGGCGCAAGACTAGCCTCCACTCGCTTTCACCTCTCCACGCGCGCGCGCCCACAAGGCGCGCGCGTTCGGCTTCCGACGACATTCACGTGCCGGCTTGGTGTGCTGCCGCGAGCCCCGCCTATGCTTACCGCGCTCACGCACGCCCTGAGGAGAGCCGATGGATTTCGCATTCAGCACGAAGGTGGAGGAGCTCCGCAAGAACCTCCTGGACTACATGGATCAGCACGTCTACCCGGCCGAGGCCGTCTACAGCGAGCAAGTGCGCGACTCGGGAAACCCGCACTTCTACCCGCCGGTTATGGACGATCTGAAGAAGGAGGCGCGATCGCGCGGTCTCTGGAATCTGTTCATGCCGGATACGCGCTACGGCGCCGGCCTGAGCAACCTCGAGTACGCCCCGCTGGCTGAGATCACCGGCCGGAGCCCGCACATCGCCCCCGAGTCGCTGAACTGCGCGGCGCCCGACACCGGCAACATGGAGATCCTCGCCGAGTACGGGACCGACGAACAGAAGGACGCATGGCTGAAGCCGCTCCTCGAAGGAGAGATCCGCTCGTGCTTCTCGATGACCGAGCCTGAGGTCGCTTCCTCGGACGCAAGCAACATCCAGGGTCGCATCGAGCGCGACGGCGATCATTACGTCATCAACGCACGCAAGTGGTGGTCCTCGGGTGCCGCCGACACACGATGCAAGATCGCGATCGTGATGGGCGTGACGAATCCCGACGCCGATCAATACCGGCGTCAATCGATGATCCTCGTTCCTATGGATACGCCCGGCGTTCGGATCGTGCGCACGCTGCCGGTGTTCGGATACGACGAGGGCGGCGGCCATTGCGAGATCGAGTACAAGGACGTTCGCGTTCCGGCTTCGAACCTGCTCGGTGAAGAGGGGAGCGGCTTCGCGATCGCGCAGGCGCGTCTCGGGCCGGGCCGTATACACCACTGCATGCGCGCGATCGGCATGGCCGAGCGAGCGTACGACCTCATGTGCAAGCGCGCGCTCACGCGCGTGGCGTTCGGCAAGCCGCTCGCGCGTCAGGGCGTCGTTCAGCAGCAGATCGCGCGCTCACGCATCGAGATCGAGCAGGCCCGGCTGCTCGTGCTGAAAGCCGCATGGTTGATGGATACGGTCGGGAAAGAGGGTGCGCGCGTCGAGATCTCTGCCATCAAGGTCGCCGCCCCGACCGTCATGCTCAACGTGCTCGATCGCGCGATCCAGATCCACGGTGCGGCCGGCGTGTCGGAAGATTTCCCCCTTGCCGCCATGTACGCGCACGGCAGGACGCTGCGCATCGCCGACGGCCCCGACGAGGTGCATGAGATGGTGATCGCGCGACGTGAGCTCGGCCGCTACCTCGAGGGCATGAAGTGAGCGACGAGCTCGTCGATCCGGTCGCCCTCGCGAAGTTCTTCGGGTCGGAAGCGCCTGAGTTCGCCGGCGACTTCACCGTCGAGCGCATCGGTGAAGGCCAGTCGTGCTTGACGTTCCTCGTGACCGGCGACGGGTGGCGCGTCGTCCTGCGACGTCCTCCGCGCGGCGACCTTCCGCCCTCCGCGTTCGACGTCACCCGCGAGTATCGGGTGATGCGCGCGCTGCACGACCACAAGGCGCCCGTCCCCGTTCCCCGGCCGATCGCGTTGTGCGAAGACAAGGAAGTCATCGGTGCCCCGTTCTACTTGATGGAGAGCGTCGACGGCTTCGTGGTCCGCGACTCGTTGCCGGAGCCATTGTCCTCGCTCGACGATCGCGCGCGCATGAGCGACGGGCTGGTCGACACGCTCGTCGACCTGCACGCCGTCGACTACGCGGCCGTCGATCTCGCGTCCTTTGGGAAGCCGGCGGGCTACCTTGAGCGTCAGCTTCGCCGGATGAACCAGCTCTGGGAATTGGCCCGTTTCCGCGAGCAGCCCGATATCGAGGCCGTCGGGGAGTGGCTCTCCGCGAACGTGCCGGAGCAGACCGAAGCGTCGATCGTGCACGGCGACTTCAAGCTCGACAACGTGATCCTCGCGCCGACGTCGCCGGCGACGCTCATCGCAGTCGTCGACTGGGAGATGTCGACGCTCGGCGACCCGCTTGCAGACATCGGCTGGCTGCTCTACTTCTGGTTCCAAGACGGCGACGAGCGATTCCGCGGTCCGGGCGCCGGAGCCGTCACCGACCTCGAAGGCTTCCCGCGCCGCGCGGATCTGCTTCGCCGGTACACCGAACGCTCGGGCCGCGACGTGCGCGCGATCGATTGGTACGTCGCGATGGCCGGGTGGAAGATCGCGATCATCATGGAAGGGTCGTACCGTCGTTACCTGGGCGGCGTCACCGACCATCCGACGTTCGCGCGCCTCGAGGAGGGTGTGCCCGCACTCGCACGCAGGGCTGCGAGAGCCATGCGTAGAGAGTTCGCGCTCTAGGCGCCGTCGACCCGGACGACGCGCTGTGGCCTGCGCGCGCTGCTTGTCGCCTTGCGGGTTGTCGTCGGTGCCGCCTTCTTGGTCTGCGAGCGAGGGATGCGCGCCGGCAGCACCAAGCTGAAGGTGCTCCCGCTGCCTTGCTCGGACACGATGTCGACTCGGCCACCGTGGGCCTCCGCAACCCGGCGGACGAACGCCAGACCGATGCCCAGCCCGCCGAACCGCCGCGTCGCGGAGCCGTCCACCTGATGGAAGTCTTCGAAGACGGCTTCGCGCTTCATCGGGTCGATCCCGATCCCTTGGTCCGCGACCGAGATCGCGATCGTCGGCTTCGACTCATGCGTCAACCGTTCAACGGCGATCGTCACGATGCCGCCGTCCGGCGAGAACTTGATCGCGTTGTCGATCAGCTCGTCGATCGAGTTCCGCAACAGCGCCGACCCGGCCGCGATCGGCTCGATCTGGTCGCCGGTGCGTGCTGTGATCACGTGGCTCGCCGAACGGTCGCTCCACCGATCCGCCGCGTCGCGAACGAGTTCTGCGATATCCACGCGCTCTGAGTCGATGCGCGCGTTCCCGCCGTCGAGCGCAGCGACGTCGATCAACAGGTCAACGACGCGGTCGAGCCGCTCGCATGCCTCAACGATCGCACCCACGAACGCCCCTTGCTGTGTCGCGGAAAGCTCGCGGCGCTGCAGGAGACGCGCGAAACCCAGCGCAGACGCCAACGGTGTCCGAAGCTCGTGCGAGATGTTCGACAGGAACTCTTCCTTCATGCGGTCGAGCGCACGCTCCTTGCGGAGATCGCGCACGAGGAACACGTGACCGACGAGCTTCTTCTCCGCGTGCACCGGCGCGGCCGCGATGCCGACCGGCAGCCCGCCATCGAGCGTCCCCGTGGTTCCGCTCGCGTAGTCCGCCGTCGACCGCATCCACGACTCGAGCGTGATGCCGCTCCGCTCCGACCCACGGATGAATCGGGAGACGAGCGACCCGCGAGTTTCCCCGGCGGCGCCGAGCATCTCCGAGGCGGCCGCGTTCATGGCGCGGATCTCATTCTTCTCGTCGGTAACGACGATCGCATCGGGAACGACGCTCATCACGGCCGCCAGTTGTGCATCGGCCGCTACGTTCGCACTACGGCTTGCGCGTTTCCGGCCCACCCGGATGCCCATCCAGATCTCGATGATGAGCGCGAAGACGCAGAACGCTGCGAACGCAACGCGCGCCGGCGTGTTGATCCACGTGAAGATCTCCGCAATGCGCAAGAGCTCCCTCCTTGAATCCGTCTTCGCCTTGCCTGAAGTAGGTGATGTGGTTCGGGTGTTCGGTTGGCTCGTTGCCCCTCGAACCGTTGCCGGACGAGCAGCCGGTTGGGAGGCCGTCGTCGTCGACCCCTTCGATCCCAGACCCTGACCGTTCGCGCTCGGCTTCGGCGGGATACCGCTCGTCGCCGGCGAGGGCACCGGCGCGGTGCCCGACGAGGGACAGACCGGCCCGACGTTCAGCAGTCCCGTTTGGACGCCGCCGGACAAGACGCCGCCGAGGACCGGCAACGGGGTCGCGACGCTGCAGACGGGATCGGCCGAGGCAGGCGTGATGAGCAGCGCAAATGCACCGGCAAGGACGAGCAAGGCGACGCCGAATCCCGCGCGCTTCATGGCCTCCAGCGTGACCGGTTCGCCCCAGATAATCCATGCCCCGCACGGACCAAACAGTCGTAGTTCCCAATGACTAATCGGTGAGCACGGAAAGCCACCCAAATGGGTCCAGGTTGCGCGTTGAGATAAGGAAGGAAATGACCGTATCTCGTGCTCTCAGGGTGGGGAAACCATTAAAGGTGATCATGTATCCGAGCGTGCATATCTGTCTGCCGAGCGACTTCCGCGCGGCTCGAGCAGCCCGTCAGTCGATGCGGTCGCTCGAGGGGTATGTGCCGTCCGAGATGATCCAGGATCTGAACTTGCTCGTGAGCGAGCTGGTGACCAACAGCGTGAAGCACGGTTCGCTGGTTCGCGATCAGGCGATCGAGATCGACGCGAACCCGACCGGCCACGGGATCCGGATCGAAGTTTCGAATCCTGGCCGAGCGGAGCTGACGAACAGCATTGAGCTTCGTCCGCGGGAATCCGGTTGGGGACTGTTGCTCGTGACGAAGATCGCATCGCGTTGGGGCGTCACGACGAACGGGTCGACGATGATCTGGTTCGAGATCGATCTCAGAGTCTGACGGGATCCGCTCGTACGTTGCTTGCGCAATGGTTAGTCGGCAGGCCCCGAATCAACCCAAGCTGGTCGCGCGAGTAGTGCCCGCGAGTCATAGAAACAAGGGCAACTCGTGCGGAGACCGCAGAACGCCTGAGCGCAATTGATCACGCGCGCGCCCTCGAATCCTGTGCGATTGGCCCTGTTGACAACTGCCTCTTCTCTTTAGCGTGACGCTGCACTCCCAGCGATTTCCATCGAACAGCAAGGGGAGGTGACAGCGCACATCCGTCGCAGCAGCGATCGCGCGCGATCACGAGTCGCGGCGAATGGTCGAAGAAGTTCTTCCGCAGGATCTGCGGAGACGGGGGGACGGGGATAGCAATGAAAGACGCAAGTGGAAACCGAGTGTTAGGGAAGACCCGTTGGCGGAGGTTCGGTCTCGCCTACGGTCTTTCGATGGGCGTCATCGTCAGCGTGTTGGTGCTAGCGGCGACCGGTGCGATCGCATTGCCACTCACGATCGCCGGCCCGTCATTCACCGTTGCAGGCGACGCGCTGCACGGCACGGGATTCTCCCAGTACGGCAGCGTTGAGCAGGATCAGTTTGGCCACCCACATGCGATCGGGGTCACGACGATCGACAATCTCACCGATGGGTCGGGCAACGGCATAGTCAACCTGTTGCAAACGGTTTGCGGGCCAACGGGCATCCCGGTGGCCAGCTTGTCCAACCTCACGATGGTGATCACCGGTGACAGTGTGACGGCGACGAACCTCGTGGCCGGCGTTACCGATCTGACCACCGCTGCCGGAGTCACGACCGCCTTCAACAACTTGGTCGTCGGCGTGCCCCTCGGGCCGGTCAACAGCATCAACCCGGCGCTGGGGCAGTCACTGGGACAGACTGCGGACTCGTTCGACATCGGCGGGCCTTTCACGCAAACGGCGATATCGACCACGGCAGGAACCTTCATGGTCAAGCACCTGGCTCTGCACGTGCACTTCTCGAGCAGTTGCTGATCACCTAAGGCTCTTGCGGAGATTCGTTGGGAGAGGGTGGCTTGTCCACCCTCTCCCATCTGAGGGAGATCACGATGGACACGATCCTCGGCATGAAGGCTCAAGCGAAGCCCTACGCGCGTTTTGGATTGCATAACCTTCGCTTGAACTTCCGAGTATGGAGACGAAGCCGGCCGTTCTGGGCTGGGTTGATCGCGCTTGTCGGCGGTCTGCCTATGTGGTACTTCCCCATGAAGGCGGTTCAGTTTCTCTTCGTGAGCAAGACCCCGATCTGGCAGGGGATCCTCGTCGGCGTCCTTGTGGAGACCTTTGCCCTCCTCCTTTGGATCCAACCTGCACACCGAACGATGTACGGCGTGTTCATCGTTCTCTTGTCACTTGTTTCGTTCATCACCTCAGACTTTGGCGGATTGTTCATCGGGATGCTGCTCGGCATCTTGGGCGGATCGCTGGCGTTGGCATGGACGCCGGTGATGGGCAAGACGAAGCATCAACAGAAGTGGCTCGCGAAGTCCGGTGTCGTGGTTCCCGCCGCGGACACCATCGTGCTCGACGAACCCCTTCCCGTTCTCGCACTCGAACCCGAACCCGTCGAGCAGCCGGACACGATCGAGCTGGAACCCGTTGCTCTGACCGAAGCCGAAGCGGCTGTGGTTCCGGCCGACACCATGGTCTTCGAGCAGCCGCCGGCGATCATCGATATCACCGAGGCGGAGGCTGAGCCCGGCAGCGACATCGACATCACCGGGTGGGAGCTTCCGCCGGATCAGCCTCTCGACCTTCCGTCGGAAGCGATCGACCTGACCGAAGACGCCGAAGCGCCGCCGCAGATCGATCTGCGCGAGGAGAAAGCTACAACAGCGCCTCCGCCCTCAGACGTTGACCGACCCGGCGCAGAAACACCGGGGGGGTAGGCGGACGATGAAGCGAGCCGTCACCGGGATGCTCGCGATTACGCTGCTGGCAGGGTTCGGCGCGCTCGCGCACGATCCGATCGTTCCGGTCGGCGCGCGCGTTCGCGCAACGGGCGCCGCTGCAGTTGCCGATCGTTTCACCTTGTCGTCGTCACAGATCGAGGAGACGGGGCTGATGTTCGTCGGCCTAGCCGACGTGACGATCGGCTCGACGACGACCAGCACCATGAAGTTCACGATCGACGGCGCCACCATGCACGGCATGGACATGACGACCGACTGCCAAACCTCGTTCACGGTGCTCTCGAAGGTGACGGATCCGGATACGGCTACCGTGGGCGCGTCGACGCTTTACCTGACGAGTTTCTCGTTCTTGCTTTCGGGGTCGCCACAGTCTTTCACGGTCGCGGCGCCACCCTTCGTGGGCTACTCGTTGCCGTCGGACACGCTCACCAGCGTTGAGATGGTCGGCGTTCGGGCCGACGTCGCGACGATGACGTTGCACAATTTCTCCCAGCAACTGGTCGCCTGCTGAGCATCCCTCAAGATGGGGCGAACGGGCCGGCCGGCTTCGGCCGGCCCGTTCTGGGGGCTTTGATCTCGCACCTCGCGCGCGGAACGTAGACGCGCCAGATCCAAGCCGCTCAGAGGGGAAGGTTCAACAATCATATGTCCGGGGCCTGCGCGGGGACGAACCGGGTCGGTTGGACATATGCCGAAGTTGACGCTGTATCCTTTGTGGGCGTCACAAGGGCGTGATACACCAGGCGGCCACGTACCGTGAACCTTTGCACGGGCCGGTCTGTGAGTCTCACAAAGGTGGGGGGCGGCGATGCCACGGACGACGCAGCGAAAGGCCGATCGAGACCCGCGCGCCCACGCGCTGACAGAGATCCTCGACGACCTCGAGCGGACCACGGACGATCTTGCCGAGCGCATGCTCAAGCAATACTTGGAGTCGATCCCGAGCTACCGCGCGCTACCCGACGTCACGCTCGATCAGATCCGTGACGTGAACCGAGGAAACGTCCGCGGTTTCATCCGCGCGATGCGCGCCGGTCGCGGACCGAGCAGCGAAGAGCTCACGATGATCCGCGATAGCGCGTCGCGTCGCGCGCGCGAAGGCGTTCCGCTCTCTGCGTTGCTTGCCGCATATCGCACGGGCGCCCAGATCGCGTGGGCGGAAGCGCGCGTGATCATCGGCGACGACCATCAACGTCTGGCGGCGGGCTTGGATTTCGCGACCGCGGTCATGAGTTGGATCGATGAAGCGAGCGGCGCTGCCGCGCAAGCGTATCTCTCCGAGTACGAACGGTTGACCAGCGATCGTGAGACGGCGCGGCGTGACTTCCTCGACGGCGTGCTCGGCGGAGAGCTGACGACCGAAGAGATCCTTGCCCGGGGCGAGGCATTGGGACTCGATATCGCCGTTCCGTACTGCCTCGCGATCATCGCGTTCGCACAGCAGGGCGCGGACGAACCCTTGCTTCGAAACGGCCAGCACCGCCTGCGTGCGATGGCGGCCGAGCTTCCGAACGCCGACCGTTCGTTGGTCGTTGCGCGCGGTGACGAGCTCGTGCTCATCTTCCCAGCAGAAGGCGAAGCCGACTCGATGGCCCCGCACCTCGTGTCGTTCATCGAGCGAGCTGGGGGCGTGATCGGTGCCGGGCTGTCGGCCGGCCTCGGTCGCGCGCGCGAGTCGATCACGGAGCTGTCGGGCTCGTACCGCGAAGCGTCGATCGCGCTTGCCGCCGCACGTGCGGGATCGTCGTCACCGTTGGCCGTCTACGGCGAGGTTCTGATCGAGGAGCTCATCCTCCGCGAGCGCGCCGTCGCACGGCGGCTCGCACGAACGATCCTCGAGCCGCTCGATCCGCATCCGGACTTGCTGGCTACGCTCGTTTCGTACATGGTGCACGGCCCATCGTTGCCGGCCGTTGCGAAGCGCCTGTACTTGCACCCGAACACGGTCGCCTATCGGCTCGCCCGCGTGAAAGAGCTCACGGGGCGCGATCCGAAATCGCCGGCCGGCGTTGCGGAGCTCTTCCTCGCGCTGCGCGCCTCCCAGCTCGTCGGGGGACAGCCCGAAGGTAGTCCTGTCGAACACTGAAGGGCACGCCTCGATACGCAGCGTGAATGGTCTGATGAGGCCATTTCCGGGATCGTGTTACGACTCCTAGAATCCTGTTGTCGTTCCTGGTAATGCTTTGCCTATGTCCTTACAATCTCCGCATAAGCCCCCCTAGGGAAGCGACCCCCTGCCCGGTCAGGGGGTTTCGCTTATCAGGAGCTCGATGCTCTATCCGTCGCGTGATGCGCCGAGCGCGCGCGTGAACGCTTCGTACGCGTGCGCATCGAAAAGGACGAAGCGAACTTCGGCGACATGTGTGATCGCATCGCGCGCCGCGCGCACCGCAACCGACGCGGCAGCGTCGAGCGGATAGCCGTAGACACCGGTGGAGATCGCGGGGAATGCGACGACGCGCGCGCCGAGCTCGTCGGCGACGCGTAACGATTCCGTGTGGCACGACGCAAGGATGTGAGAGCGATCTTCGTTGGCCGAATAGACGGGACCGACTGTGTGGATCACCCATCGGGCGTCGAGCATGCCGGCTGTTGTGGCGACCGCGCGGCCGGGTGGCAAGCCTCGAGGAAGCGTCGTCGCGCGCAACCGGCGGCACTCCTCGATGATGGCGGGTCCGCCGCGCGCGTGGATGGCGCCGTCGACGCCGCCGCCGCCCATCAACGACGAGTTCGCCGCGTTCACGATCGCATCGACCCTCTGACCCGTGATGTCGCCTTGAAGAAGAACGATCTCGGTCATGTACCCGATCGTAGCGTGAGGCCGCGGATGGACAGAACCGAGCGCGCGCAGCGAGAGTGACCGCGTGAAGATCGCTATCACCGGTTCGAGCGGCTTCATCGGGACCGCATTGGTACGCGCGCTCGAAGTGCGCGGCGACGAGGTCGTGCGTCTCGTGCGCGAGGGCCCTGCGGATCCGGGAAGGGTGCTTTGGGATCCTGAGCGAGGAGCGCTCGAACCTCGCGGGTTGGCCGGCGTCGAGGCCGCGGTCAACCTCGCAGGGGAGCCGATCGGGAAGCGGCGGTGGACCGCGCGCCAGAAAGCACGGATCGTCAACGGCCGGGTACGTGGAACCGAAACCTTCGCGAGTTCCTTGGCCGCGCTGTCCCCCCGGCCGCGTGTGCTCGTGAGCGCGTCGGCGATGGGCTTCTACGGTGAGCGCGGCGACGAGATCCTGACGGAAGACGCATCCTCCGGCATCGGCTTCCTCCCTTCGGTCTGCAGGCGTTGGGAAGAGGCGACGTCATCCGCGAGCGACGCTGGAATCCGTGTCGTTCACTTGCGCACCGGCTTGGTGCTCGATCCGTCCGGCAGCCTGTTGAAGCGTGTGCTGCTTCCGTTCCGGTTCGGCATGGGCGGCCGTCTCGGCGACGGCACGCAATGGATGAGCTGGATCACACGTACCGACCACGTCGCCGCGATCCTGCATCTGCTCGATCGGGACGCCGCGTCGGGTCCGTTCAACATCGCGGCGCCGAATCCCGTGCGGAACGCTGAGTTCACGCGCGCGCTCGCGCGCGTCCTGCACCGGCCGGCTGTGTTCCCGATTCCGCGCGCGTTGATCGCCATCCCGTACGGCCGTGAGCTTGCCAACGATCTGCTGTCGAGCACGCGGATGGCTTCGCAGAAGCTCGAAGCTTCCGGGTATCGATTCGAAGCGACGGAGCTCGAGCCCGCGTTGCGGGCGATGCTCGGTTAGACGGTTTCCGACGGGCCGCTCGGAAGGAAAACGCGGAAGCGCGCGCCGCCGCCGGGACGGTCTTCAACCCATGCGCGGCCGCCGTGACTGTCGGCGAAGCGCGCGACGAGCGACAAACCGATCCCAACACCGGGCGCGTGCTTGCTTATGCCGGCCTGCTTGAACGGCTCGAAGATCGCCGTGCGCAGCTCCGGCGGCACGCCGGGTCCGGAATCTTCGACCGTGAGGAGCACACCGCCGTCCTCCGCGCTCGTGTAGACCCGCACCGGTGAGCCCGGGGGTGTGTGCGTCAGTGCGTTGATGATGAGGTTCTCGATGATGCGCTCGGCTTGGGTGTGGTCGACCGCAATGAGCACGTCCTCGCACTCGAGCGTGACGCGCTGCCGCTCGGACGCGTCCAACTCGTCAGCGACATGGCGCACGAGATCCCCGATGTTGCCGAGCCGGCGCGCCGGCGAAAGCATCCCGTGACGCAAACGGTCGAGGTCGAGAAGATCGTTCAGGAGCCGGTCGAGCTTGGACGCTTTGCTCGCGATTCGACGCATGAACTCTTTGACCTCGACGGGATCGATGCGCTCGTAGTCGTGCTCGATCGTCCGGGCAAGGCCGAGGATCGCCGTCACCGGCGTGCGAAGCTCGTGCGACAGCGCGGAGAGGAAGGCGTTCTTCATCTCGTCGAGCGCGCGCAACTCTTCGACGACCTCGTGCTCGCGTTCGTATGCGCGCACGAGGTCGCCTTCGCGACTGCGCTCACCGGGCGAAGCGCCTTGCTCCTCTTCCGTCATAGAACCCTCATTCGGATGTGTTCGCCCAGGATGTCCGGCATCGACCCTCCTACAAACCCGCAACCCGCCCATCTTGGGGGGTGACCCACGTCCCAGCGGCGCGTCGTTGAGCGCCGGGGTAGCCCAAGGTCCCCCTTCTGATAGTCAGTAGGGGTCATTTTGGCCCCGGATCCTTATCGCGACACCTCGTCTGTACGACAACACAGATGAGGGAACACGCTCAAAGTGTTGTGGCTCCAAGCATGAAGCCCGTTGGGCGAGGGATGAAGAGCAAGGCAACTGCGCGGCCCTCTGAGAGAGAATTAACCAAGTCTGGTGATGGAAGAGGCGAGCGCGAAGGCTCGCCTCTTCCATTTCCGCTGCGTGTGGCGCGCGCGCACCGTGAAGACCTCGGATCCCTCGTGTTTCTGATGCGAACCGAACACCGATAGAATTCGGTCATGTCCGTTCATCGCCTGACCATCGCCGTGCCGGTCTACAACGAAAGCGAGCGGGTCGGTCCCGCTCTGAAAGAGCTCCTGTCGACGAGCTTCCCCGTCGAAGTCGAGATCCTGATCGTCGATGATGGCTCGGTCGATGGGACTGCCGAAACCATCGCTGCGCTTCCGCTTCCCGAGAACGTCCGGCTGATCAAGCACGAGCGGAACAGGGGGAAGGGCGCCGCCCTCCGAACCGCCCTCGCCGAAGCGACCGGTGACCTGTTCGTGCCGTTCGACGCCGACCTCGAGTACCAAGCATCGGATCTTGTTGCGTGCCTCGAGCCCTTGATCGCCGGAGAGGCGGAGCTGGTCTACGGGACGCGCGCGTTCGGTTCCCACACGTCGTTCAACTTCTGGTACGTGATGGGGAACAAGTTCCTGAACCTATGGGCGAACATCCTTTTCAACTGCTACATCTCCGACCTCGAAACCTGCTTCAAGATGGCGAAGACATCCATCTTGCGCAGCCTCGACCTCAAAACGAGCGGATTCGACATCGAAGCCGAGATGACGGCGAAGCTCCTTCGTGCCGGGTACCGGCCTTTCGAGGTGCCGATCGGCTACAAGGCTCGTTCCCGCGAACAGGGCAAGAAGATCAGCTGGAAAGACGGGATCATCGCCCTCTGGACGATCGCTCGGATCCGCTTCGCAGGCTGACCCGGCGACACCCAGCGATCCGGCGATAACCGCAGCCCAACCGTCACGTTTGTGACGAGTCCTCGACCGATTTGGGCCCCTCAGACGGGAAAGAATGGGGCATCGTGCCCATCCGAGAAATGAGCCTCGCCCAGATAATGGCTCAACCCGGCAGAGGGCACTCACATGATCACGGTTCTACTTGCGGACGACCTCGAGGAGTATCGCGTCCTCCTCCGCAAGATGCTCGAGATGGACGGTCGATTCAGCGTCGTCGGCGAAGCGCCCGACGGCGTCGCAGCCGTACGTCTCGCCCGGGAAGTCGACCCCGATGTGGTGTTGCTCGACATCGCGATGCCCGAGATGGACGGCCTCGAAGCGATCCCGCATCTGCGCCGACTAGCACCGCGCTCGCGTGTGGTCATGCTCTCGGGCTTCGGCGAAGAAGTGATGTCGAACACGAGCCTCCGCCTCGGCGCCGACGCCTACGTCGTGAAAGGGCACATGACGGACGATCTCGTCCGAACCCTCACGTCGGTCCTCGATTAGCGCCGGAACGTCTAACCAGCCCCTCTTCCTGCGGAAATAGCGCGCGAGCCACCCGTTCCGCCGTGCATCCTGCTTGTCATCGCCCTCGGTGGGTGCCCATCCTTCCGCCCGTGCCGAAGCCCCTCGTCATCGTCGAGTCCCCCGCCAAAGCGAAAACGATCGCCGGCATCCTGGGGCGCGACTACGTCGTCGAATCCTCGATCGGTCATATCCGCGACCTGCCGCGCAACGCGAGCGAGGTTCCCTCCGCGCTGAAGTCCGAGCCGTGGTCCCGTATGGGCGTCGACATCGACAACGGCTTCAAGCCCATCTACGTCGTCACGCCGGACAAGCGCAAGCAAGTCTCGAAGCTGAAGTCTTTGCTCAAGGACGCGAGCGAGCTCTATCTCGCAACAGACGAAGACCGCGAGGGGGAGTCGATCGCGTGGCACCTCACCGAGGTGCTAAACCCGCGCGTGCCGGTGAAGCGGATGGTCTTCCACGAGATCACGCGCCCCGCGATCCAATCGGCCGTGCAGAACCCGCGGGATCTGGATCGTCGCCTCGTCGACGCGCAAGAGGCGCGCCGCATCCTCGACCGGCTCTACGGTTACGAGGTCTCGCCGGTGCTCTGGAAGAAGGTCATGCCGGGCCTGTCGGCAGGCCGCGTGCAGTCGGTCGCGACGCGGATCCTCGTCGAGCGCGAGCGCGCGCGCATGCGATTCCGCTCGGCGTCTTACTGGGACATCGAAGGGACATTCGAAGCGGGGGGTGGCTTCTCTGCACAGCTGGTGTCACTCGACGGCGCGCGCCTCGCTACCGGCAAAGACTTCGATGAAGCAGGCGCGCTCAAGACCGCCGACATCACTCGTTTGGACGAGCAGGCTGCGCGCGACCTGGCGGCGTCGCTCCAGGGCTCCGACTTCAGCGTGCGCACCGTCGAAGAGAAGCCGTGGCGGCGCTCACCGGCTGCTCCCTTCATGACGTCGACGCTGCAGCAGGACGCCGCGCGCAAGCTACGGTTCAGCGCGCACAGGACGATGCGCGTCGCGCAGACGTTGTACGAGAACGGCTACATCACGTACATGCGGACCGACTCGGTAACGCTGTCGGAGACGGCTGTTGCCGCCGCCCGTGCACAAGCGATCGAGATGTACGGCGCCGACTCCGTGCCCGATCACCCGCGGACGTACACGAGCCGCGTGAAGAACGCGCAGGAGGCACACGAAGCCATCCGCCCGGCCGGCGACACGTTCCGCACGCCGGACGACGTTCGCGACGAGCTGAGCGGCGACGAGTTCCGGTTGTACGACCTGATCTGGAAGCGAACGATCGCGTCCGAGATGGCAGATGCGCGCGGTCAAAGCGTTCAGGTGCGACTGGGCGCGATCGCGGCCGACGGTCGCGATGCGGAGTTCGCCGCTGCCGGCAAGACGATCTCCTTCCCCGGCTTCTTGCGCGCGTACGTCGAGGGGGCCGACGACCCCGAGGCCGAGCTGGAGAACCAAGAGGTGATCCTGCCGCCATTGAGCGAGGGAACGACGCTGAGCGTCGTCGCGCTCGAGCCGAAAGGCCACGAAACCCAACCGCCTGCCCGGTACACGGAAGCGACGCTCGTCAAGGCTCTGGAAGAGATGGGGATCGGGCGGCCGTCGACCTACGCGTCGATCCTCGACACGATCGAGCATCGTGGCTATGTCTTCAAGAAGGGAACCGCCCTTGTGCCGTCGTTCACCGCATTCGCCGTCGTGACGCTGCTCGAGCAGCACTTCGGCAACTTGGTCGACTACGAGTTCACCGCGCGCATGGAGGACGAGCTCGACAGCATCGCGAACGGCGACGAAGAGGCGAACCCGTACCTATCGCGTTTCTATTTCGGGAACGGCCAGGTCGGCTTGAAGGAGATGGTCACCGATCGCCTCGGCGACATCGACGCGCGCGACGTGAACTCGATCCCGATCGGCAACGACGCCGATGGCAACGAGATCGTGATCCGGGTCGGCCGGTACGGCCCGTACCTGCAGCGTGGCGAAGACCGCGCGAGCATCTCCGAGGACCTGCCGCCGGACGAGCTGACGATCGAGAAGGCCGGAGAGCTCTTGTCGGCGCCGAGCGGCGATCGCGAGCTCGGCAGGGATGCGGACGGCGCTCCGGTCATCGCGCGGGTCGGCCGCTATGGTCCGTACGTTCAGCTCGGCGACACCGATAGCAAGGAGAAGCCGAAGACGGCATCGCTGTTTAAGACGATGTCGCTGGAGACGATCACTCTCGACGACGCGCTGAAGTTGCTCGAGCTTCCTCGAACGGTCGGCATGGATCCGGCCGACGGGGAACCGATCGAGGCCCTGAACGGACGGTACGGCCCCTACATCAAGAAGGGGAGCGACAGCCGATCGCTGGAAAGCGAAGAGCAGCTCTTCACGATCACGCTGGACGAGGCCCTCGCGGTGCTCGCGCAGCCGAAGCGTCGCCGCGGCCAGCGAGCGGCCGCCGAGCCGTTGAAGGAGCTGGGCAACGATCCGTCATCCGGGAAGCCGATCGCGCTCAAGGAAGGGCGGTTCGGTCCCTACGTGACGGACGGCGACACGAACGCGTCGCTCCGCAAGGAAGACAGCATCGAAGGCATCACGAACGAGCGCGCGGCCGAGCTGCTTGCGGAGCGCCGCGCGCGCGGCCCGGCCAAACCGCGCGCTCGACGCGGCACGGCGAAGAAGCCGGCGAAGCGGAAGCCGAAGGCGTAGCCCGGCCCTGATCTCTGGGAAAAAGAAGAGCCGGCTTCCGGGGGGACGCCGGGAAGCCGGCTCGTTTGGGAAAACTCTGTCTTAGGCCGCGGGCGAGCCGCTCAGGACTTCGAACCAGTTCGGGTCTTCAAGCAGCAGGTGCAGGTCGAGCAGGTCGTCGAGGTTCAGCGGCGGGCCGTCGTGCGTCTCGAGCATCTCCGCGGGGAGCTCCCACCGGAGCGGGGTCACGCCTTCGGCGATAAGCAGCTCGATCGCGCGTTCGTCGGCGGCCTTCTGGATGCGGTTGTGGCACATCGGGCACGTCAGGGCGTAGTAGGAAGCATCGGGGATATTGCAGACGGCGAGCTCGAAGTCCGCGGGCTTGCACTCAACGGCCCCGCACTCTGGGCAGTTCACTTCGATCCAGGTCATTTACGTCCCCCTACACGGTACGGGCCACAGGGTCCGTTTGGCTGCATTGTCGAATGTGCCTGCATTCTCGGCGGCTGCCGCCCTGTCCGGTATGCGCTACCGGGATGGTTTTCGGTAGTCATCGGTGACTATTTCGCTATGGGACAGATGTCCGAGGGCGAGCGTTTTCGCAGCGTGTGGCGTTGCGCCTTATCCACAGGAGGCGCGGGCCGGCGCGAGCGCCTGCTTCGGGTTCGCTAGTGGACGGCGACCGGTTCCGCGCCCGGGACGCTTTCCACGCGCTGCGGGGCCCCCGAGGGGATGAACCGCCACGAGACGATCGCAGCGACGATCAGGAAGAACGCCGCAACCATCAAAGCGATGTGGAACCCGTCCACGAAAGCCAGGTTGAACGCGTGCGTAACCTGGCCGGCTTTCTGGGGGGCGAGCGAAGCGAGAGAGGTTGGGTCGATCTGGCCGTGGCCACCGGATGTCACGATCGCCGCTCGCTGGGCGGCGGGGAGGCCGAGCGGAACCAGAAGCGTCGTCAGTGCGCTCTTCAGCTTGGTGGTCAGAAGGGTACCCAGGAGCGCGATCCCGAAGACACCCCCGACCTCGCGGGAGGTATTCGTCATCGCAGAGCCGAGGCCCGCACGCTGGGCGCCGACTGCGTTCATCACCGCCGCAGTCATGGGCGTCATCGTGATCCCCATCCCGAATCCCATCATCATGAAGATCGGGAAGATGTGTGAGAACGGCGTCGCGACCCCGATGCGGCTCAGCAAGAGCAAGCCGGTCCCGGCCAGCAACGGGCCGATCACCATCGGCCACCGAGAGCCGAACTTCGATGCGTAACGACCGGCGAGCGGCGCCGCGATAACGATCATTCCGGTCAAGGGAAGGAACCGGAGACCGGCGGCGAAGGGCCCGTAGCCGCGGACGATCTGCATGTAGAGGCTCACGAAGAAGAACGTGCCGAACATGCCGAGTGAGATGGAGAACGCGACTGAGTTGCCGGCGGAGAACGCCGGGATACGGAAGAACTGGAGCGGCATCATCGGCTCGCGCGCGCGCTTCTCGTACTGCAAGAAGCTGATGAACAGGATCACTGCCGCGGCGAGCGCGGTGATGATCGACGGCGAGCCCCAGCCGTACTGGTTCACTTCGATGAGCGCGTACGTAAGGCTGAAAAGCGCACCGGTTCCGAGCAACAGCCCCGGCACGTCCAGGTGACGCGCTTGCTCGGATCGCGACTCGCGGATGATCCGCAAGCCCACGATGAACCCGAGGATCCCGATCGGGACGTTGATGAAGAAGACGGAAGCCCAGCCGACGTGCTGCACGAGGTAGCCGCCGAGCGTCGGACCGAGCGAGAGGGCGAGGCCCGAGACGCCGGCCCAGATCCCGATCGCCTTCGCGCGCTCGTGGGGCGGGAACGTCACAGTCAGGATCGACAGCGTTCCCGGCATCAGCAGCGCGCCGCCGATCCCTTGGAGACCCCGGAACGCGATCAGGTGGCTCGTCGTGCCCGAGAGGCCGCACATCAAGGAGAAGAAGGTGAAGACGCCCAAGCCGGTGAGGAACGTGCGCTTCCGGCCGTATCGGTCGCCCAGGATGCCGCCGGTGAGCATCAAGCTCGCGAACGCGAGGACGTATCCGTCGACGACCCACTGCAACCCGCTGATGCCGGCGTGGAGGTCTTTCGCGAGGCGGGGGAGTGCGACGTTGACGACCGTGTTGTCCAGCATCGCCATGAAGAGGGCGAAGCAGCAGGTGAGCAGAACCAGGATCTTCTCGCGCTTGTTGTCACCTTCGAACATGGGCTACCTCGTCTCTAGCATCCGGCGCGCCGCGTCCACGACGTGCGCCCTTCTTCGCTTCAACGCTTCCTTCGTGTAGGGATTCCCGCCGCAGATCATCCGGGCAGTCTGCGGTGCCGCGAACCAGATATGGATCAGCCCGATCAGAGAAACCAGCGTTTGGCGCGGGTCGAGCTCGGGGTCGACGGTTCCCGCCTGCTGCGCCTGTTCGAGGCGCTCCACATGCTGCTCGAACTTCTGCGCGCGCTCAGCCTCATTCGGGACTCTTTCGTCGCCGAAATCCAAGGCTTCCCACATGAGCATTCGGGGGAGCCACGGGTTCGCCGCGTAGAAGTCGAAGAATTCGCCGACGGCCTCTGCGAACGAATCGGGGTCTTCCTTGATCGACTGGAGGCCGGCCATCTTGCACTCGAGCACATGGCGGAACAGCGCTTCCTTATCCCCGTAGTACTGGTAGAGGAGGGCCTTATTGCATTGGGCCTTGTCGGCGATGTCGTCGACGCGGGACCCGGCGAACCCTCGGGTGGCGAACTCCTCGAACGCCGCTTCGAGGATGCGCTCTTTGGTCGCAGCCGCGTCCCTTGTCCCCATCGCAGAGCAATTCTAACTAACCGGTTAGTTCCGGGTCAATCGCTTTCAGTGGCCGACGGCGAGCAGCATCACCATGACGTAGTGACAGAGGGTCCCGCCGATGACCATCGAGTGCCAGACCTCGTGGTAGCCGAAGACGCGCGGGTTCGGATCCGGCCGATGCAAGATGAAAAACACAGCACCGACCGTGTACAGGATGCCCCCGGCGAAGAGCAGGACGGCCGACGCCGTGCTGAGGTTGTGCAAGATCTCCGGCAGTGCGATCAGCGCCGTCCAGCCGAGCGCGATGTACAGGACCATCCCGAGCCGGTCCATCTTGTCGATGCGCGCGACCTTCAGCACGACCCCGACGAGTGCGACGCCCCACACGGTCGCGAGGATCGAGATGCGCCATGCATGGTGCAGCGCCAACAAGGCGAGCGGCGTGTAGCTGCCGGCGATCAAGATGAAGATCGATGAGTGGTCGAGCCTGCGCATGATGCGGCGCGCGCGCGGCGACCAGGGCAATCGGTGATACGAGGCGCTCACTCCGTACAGCGTGAGAACACAGACGGAATAGATCGCTGCGGCCGTGCGCGCGAGCGCCGTCCGTCCGAGTGCGACGAGCGCCGTGCCCGCAGGGATCCACACGATGAAGGCGATCTGATGCAGGCGTCCGCGAAGGCGGGGCTTCTGCATCTCTGCAGCCGCAACGGTCATGCGAACAGTCTAGAGAGGTGCGCGCGCAACCTCGAATCCGTGCGAAAGTGCGCAACAGCCTGAGATTCCGTAGGTTTGACCATCCGACGGACGACCGGCGAGGGGGCAACCATGGAGATCTTGAGAACACCCGATGAAAGCTTCTCGAATCTCGCGGGGTACCCCTTCGAGCCGCACTACATCGAAGTCGACGGCGTGCGGATCCACTACGTCGATGAAGGGCCGGCGGATGCTCCGCCGATCCTGCTACTGCACGGCGAGCCGAGCTGGAGCTACCTCTACCGCACGATGATCCCCGTCCTCACGGCGGCGGGGCATCGCTGCGTGGCACCCGATCTCGTCGGGTTCGGCCGCAGCGACAAACCGTCCGCGATGAGCGACTACTCCTATCAGCGACACGTGGACTGGATGCGCGCGGTGATCACGTCGCTCGATCTGAGGGATGCGGTCTTGTTCGGTCAGGACTGGGGCGGGCTGATCGGTCTTCGCCTCGCGGCGGAAGAGGAACACCGCTTCGCGCGCATCGCAGCAGCGAACACGTTCCTTCCGACGGGCGATATCCCCGCCGGCGAAGCCTTCCTCGCGTGGAAGAACTACGCGGAAACGACCGACCGCTTCCATGTCGGCGGCATCGTGAAGGGCGGCTGCGTCACCGACGTGGCTCAAGCCACGATCGACGGGTACGACGCTCCGTTCCCGACCGAAGAGCTGAAGGCGGGTGCGCGCGCATTCCCGGGCCTCGTTCCGATCACGCCCGACGATCCAGCATCCGAAGCCAATCGAGCAGCCTGGAAGGTGCTCGAGCAATGGGAGAAGCCCTTCCTGACGCTGTTCAGCGATTCGGACCCCATCACGCGCGGCGGCGATCGATATTTCCAACGGGCCGTTCCGGGGTGCGCGGGGCAACCGCACGCGACGATCGAACGGGCCGGCCACTTCCTACAGGAGGACAAAGGGCCGGAGCTCGCCGGGCATCTCGTCCGATGGTTACCCTGAGTGAACGAGGTGATGGCTATGAAGCCGCTCGAAGGGAAAGAGATCCTGATCTTCGCAGGGCCCGACTACGAGGATATGGAGCTGCAGTACCCGAGGTACCGGCTGGCTGAAGCGGGCGCGCGCATCACGATCGCCGGGATCGGCGAGCAGACGTACCACGGGAAGAAGGGCATGCCCATCGACGTCGACGTCCAGGTGACGGATGTGCGCGCAGCCGATTTCGACGCATTGGTCATCCCCGGGGGGTACGCGCCCGACAAGATCCGACGGGTCGCGGAGGCGCTTGAGATCGTCCGCGAGATGAACGACCAGGGAAAGACGATCGGCTTCATCTGCCACGCGGGCTGGGTGCCGATCTCGGCCGGGGTGCTCAAGGGTCGCAGGATCACGTGCGTTTCGGCGATCAAGGACGACGTCGTGAACGCCGGCGCGGAGTACGTCAACGAGCCGGTGGTCGTCGACGGGAATTTCGTGACCTCGAGGACGCCGGAGGATCTTCCGGTTTGGCTCCCCGCCTTGATCGAGCGGATCGCAGCCCAGGGCTGACCGAG
The DNA here is from genome assembly GCA_035307625.1 of Actinomycetota bacterium. Classification (GTDB taxonomy): domain Bacteria; phylum Actinomycetota; class AC-67; order AC-67; family AC-67; genus AC-67. The sequence goes on from DATGHY010000315.1 coordinate 33,099, forward strand.
CTGGGGCAGTGAACCGCCGGGCGTCGCTCGCGCTGCTCATTCTCATAGCCTGCACGGCGACCAGGCCCGGCGCAGGCACGCCGCCGCCTCCCTCCTCTTCGAGTACGTCCTCTTCGAGCACGCCGGCAGTTTCTGCGTCGTTCGTGTTCGCGGTGAAAGGCGACTGGGGAGCCGGCACAGTTGCGCAAGGTCAAGTAACGGACGCGATGTGTGCGTTACGGCGAACGCTCAAGTTCAAGTACATCGTCACGACCGGCGACAACTTCTACACGCCTGACGGCAACGCAACGCAACAGAACTACTACGGCCCCGAGCGATGCCTCTACTCGTACCCGGGCAACGTGTGGCGCGCTGCGTGGGGCAATCACGATGTCGCCGGACCGTCGACCGGAACAGTTCTCGGATCACCACAGCGGTACTACACGTGGAGCGTCGGTACGACGCAGTTCTTCATGCTCGATGCGAACCGAGCCGGTGATGCCGCGCAACGATCGTGGCTCGCGCGCGCGCTCAGCTCGTCTCGCGCGCGCGTCAAGATCGTGGTGTTCCATCAACCCGCATTCACGAGCGGCCTTCACACCGACAACACATCTGCGCAACGCAACTGGGTACCTCTTTTCGTTCGCTACCACGTGACGTTGGTGCTCACGGGACACAACCACGACTACGAACATCTGAAGGTGGGCGGTATCGATTACGTCGTGACCGGAGGAGGCGGGCAGACGTCGTATCCATGCCTGCGGGTCGAGCCGGGCGCGATCCGCTGCGTCTCCGCGTATCACTTCTTGATCGTTTCCGTGAGCTCTTCAGCCGTCGCCGTGCGAGCGGTCAGGGCATCAGGCGGAGAATTGGACGAATTTGAGATCAAGGTTCCGCCCGGCGTTCCCTGAAGGCACGTGACCTGCGGCGATGCGTTGTCTGTCCCGCCGCGGTTGCGACTCTTTTCCCGTTCTCTCCAGGATGTACGTATTGACACCCTTCGCGGGACGAGGCTACATTCCGTGACAGAAAGTGTCGCAAACGGATTCTCTAGCAACACTGGGAACGTCCGGGCGCGACGGGGCATGCTTCCTAGGGGGAAGTAGATGGGGGACCGCAGCGCGAGACGTAGTCGTCTCGGCATCTTCTCTTCTCGACGTTCTTTCGGCGCGCGCGCGCTCGTCATTCTTGTCACCGGCGTTCTGGTGTTGGGTGTGACGAGCATTCCCGCGCTGGCACTTCCCGTGAACCAGTTCGAGCTTGACGGGAACGCGCTATACAACGGTCACGATGACTGGCAGAACGTTCTTGGGTTCTCGGGTCCCGCAGGAAGCGACTTCAACCATTCGTTCATCACCGACGTCATGGGTGGGCCCCACTACTTCACCGGCGGCGGTTCGAAGGACATCCATGACGTCAGCAGTTGGGCGTACAACTCGCTAGGCGCGCAAGATAAAGACGAGATCACCCACGCGTACTCGGCCGCCTACCTCAACAGCGGTCACCTGAACCTGTACTTCGGTATGGACCGCTATTCCAACAGCGGCGACTCCACTGCGGGTTTTTGGTTCTTCCAGAACAAGATCGGTACCAACGGCAGCGGCAAGTTCACCGGTACGCACGCCGTCGGTGACCTCCTAATCGTAAGCGACTTCTCAAACGGCGGCGCGATCAGCAGCATCAAGGCTTACAAGTGGAACGGTACCGGCCTCACCGCGTTCACCGCGGTGGGCGGCGACTGCTCGGTTGCGATCAGCGACCCGCTGTGTGCCATCGTCAACCAGACCGATACCGCCTCCCCGTGGTCCTACACGCCGAAGTCGGGTACCGCGAACGTCTTCCCGGCGATCGGCTCGTTCCTCGAGGGTGGTATCGACCTGAACGACACGAATATCTTCGGTAGCAACGTCCCCTGCTTCTCGAGCTTCCTGGCGGAGACGCGTGCGTCTACCTCGACGGATTCCACTCTGTCCGACTTCGCGCTCGGCGGCGTGAATACGTGCGGCAAGGTCACGGGTACGAAGTACAACGACATCAACGGTAACGGGACCCGCGACAACGGTGAGCCGGGTTTGGCGAACTGGACGATCTCGCTGACCGGTAACGGCACGACGATAACAACGACGACGGATTCAAGCGGCAACTTCGAATTCGACGATGTCACGCCTGGCACTTACTTGGTCTGCGAGACTGAGCAAGCGACGTGGTTCCAGACCGAACCGAGCTCGGGAGGGGACTGTTCTGCGCACGGCGGTGGCCACGGCTACTCGATCACGGTCGGCCAAGGCCAGACTGTCTCCGACAACATCTTCGGGAACACACAGCACCCGCATCTGACGATCACGAAGACAGCGGACGCGCCGTCGACGGTGAGCGCGGGCGACACCATCGGTTACACGATCACCGTGGGGAACACTGGTCCTGGAACAGCCGTCGGGGTGAAGCTGTCCGACACACTGCCGAACAATCCGGGCCTTGACTGGAAGATCACGGCTCCGGCTCCGTCGGCCGGCTGGGGTGGAACCTGCGGGATAGCTGCAGGCGCGCTCGCCTGCGGCGGTTCGAGCGGCGTCACGCTTGCCAGCGGCGACAGCCTTTCGGTCCACATCTCTTCGACGACTACGAAGGCGACCTGCGGAACGGTTTCGAACACTGCGACGGTCTCCGGCACGAACAACGACGGTTCACCGTCGGCCGGTCCGGTCGACATCACAGTGAACTGCCCGGTTTTGACGATCACGAAGGTGGCCGACGCCACGACCGTGAATGCCGGGGACCCGATCGGCTACACAATCACCGTCACCAACACGGCCGCCGGCACCGCGCACGGCGTGAAGCTGTCCGACACCTTGCCAACGAACACCGGGCTCAGCTGGTCGATCACCGCTCCCGGCCAATCGGCCGGCTGGGGTGGGACCTGCGTCATCGACACCGGTGTGCTGACCTGCGGTGGCACGAACGGCGTAGATTTGGCGCCAAGCGCGAGCTTGTCGGTTCACATCTCGTCGCCCACGACGAAGGACACGTGCGGCACGGTTGCCAACTCGGCCTCTGCGACGTCGGGCAACGATGGTAGCCCCACGGTCGGTCCAGTCGACATCACGGTCCTGTGCCCCAACCTTGAGATCACGAAGACCGCCGATGCGACGACGGTGAACGCCGGCGACACGATCGGCTACACGATCACGGTCCACAACACCGGTGCAGGCCAAGCGTCGGGAGTGAAGCTCTCCGACACCTTGCCGGCCAACGACGGTCTGAGCTGGAGCATCACGCCTCCAAGCCCCTCGACAGGATGGGGCGGCACGTGTGGGATCAACGCCGGCGTCCTCGCTTGCGGCGACACCACCGGCGTGACGCTCGCATCGGGCGCGAGCCTTTCGGTGCACATCTCGTCGCCGACGACAGCAGCGACGTGCGGCACGGTTGCCAACTCAGCCTCTGCGACTTCGGGCAACGACGGCTCGCCTTCGGTTGGTCCCGTCGACATCGTGGTCAACTGCCCGCACCTCACGATCACGAAGGTTGCGGACGCGACGACGGTCAACGCGGGCGACACGATCGGCTACACGATCACGGTGGGCAACGATGGCGAAGGCACCGCAACCGGCGTGAAGCTCACCGACACGCTGCCGACCAACGCTGGGCTCAGCTGGAGCATCGCAGGAACGACTGGAAGCCCAACGTGCGACATCGGGGTCACGACGGCCGGCGTCCTGACCTGCACTAAGGCGAGCCTGGCTTCCGGCGCGAGCTTCTCCGTCCACATCACGTCGCCGACGACCTCAGCGTCGTGCGGCACGATAGAGAACTTCGCTTCTGTTATCGGATCCAACAGCCCGAATTCACCGTCGGTCGGCCCGGTCGACATCCTTGTGAACTGCCCGCACCTGACCATCGCGAAGGTTGCGGATAGCTCAACGGTCAGCGCGGGCGACACGATCGGCTACACGATTACGGTCGGGAACGACGGCGGCGGAACGGCCACGGGCGTGAAGCTCACCGACACGCTGCCGACCAACGCTGGTCTCAGTTGGAGCATCGCCGGGACGACGGGAAGCCCGACCTGCGACATCGGGGTCACGACGGCCGGCGTGCTGACCTGCACCAAAGCGAGCCTCGCATCCGGCGCGAGCTTCTCCGTCCACATTACTTCGCCGACCACGGCTGCGACCTGCGGCGTCGTCGCCAACTCGGCATCGGCGACCGGTGGCAATACGCCGAACTCGCCGTCGGTCGGCCCGGTCGATATCAACGTGCTTTGCCCGAACCTGACGACGTCGAAGACGCCGGACGCGGGCACGGTGAAGGGTGGCGACCCGATCGGATTCACGATCACGGTCAGCAACAGCTCCGCTGAGGGCACCGGGACCGCTCACAACGTCGTCATCAGCGACCCGCTGCCGACCGACAACGGCCTAACGTGGACCGTGGATCCGCCGAAGACGGGCTGCTCGATCACAAGCAATACGTTGACGTGCAACGTCGGCGACCTGGCACCCGGCGCGAGCTTCAGCGTGCACGTGATCTCGAGCAACACGACGGCTGCGGCGTGCGGGTCGACAGTCAACAACACCGCACACGTGACGCTGGACAATGGGACCGCCCCCGACGCCAAAGCTTCGGTCAACGTAATCTGCCCGCCGCTCGGTATCGGGATCGACAAGGACGGTCCCGACCTGGCACACATCGGTGACACGATCACCTACACGCTGAGTGTCTCGCTGCCACCCGACTTCACGGAGCCGTTGCACAACGTCGTCGTGACCGACCCGGTCTGCGACACGGCGACGCCGCCGACGTACCAGAGCGGCGACACCAACAACAACAAGATCCTCGAAGTCGGCGAGACATGGATCTACACGTGCCAGCACGTGGTTACTTCGAGCGACCCCGATCCTCTGCCGAACACCGCGACGGTGACCGGGCAAGACAAGCTCGGTCGCTCGACGCAGGCACAAGACAGCCACATCGTCGACATCATTCACCCCGCTATCTCGATCACGAAGACGCCCAACCCGACGTCCGGTAACCCCGGCGACACGGTCACCTACACGTTCGTGGTGAAGAACACGGGAGACACAACCCTGTTCAACATCACGGTTGTGGACGACAAGCTCGGCACGATCAATCCGGTTCCGATTCCTCAGCTGGCGCCTGGTCAGAGCGTCACGCTTACGAAGACGACCACGTTGCCGAACGTCGCCGGTGACCTCACCAACGTGGGAACCGCGAGTGGGACGGACGTCCTCGGGAAGAAGGTCACTGCGAACGCGACCGCACACGTACTTGTCGTGTTGGCCGTGACCATCGCGAAGACGGGCAGCGATGGCTTCGGATCTCCGACCGGTCTGGTTGGGTTCCTGTTCATCGCCGTCGGAGTTGCATTGGCCACGCGGAAGGAACGGGGTCGGGTCCGGCCGGCGTTCGATACTTCCGGGAGCGTGGCCGGGAGAGGGATCATGCTCGCTGCGCACCGCCGGTCTTGGCGGATGCGGCGAAGACGTGGCCCACCGACGCGCGCGCGCCTTCGATGGCGCCGCTCGCAGGGGCCCCCGATGAGGGACGGACCCTAGAGACTTGAGAAGGGGTGGGCAACCACCCCTTCTACCTTTTCCATACCTTTTCCCTCCGAGGGAGCTACTGCGGCAACCGCGAACCGCTCGTACACTGGCCGCATGCGCGCGGTCAGATCCGTCGGGAACATCTTCATCGTGCTGGGGCTTACGCTGCTCCTGTTCGTCGTCTACGAAGAGTTTGGGACGTCCCTCGTGACCAACCACCGGCAGACGGTGCTGGCGGACTTCTTCGATCCGGAGATCCACATCGGGCCGGCGCCTCTGGCGCCGGCGTCTGCAACCCCGAAGCTCGTCGTGCCGGCGAGCTGGCACGGCCCAACTCCATTGTTCAAACTGACGATCCCGCGTCTTGGGCACGGCTGGTCTCGCATCGTCGTGCAAGGGGTGTCGCTGTACTCGCTCGCCTACGGTCCGGGTCATTACCCGCAAACGCGGATGCCCGGTCAGGTCGGGACGGTTGGCATCGCGTGCCACCGGACCGGCTGGGGATCACCGTGCATCAACATCAACCAGATGCAGGTCGGCGATCTGATCTTCATCGACACGCCCGCCGGCCGGTATACGTATCGAGTAACGAGCCCCCCCAAGCAGATCGAGAAGACCGATAGCTGGGTTCTCAACGGCGACCCGAGCAGCAAGGATCCGTACAAGCTCGCTATCACGACGTGCACACCGCCGCACACGTCGCTGCACCGGATGGTCATCTGGGCCGATCAGATCTCGCCCGTGCCGGGACAGAGTCCCGCACCCGCTGCCTGATGACCTATACCAAGCCGAAACGACAAGAACCGGCCGGACGACACCGCCGACGGCGCCTCTTACCGTCGAAGCGGTGGCAGCGGATCGTGATCTACATCGTGTTGGCGCTCGGATACGCCGCGCTCATGTGGTTCTATGTGTTCCCGTGGGCCGACCGTATCGTCAACCGCCCGACCATAACCGGCTGACAGCCATTTGCGCGCGCCCGGCGTGCGCGCCGAGGATACGCCCATGCTGATCTCCGCGAAGCTCGCACCGATGTTCTCTTACGAAGAGCTCGAGCGGTTCTGGCGCGATGCAGACGAGCTGGGGTTCCACGCGGTCTGGAACTACGACCACTTCTACGGCCTCGGCGGCGGAGTCGCCGATTTCCGGAAGGACACGTTGGAGGGCTGGACCACCCTGGCCGCCATGGCCGTGATCGTGAAGCGCGCGCGCATCGGGTGCATGGTGACCGGGGTCACCTACCGCCATCCCGCGGTATTGGCGAACATGGCGACGACCGTCGATCACATCTCGGGCGGACGCCTGGAGTTCGGCCTCGGGGCGGCGTGGCACGAAGCCGAGCACGCCGGTTACGGCATCGACTTCCCTCGCGCCGGCGTTCGCATCGCGATGCTCGATGAAGCGCTGCAGGTGATCAAGCTGCTCTGGTCGGAAGACGAAGCGAACTTCGACGGGCAGTACTACCAGCTCAAGGACGCCATCTGTAACCCCAAGCCTGTGCAGAAACCGCACCCGCCGATCGTCGTCGGCGGCACCGGCGAGAAGAAGATGCTCCGCGTCGTCGCCACCCACGCGAACGAATGGAACGCGGTGAGCTTCGACCCCAAGGAGTGGGAGCGCCTCAACACGGTGCTCGACGAACATTGCGAAGCCATCGGCCGCGACCCGAAGGAGATCCGGCGCGGGGTGCAACTGTTCATCCATCCGGATCAAGAGGAACAGATGGCGGGCATGATCGGTCTGCTACCGGAATTCGAGCAGGCCGGTTGCCAGCACGCCGTGCTCAGCTTCTACCAGCCGCCTTCGCGCGCGCAGCTCGAGCAGGTCGCTCCGAAGTAGTGCGCATCCGGACGCGTCTGCCGGCCATGGACGAGGCCGCCGTTCGAGCAGCCGTCTCCGGCCTCCCCGAAGCCGAAGGCTACGAGCTGATCGTGCAGCCGCTGCGGTACCGGTCGGCGCCGCACCTCGCCGCCTATACGGTGTTCGACGATCGCACGATCACGCTGCAGATCCCCGAGCCGTTCTATCCGTTCGGGGAAGTCGTCCATTACGGAGCGAAACGGCTCGCCGCCAAGGGGATGAAGTTCGTGCCCCTGAGTGAGGGCGTGACGTTCCGATCCCGAGCGGAGGTCGCGCGCTTCCTCTACTGCCACGAGTGGTACCACTGGTACCTGTACGAGGTGCTGCACAAGAACTCGTCGGCCGAGACGGCGTGCGACCGATTCGCGCTGCACAACTTCAGGCGCCGCGTCGTGACGATGGAAGACGCTCAGAAGGCGTACCGGCGCGCGCGCTGAGCTTCACCGATCTTCCGCGAACCCGGCCCTATCCTTTGACCGATGGGCCTCTTCCACCTCGGCGAGCCCGCGTGGGCCTTGATCGTCCGGTCGGCCGCGATCTATCTGGTGCTGCTCGTCGGGCTGCGCGTCTTCGGCAAGCGCGAGGTCGGTCAGTTCACGTTGTTCGACCTGGTCTTCGTCCTTTTGGTCGCCAACGCCGTCCAACCGGCGATGACCGGCCGAGACCTGTCGCTCGGCGGCGGCTTCATCATCATCGCGACGCTGCTCACGCTGAACTATACCGTGGCGCGCCTACGCATCCGCTTCCCGATCATCGAGCGCGCGCTCGAGTCGAAGAGCGTGGTGGTCGCACGCGACGGCGCCTGGATCGACGAGAAGCTGAAACACGAAGGGATCACGGCCACGGAAGCCTTGGCGGCATTGCGCGAGCATGGGATCGACGCCGTCGATCAGACCCGGATCGTGGTTCTGGAGGCCGACGGGTCCCTCAGCGTCGTCCCCAAGGACCCGGCGGTGGCGCACCGCCGCAAGAGGAACGTCCGGTTCGTGAAGCGGGCCTAGTCCGCGGCAGAGGCCCACGGCTACACTGGCCGCTGTGAGCCAGGTGCGCATCGGTTCCGGGTTCTCGACCGACCTGGATGCTGCGCGCGCGACCGCGGAAGCCGCGGCCGACGCCACCGCGCATTTCCAAGACGAGCACCCCGATCTCGTCTTCGTTTTCTTCTCCAACGACCACCGCGATTCGGCGGAGGAGATCTCAACGGCGCTCCGCGAGCGCTTCCCGCTGGCCGCGTTGTTGGGCTCCGGTGCCGATGGCATCGTCGCCGGGCCGCACGAGCTCGAGGCCGGCCCTGCGGTGTCCGTGTGGGCCGCCGTCCTGCCCGATACGAAAGTCGTGCCGTTCGCATTGGACTTCGTCGAGGTCGGCGACGGCGTCGCGGAGTATCACGGCTGGCCGGACGGGCTCGATCCCGACGCGACCATCGTGATGATGTGCGATCCGTTCTCGTTCCCGGCCGGCCACCTGCTCGCGAAGATGAACGACGATGCGCCGGGTATGCTCGTGATCGGCGGCGTGGCGAGCGGCGTGCACGGCGAGGGCGAAGCGAGGCTGCTCGTCAATGAACACGTACGGACGTCGGGCGCGATATGCGCTGGGATCAGCGGTCGCGTGCGCGTGCGGCCGGCGGTGTCGCAAGGGTGCCGGCCGATCGGCGCGGCAGCCACGATCACGCGGGCCGATCGCAACATGATCTTCGAGCTGGCAGGCGGCCGGCCCGTCGAGCGGATCAACGAGATCTGGACGAACGCCAGCCCGCGAGAGCGCGCGCTGATGCAGAACGGGCTGTTCCTTGGTCGCGTGGTAGACGAATACAAGAGCACCGATTTCTCCGCTGGGGACTTCGTCGTCCGCAATGTGGTCGGCGCCGACGCGGAAACGGGCGTTGTGGCGGTGGGGGATGTGGTGGGCGTCGGCGAAACGGTTCAGTTCCACATCCGCGACCCGGAGGCGGCAGACGACGCGCTGCACGCGCTGCTGACGTCGCTGGACGTCACCCCGGCGGGAGCGCTGCTGTTCACGTGCAACGGCCGGGGCTCGAACATGTTCGACGAGCCGGATCACGACGCAGCGATGGTCAGCAAGGTGCTCGGCACGCCGTTGGCCGGCTTCTTCGCGAACGGCGAATTGGGCCCGATCGGATCGCGCAATTTCTGGCACAGCTTCACGGCTTCGCTGGCCTTATTCGTGGACAGCGCCGCACCCTGAGCGAGCCCGACAAGCGATACGGCGCGCGCTATAGGATTCGTCTCACGGGAGCTCGGGCAGGACCGGGCTGAGAGGGTGGCTGGGGCCGCCGACCGTTCGAACCTGATCCGGTTAAGACCGGCGGAGGGAGTTGAACATGGTCTCGACGATCGACATCGAGACGAAGCCATCTCGCTCGAGCAGCCGCAAGGTCTACGTCACGGGATCGCGTGACGATCTGCGCGTGCCGTTCCGCGAAGTGTCTCAATCCGAAGGGAACCCACCGATCCGCTTGTACGACACGAGCGGCTTCCATTCCGACCCGATCATCCCCGTCGACGTCCGGGAGGGCCTGCCTGCGCTGCGCCGTCACTGGATCCTCGAGCGCGGCGACGTCGAGGAGTACGACGGGCGGAACGCGCCGGTCGAGGGGTTCACCGGCGCGCGCACGAAGCCGTTGCGCGCGCGTGGCGGCGCGGCGGTGACCCAGATGGCGTATGCGCGCCGAGGCGTAATCACGCCGGAGATGGAGTTCTGCGCGCTGCGCGAAGGCCTCTCGACCGACGTGATCAGGGATGAGGTCGCGCGCGGGCGCGCGATCATCCCGGCCAACGTGAACCACCCGGAGTCGGAGCCGATGATCATCGGGCGAAACTTCCTCGTGAAGATCAACGCGAACATCGGCAACTCCGCGGTGGCGTCGTCGATCGAGGAAGAGACCGAAAAGATGACGTGGGCCACCCGTCTTGGCGCGGATACGGTGATGGACCTCTCGACGGGCCGCGACATCCACACGACGCGCGAGTGG
>DATGHY010000316.1:0-11025 GCA_035307625.1 Actinomycetota bacterium
CAGGGCTGCTTCACCGAGGTCGTTATCCAGCGCGATCTGGAGAGCATGATTCAGCAGGAGGATGGCCTCCTGTGGTCTCGTTTGCGACATCAGGACTAAGGACTTCGTGTTGAGCCCCTGCGCCAGCACCGAAGGAAGAAGCATCTTTTCCGCCATGGACAGCGCGCGCTCGAGAATCTCGGCACTTTCCGCCACTCGACCTGTGAAGTAAAGCGACCGCCCGAGCTGCGCGGCAAGCATGCCCGTGCTTTCGTCGGGCTGCTCGTTCTCCAGAACCTCGAACGCTTCCTTCATGATGGTGATCGCGTCTTCAAGCCTGCCTCCGGCGCGCAGGACGTCCGCGTAGATCGATGACGCCCGCGCGACACCGCGATCGTCGCCCAGCTTCTCGTACATCTCGCGTGCCGTCTCGACATGTTCCTTCGAACCGGGGATATCGCCGCCGATCCACGCCATCTGGCCTGCTTGCTCGTGAAGTGCAGCCCCTTCCCCATCGTCCTCGGCCAGCTCGAGCGCTTGCTCGTAATAGCGCCTCGCTTCAACCGCTGAAGCGAGCGAGGCAGCTCGTTTCCCGGCGCCGACCAGCGCGGCGCGCGCGCGCCCCCTTATCTCGGCCGCGTCCGGCGCGTCGGGCGCTGCGTTGTATGCCTCGACATAGTGAGAGGCGAGGACTTCTACGCTCTCGTCATCGTCGGTGCCGCCGGCTTCTTCAAGAAGCTGAGCCGCGGCCAAGTGTCGCGCCTTGCGCTCCTTCTTCGACATCGTTTCGTACGCGACTCGGCGCACGAGGTCTTGCAAGAACCCGTACTGGCCGCTCTCCGGCGAACGGAAGTCAGTCTGCAGCGCCAGCACTTCTTTGCGAACGAGCGCGCCGAGGATCGCATCCATACCGGCTTGCTCGATTCCAGTCAGGGCGGCGACGGATTCTGCGGTGAATGTCTTGCCCAAGACCGACGCATCCTGGATAGTCCGGCGTTCGTCCTCGTTCAGCCCGTCGAGGCGCGCCGCGATCAGCGCGTGGAGTGTTTCCGGTACCTCGAGCGTTTCGATGGGGCCGGTGACGCGATACGCATTGTCCTGCGCCTGCAGCAGGCCCTTGTCGAGCAGCATACGGACGGTCTCGACCGCATACAGCGGCACGCCCTCCGCACGATCGAGGATCTTGCTCCGCACTTCGTCGCCGAGGCCGGGGACCAACCCGTCGAGCATCTCCTGCATCACGTCGCGCGGGAGCGGCTCGAGGTACAACGACGTGAACGCGCGCTTGGCCGCGCCCCATTCGGGATGCCGCTCGATGAACTCCGGCCGGCCCGACGTGACGACGAAGATTGGGTAGCTGCGCGACCAATTCGTCAGATACTCGATGAACTCGATGAGCCCAGAGTCCGCCCATTGCATGTCCTCGAAGACCATGACCACGGGGCTCTCCTCGGCAAGCCGCTCGAAGAACACACGCCACGCTGCGAACAGGTCTTCGGAGTCGCGCGCGGCCCGCTCCTCGAGTCCCAACAGGTGGGCGAGGCGCGGCTCGATCCACTTCCGTTCGTCCGCATCCGACACGTACTGCTCGACCGCCGTGCGAAGCTTCGCCGAAGCGGACATTTGATCTTCGCCTTCGACGATCTCCGCGCGCATACGCACCATCTCGGCGAGAGCCCAATAGCTGACACCCTCGCCGTACGACAGGCATCGGCCGCGGTGCCAAAAGATCAGGTCCGCCTGCCCATCGATGTATTTGAAGAACTCCCATGCCAAGCGCGACTTGCCGATCCCGGCGATTCCGATCACGGACACGAGATGCGCTTTCTTGTCCTCGATCGCGCTGTGGAACAAATCCTTCACTTGGCGGAGCTCGCGGTCGCGCCCGACGAACGGCGGCTCGAGTCCCGTGGGCTTGTAGTTGCCGCCGATGCCGGCGATGACCCGCACCGCGCGCCACAGCTCCATCGGCTCGGCTTTGCCCTTCAGCGTGTGTGTGCCGGCTTGCTCGTACACGATGGAGGCGTCGCTAGAGCGCCGGGTCGATTCGCCGACGAAAACGGTTCCGGGCTGCGCGGCCGACTGGACCCGCGACGCCGTGTTAACTAGATCGCCGGCGACCATCCCCTCGGTCGTGCCACCGATCATCACGGCGGCTTCGCCGGTGAGCACGCCTGCGCGCGCACGCAGATCGGGCGCGCCCACCGATGAGCCCATCGCAGAGACCGCATCGACCAGCTCCAGCGCCGCGCGCACGGCGCGCTCTGCATCGTCTTCGCGCGCGACGGGCGTTCCCCATACCGCCATGACCGCATCGCCGATGAACTTCTCGACCGTGCCGCCGTAACGGGTGATCAAGCGGCGGCACGTGTCGAAGTAGCGGGAGAGGAGCTCGCGCACCTCTTCGACGTCACGGCTCTCGGAAAGCGTGGTGAAGCCGACGAGGTCGGCGAAGAGCACGGAGACGAGACGTCGCTCACCGGACGGAACGGGAGCCGCCGCCGACACCGGGGCCGACGAAGCAACGGCAGCCTGAGTCGCACGCGCAGGCGGGCGCACCGCCGCGCCACACTCATCGCAGAACTGCGCCCCAGCCTCGACCGGATGGCCGTTGGGGCACACAAGCGAGAGCGAAGTCCCGCAAACCTTGCAGAACTTTGCGCCGGCTCTGTTTTCTGCGCCGCAACTAGGACAATCCACGCAGCCCCCTACCCATCACTAGCAGCACAGTACCGTCCGTGGCCTGCGCGCGGAAGGGTTCCCTCTCACGTCGCCTGGGCCAGCGCTTCGAGAGCGCCGGAGCGATCGAGTCGGTCCAGCCAGGGTGCCGCGCGCAGCTGCTCGAACGTCGCGCGCGCCTCTTCGATCAGCGGCACCGCTTCGGCATTCCGCCCTTGCTCGAGGAACCACTCCGCAAGCTCCGTCGAGGCGACAGCCGTCCAGAAGGGTAGCGATAAGCCGCGGAGTTCTTGGATGCATGAGCGCATCGCCGCAGATGGATCGTTCCCCTCCGCAGCGTCAAGGAGCGCGCCGAAACGCTCGGCCTGCGCGCGCATGTAGGGCGTGATTTCACCGGGACGCCACGCCCGGACGACCGCAAGAAGCTCCTGGACCTTGCCGAGGTCCGCCATCGCCACCGCCGTTTCGCAGGCTTCAACGAAACCTTCCTTCGTCATCGGGGCTGCGGGGCCAAGGTCGGCTCGAGAGTCGAATGCGATCATCGCCGATTCCAGCGAGCTGAGGAGGTCGCCCTCGGCACGAGCGACGTTCGCGTTCCTCGCGTGCCAGGCCGCGCGCGTTTGGACATCTTCGCTCTGTGATTGATCGTTCTTGGTGAGTGCGTTTCGGGCATCCTGGATCTGTCCGCGTGCCGCCAACACCGTCGAGATGCACATCGTTTCAGGTCCGGCGTACCAGCTCCCCTCGCCGGGAGTCCCGCGTGCTTCCTCGGCATCTGCCAAGGCCTCGTCCCACCTGCCGAGGAGAACAAGCTCGGTTTGCCTCCCCCACAGCAGTCCCTCTTCCCACAGCCGGCTCCCCTGTTTCCGCGCAAAGTCGAGACCCTCGCTCGATAGATCCAGGGTCTCTTGATACTGGTCTTGCATCTCGAGGAACGCACCGAGGTTGTTGTACGCGCGGAGCGCCGGCTCGCCGAGGTTGTTCTCGAGTGCGATGTCGAGAGCCCTCTTGATAAGCAGCGTCGACTCTTCCACCCTGGCAGATGCCTGGAGGACCAACGCCTTGGTGTTCATGGCTTCAGAAAGAACGGCGGGAAGCTGGAGCGTCTCGCCTATGGTGAGCGCTTGCTCGATCCGAAGGGCAGCATCAGCCCGTCTCCCGTTGAAGAACAAGATGCGCCCGAGCTGCGCGGCGAGCATCGCAGTCGCTTCATCGGGTTCCTCTCCGGAAAGCACGGCGAGCGCGTGCTCCATCAGCTCGATCGCTTCTTCAAGGTGGCCTTCGAGCAACATGACGGGGCCGTACTGAGCGGACACTCGAGCAGCCGATCGTAAGTCACCACTGTGCTCGAAGCGCTCGCGCGCGGCCTGAAGATGTTCTCGCGCTCTCTCGATCTTGCCGTCGAGGAACGCCATGTTGCCGGCCTGCTCGTGCAGCGGAGCCAGGTCGATCTCGTCGTCGGCCAGCTCGATCGCCTGCTCGTAGTACCGGAGCCCTTCTACAGCTGCGGCGAGGGACGCCGCGCGTTTTCCCGCTTGAACTAAGGCTGCACGCGCTTTCGCTTTGATCTCAGGAACATCGGGTGCGTCGGGAACGGCCAGATATGCGTCCAGGTAATGCGATGCCACGACTTCGACGATCTCCTCGTCTTCCTTTCCCCAGCTCTGCTCGAGCAGCTCGGCAGCGGCGATGTGGCGCGCCTTGCGCTCCTTCCGCGACATCGTCTCGTACGCGATGCGGCGCACGAGGTCTTGGAGGAACCCGTACTGGCCTCGTTCGGGCGACCGGAAATCGACCTGAACGGCGAGAACCTCTTTTCGCACCAGCGATTCCAGCAACGACTCGGCCTCATCGGTAGTGAGACCGGTCAAAGCTGCAAGGGAATCCTTAGTGAATGTCTTGCCGAGGACCGAGGCATCCTGGATCGCACGGCGCTCCTGTTCGGTCAAACCGTCGAGGCGTGCGGCGATGAGTGCGTGCAAGGTCTCGGGGACCTCGAGTGTTTCGATCGATCCCGTCATCCGGTATGTGTTGTCATCCGCTTCGAGCAGCCCACGGTCCAGCAACATCCGAACCGTCTCGACCGCGTACAAGGGGATGCCTTCCGCCCGGTCAAGGATCTTTGTTCGCACTTCCGCGGGCAGGCCGGGTACAACACCGTCCAGCAACTCTTCCATCGCAGACGGAGCAAGGGGTTCGAGATACAGCGACGTGAATGCCCGCTTCCCCGCGCCCCACTCAGGATGCCGTTCGAGGAACTCCGGCCGGCCCATCGTCACGACATAGATGGGGTGGCTGCGCGACCAGTTGGTCAGATATTCGATGAAGTCCACGAGTGATTCGTCCGCCCACTGCATGTCCTCGAACACCATGACGACGGGGTGCTGCTCCGAAAGCCGCTCGAAGAAGACGCGCCACGCCGCGAAGAGGTCTTCTGAGTCGCGCGCAACACGCTCCTCGAGTCCAAGCAAGTGCGCGAGCCGGGGCTCGACCCACTTCCGCTCTTCGGGATCCGTAAGGATCTCCTCAACGGACGCGTGCAGCTTGGCCAGCGCCTCGGATGACTCTTCTCCTTCGACGATGCGCGCGCGCATCCGGACCATCTCAGCGAGCGCCCAATACGTCACGCCTTCCCCGTACGACAAGCACCTGCCGCGATGCCAACGGATCAGATCGAGCAGCCCTTCGATGTACTTGAAGAACTCCCACGCGAGACGCGACTTGCCGATGCCGCCGATCCCCACGACCGAGACGAGGTGCGCCTTGTTGTCATCGATCGACGCGTGGAAAAGCTCCTTCACCTGACGGAGCTCTCGATCGCGCCCGACGAAGGGCGGCTCGAGTCCCGTCGGCTTGAATGCGCCGCCCATCCCGGCGATCACACGAACCGCGCGCCACAGCGGAATCGGTTCAGCTTTCCCCTTGAGCTCGTGCGTGCCGGCGGCCTCGTACAAGATCCCAGCGTCCGTCGACCGCCGCGTCCCTTCTCCGACAAAGACGCTCCCCGGCTGTGCGGCGGACTGGATGCGAGACGCGGTGTTGACCAGATCTCCGGCAACCATGCCTTCGGCAGTGGCGCCGATCGTTACCGCGGCTTCGCCAGTGAGCACGCCTGCGCGCGCGCGCAGGTCCGGCGCGCCGACCTCCGCGCCAAGCGCAGTCACGGCATCGACCAATTCCAATGCAGCACGAACGGCACGCTCGGCGTCGTCTTCGCGCGCGATCGGAGTCCCCCAGACGGCCATCACCGCATCGCCGATGAACTTCTCGACGGTGCCCCCGTAGCGGGTGATCAAGCGGCGACACGTGTCGAAGTATCGTGAGAGAAGCTCGCGAACTTCTTCGGCGTCGCGGCTTTCCGACAACGTTGTGAAGCCGACGAGGTCTGCGAACAGGACCGAGACGAGCCGGCGTTCCGAAGCCGGCGAAGGGGCGACAACCGGGCGGGCCTCCACCGGCGCAGGCTGCGCGCGCAACGGTGCGCCGCACTCATCGCAGAACTTGGCGCCTGCGTTGACCGGGTGTCCGTTGGGACACACAAGCGCAAGCTTTGCGCCGCACTCGTTACAGAATTTGGCATCGGCGCGATTCTCGGCACCGCAGTTCTGACAGGTCATTCCCCCGCCCTCCCAGCGAACGTCCGAAGACTAGCGCCAGGGTTCGGTCGAGGGAACCCTCAGAATGCCTATGAAACGGTCTCTACGAGGCCCCACCGACGGCGAACGCGCCGCTCGATGACACCGAAGAACAGGGAGTCGACCAGGATCCCGATGATGAGGATGACGAGCATCGCAGCTTGGAGGCCCGCGTAGTCGGCGTTACTGCTCGAGTTCTCCAAGAAGAGCCCGAGACTCGGCCGACCCAAGCTCACGATCAACTCACCAGCCATCAAGCTGCGCCACGCGAACGCCCAACCCTGCTTCATGCCCGCGAAGAACGTTGGGAACGCGGCGGGGAGGATCACGTGACGGTACGACTTCACACCGCGCGCGCCGAGCACTCGGCCTGCGCGCAGCAGCAACGGAGGGACATTATCGATTCCCGAGATCAAGCCGTTGGCTATCGCCGGCGCGGCGCCGAGGATGACGACCGAAAGGATCGCCCACTCGCCGAGTTGGAAGATCGCGATCGCAAGCGGGAACCATGCGACAGAGGGCATCGTCTGCAAGCCGGTTATCAAGGAACCGACACCGGCGCGCAGAACAGGGACGCGTGCAACCGCCATCCCCACCGAAACTCCGATAAGAAGCGCGATCGAGTAGCCGATCAAAGCTCGCTCAAGGGTCACGCCAACCGCAGGTGGCAGCTGGCCGTTGGAGATGTTGTCCCACAAGTTTTTGAAAACCTCGACTGGCCCCTTGAGAACGAACGGCCGGAAGTGCAGCCACACGAGCGACTGCCATAAGAGAAGCACGATGGCCACCGCAACCACCTTCGGCCACGTCGCGCTCCAGAACCGGCGGGCCCTGCTCTCGGCCTGCCGCGCCTTCGCCTCCAGAGCGTCGAGTCCGGCGAGCTCTTCCTCGAACGGCGCCGGCTCAGGCCTGTACGCCATGATGCTTCACCTCTTCACGAAGACGCGCGGTGATCTCCGTCGCGAGGGCTCCGACTTCCGGAGATTCGATGCGTCGAGGACGCGGGATTTCGACGGGGAACTCCGCGGCGATCCTACCCGGCCTGCTCGACAACAGGATCACGCGGTCGGCCAGCCGCACAGCTTCGCGCACGTTGTGCGTGACGAACACGATCGAGAATCCAGTGTCTTGCCAGAGTCGCTCGACCTCGTCGTGCAGCAGGTCGCGCGTCATCGCATCGAGGGCTCCGAACGGCTCGTCCATCAACAGGATCTCGGCCTGTTGAGCCAATGCGCGTGCGATCGCCACACGCTGACGCATCCCGCCCGACAGCTCGTGCGGCTGCTTCTTGCCGAAGCCGGTCAGGTGAACCATCTCGAGAAGCGACGCCACGACTTGGTCGCGGTCGCGGCGCTCGATCTTGCGCAGCTTCAGCGCGAGATCGATGTTCTTCTCAACACTGAGCCACGGAAACAGCGCCGGCTCTTGGAAGATCAGCGTCGGGCGGCCGCCGCGCACCTCGATCGTTCCCGTTGTCGGTTTATCCAGTCCGGCAAGGATGTTGAGCAGGGTCGACTTACCGCACCCCGAGGCACCAACCAAGCACAGGAACTCTCCGAACTCGAGGTCGAGGGAAACATTCTCGACGGCATGCACAGCATCTTTGCCGTTTCCGTACACCTTCGAGACGGAAGACAAGGAAACGGCTGAGCCGGACCCTACATGGATGTCGGGGTCCGGCTCGATGATCTCGCGCGTGCGAGGTCGAAGGCTCATGCCGTGCTGATCGTCTGCTTTCCTTGTGATGTGAGCACCTTGTTTAGGAGGGTCAAATCATAGATGTTCGCGATGTCTGACGACTTGATGAACCCGAGCGCCAGCGACGCCGCTGCGTTCGTACGAAGCGAAGATGCGATCGGGTCGTTCGTGAAGGTCAGGTTCTTCCATGCGGCCGTCAGCTCGGCGGGCTTGAGGGTCTTCCCAGTGATCTTCTCGATCCCATCGGACGCGATCTGCTGCGCCTGTGCGGGGTCGTTGTTCACAAATGCGTTGGCTTCGACCTGACCCTTGAGCAGGTTTTCTACGACGTCGGCGTGTTGCTGCAGGAACGCGGTCCGAACGACCAGCTGTGTCGTAACGAACTTGCCTTCGGGCCACAGGGTCCGCTCATCGACGAGGGCGTGCCCTCCGCCTTCGACGATCAACCGGGTGGCCCACGGCTCGGGCACCCAGGCACCGACGATCAGCCCTTGCTCGAACGTCTGGAGAGTCGTTGCGTTGTCCTGGTCAACGACCTTAACGTCGCCACCGCCCGTGGTCGTCGTCTTCAAGCCTTTCGAATTGAGCCAATTGCGCAATGCGACGTCTTGAGTGTTGCCGAGTTGCGGCGCGGCAACGCGCTTACCCTTCAGATCCGCGGCGGTCTCGATAGAAGGCTTCACGACAAAGAATGCGCCGCCCGACGTTGCACCCGAGATGATCCGGATGCCTTGCCCGTTGGTCTTGCTGTAGGCGTTGATCGCCGGGTTCGGCCCGAGGTATCCGGCGTCCAGCGCGCCCGACAGCAACGCAGTCACTTCTGCAGGTCCCGCATTGAAAGTACTCGTCTTCAAAGTCACATTGGCGCCGAGATTCTTGGCGAAGATGCCTTGGCTGACGCCGACGATCGCAGTCGCGTGGGTCAGGTTCGGGAAGTAGCCGAGCCGGAGCTCGACTTTTCCTCCCGAAGAGGACGCGGCTGTCGACGAGCACGCCGCTGCGACAAGGCCGAGGGCGAGAAGAAGGGCGGTTCTGGAGAGCGCGCCGCGCACAAGGTTCGTCAACGAACAACCCCCGGTCGATGGCTGCCTTGGGATTACAAGGTTTCTACTGTGATTGCATTGCAAACATAGCCAGGCCAGGGGTGGGGTGCAAATCGGCCGGCTGCCGGAGCCTCCTTGACTCTCTTCCTACGGGACCGTAACCTACGCCAACGTAACCTCGGGCAGGGGGATCGATGGAAGCGCGCGCGCTGACGCTGCACGGCAGCTCGATCGGATATCGAACCGCCGGCGAAGGTCCGGTCGTCGTGCTCATCCACGGCATGGCCGGGAGCTCGGAAACCTGGGAGCCGGTTCTCCCTCTGCTCGCGAAGCACGCCACCGTCGTCGCACCGGACATGCTCGGGCACGGCACGTCGGCCAAGCCCAAGGGCGACTACTCGCTGGGCGCCCTCGCGACCGGCGTCCGCGACGTTCTCGTCGCTCTCGGGCACGAGCGCGCGACGATCGTCGGCCACTCGTTGGGCGGCGGCGTCGCGATGCAGTTCGCGTATCAGTTCCCAGAACGGACCGAGCGGCTTGTGCTCGTCGCATCGGGAGGCCTCGGGCGTGAAGTGAACACACTTCTCCGCGCGCTCAGCCTTCCCGGCGCGGAGTATGCGTTGGCGGTCGGGACCGCGACGGGATTGCGCAACGCGAGCGTGTCGGTTGCAGCGTGGCTCGGCAAGATCGGTCTCCACCCAGCTCCCGGTCTCGTCGAGATCATGCGCAGCTACAGCGCGCTCGGTGACAACGAGACCCGTGCTGCCTTTCTGCACACATTGCGCGCGGTTATCGACGTCGGCGGGCAACGCGTGAGCGCGCGCGACCGCCTTTATCTGACCCAAGACATGCCGGCGATGATCGCCTGGGGCGACCGAGACCCGATCATCCCCGTGACGCACGCATACGAGGCCCACGAAGCGATGCCCGGCAGCCGACTGCACATCTACCCAGGCGCAGGCCACTACCCGCACTGCCACGATCCGCAGCGCTTCGCCGACGAGCTGCTCAACTTCATGACGACGACAAGGCCGGCGGCCTTGACCGCCGAGCAGCTGCGCTTGCGCATAACAACCGGCGCATAAAGCGAAGAGGCCGCGCGAACGCGGCCCCTTCATGCTTCGGGTTGGTTAGACCGGGCGAACGTTCGTCGCCTGCGGGCCCTTCTGGCCCTGCGTCACGTCGAACTCCACCGCTTGGCCTTCGCTCAACGAACGGTAGCCCTCAGCGGCGATCCCGGAGAAGTGGACGAAAACGTCCTCGCCGTCCTCACGGGAGATAAAGCCGAAGCCTTTCTGGTCGCTGAACCACTTAACGGTTCCGCGCATGGTGTTGCCTCCTTCCTTTGCGGCATGTGCCGCTCTCTTGGTCCACCGCCTTTCGGCGGCTGCGAGACGTGGATCAGGAAAGAGAACGGCCGCGGGGTCATCCGCGGCCAGACCAATCGCAGAACCTCGAACTCGCCAGAATCATACCAGGGGAGCAGCCCTCCCGGACAGATGAGTTCGGGAGGGCCGTATCGTCTCGTGGTAAGAGCCTTCGGAGAGTGGCGATGGCCGCGATGAAGAAGTACGCCTCGGTAGCAGCTTATCTGGCGGATGTGCCGCCGAAAGAGCGTGCGATTCTGAAGAAGATCCGCGCTGCGGTGCTTTCCGTCGTCCCCGAGGCGGGCGAGAAGATCAGCTACGGCATGCCTGCGTTCACGTACCACGGCAACCTTCTCTACTACGGAGCCATGAAGGATCACCTGAGCCTTTTCCCGGGCAGCAAGAGCGTGGTGCGGAATTTCGCCGCGGAGCTGAAACCCTTCGACGCCAAAGAGGGAACGATCCGGTTCACGGTCGAGAAGCCGCTCCCGTTGACCTTGGTCAAGAAGATCGCGAAGGCGCGCGCAGCCGAAAACCGCGCGCGCAGCTCGGCGCGAAACAGCTAGCCCGTCGGGCTCGCGATACGCCCACCCGCCTCTCGTTCAAGGCGGGAATGCAATATCG
>DATGHY010000317.1:0-4045 GCA_035307625.1 Actinomycetota bacterium
CGACCGACGCGTCTGCACTCAGCCAGGCGCGCATCTTCGCGTTGAACTCGTCGTCCTACAACGGCGCGTGCACATCGGCGTGGTCGACGATCCTGACGTCGAACGCGGGCAATACCTTCAACTCGAACTGCAGCCTCTCAAGCACGAACAACGGCCAGAGCGGCGTTGTGATCGTCTCCTCGTACAAGCGATCCGGCGCGATCTTCTCCGGCGCGCTCGGGATCGGGTCCAGCGCCGCGTTCTCGCAATCGGCGGTCAAGTGGGGATTCGTGACACAACCCACCGGTCTTCGTCCAATCGCACTGTGTTTGACCGCGTCGGAAGTGAAGGACGGGCTCGGGAACACGACGCCGCCCTCGGGCGGTCAAGAGCAACACGTGCCGGCTTCCTTCCCCAACAACTACTGGGCCCCCGACAACTCGACGGACTACGCGATGAGCGTGGGACGCGGCCCGACCAACGCCACGCGCGGTGTCGTCCACCACATCGCGTTCACCAGTGACTGCAACGGCGGCTCCGCCTCGGGTAACTTCGGCTGGGTCGACTTGAACAACTACGGCGGATCCCACTCCCCACCACTCAACTGCCAAGGCAACTGCACGAACCAGAACGACGGCGATCTCGCGACGTGGCTCCAGAACGGCTATTTCGGGAACAGCGTCGACATCACAAATACCGATTGCGACACGCTCGCTCCGGGGACGCAGGGTTGCAACGGCGACACCGGTAAGAAGAACAGCAGCGCGATCAACAGTGCGATGCAGTACTTGCAGAACCCGTCGAACCCGGGGGGCTGCACGACCGGTACCAACAGCAACTGCCAGCCGTTGCCCATACCGATCATCTTGGCGAGCAATATCAGCGGCTCGGGCGCGAACGGACAGTTCGATCTGGCCGGTGTCGCCTTCGTAAAAATCTGGGACTGGAACCTTTCAGGGAACGACAACGCACGGTTCCTCGACATCGAGTTCGTTCAAGGGTTGTTCGATGGCACGTGCTGCTCATCGACGCCGCCGAACAACGGCACGCCGCCGGCGCGCGGAGACCAGATCTGTGCGACGGATCACGATCCGGTGGCCGTCACCACCCGGTGCGCCTTGAGCTGACCGGCTTCTCCTTCACGCTTCCCGCGCGATAGGTTGGCCCCCTCATAGGGGGCCAACTTCGTGTCGGATCTTTTCTCCGTCAAAGGCAAGACCGCCGTCGTCACCGGCGGCTCGCGCGGGATCGGCTTGATGATCGCGCGCGGACTGGTTGAGGCGGGCGCGCGCGTCTACATCTCGTCCCGGAAAGCCGGCGTCTGCGACGAGGTCGCGGCCGAGCTGAGCAAGACGGGCGAGTGTTTCTCCATCCCCGCCGACCTGGGCACGACGGAAGGCCTCGACCACCTCGCGACACGTCTCGCCGAACGAGAGCCTGCATTGAACATCTTGGTGAACAACGCCGGCGCAACGTGGGGCGCGCCTATCGAGGAGTACCCGGACGAAGCCTTCGACAAGATCTGGGCCGTGAACGTGAAAGCGATCTTCCACCTTACGGTGAAGTGCTTGCCGCTGCTGCGCAAGGCCGCGACGTCGGATGATCCCGCGCGCGTCGTCAACATCGGATCGATCGACGGCATCCGAGTTCCGTACTTCGAGAATTACGCGTATTCCGCGAGCAAGGCCGCGGTGCACATGCTGACTCGCCACATGGCGCACTCCCTGAACAAAGACAACATCACGGTGAACGCGATCGCGCCCGGCTTGTTCCCCAGCAAGATGACGAACTTCATCTTCGAGCAGATGGGCGCCGATCAGCTCGGCGGCGGCATACCGCTCGGACGCGTCGGCCAGCCAGACGACGTCGCCGGTGCGACGATCTTCCTCGCGTCGCGCGCGGGCTCATACCTCACAGGCGCAGTGATCCCCGTCGACGGGGGCGTGTCGACGCGCTAAAAGGGGCGGTGACGCTGCGAGGTCTCGCGCATCGTCCCCAGCGCTTTCGCCGCAACGCCGGAATCGAGTGATTCGCGCGCGCGCGCCAAGCCATCAGAGAGGTCGGCTGCGACACCCGCCACGAGCAACGCGGCGCCTGCGTTCAACGCAACCGCGTCGTGCAACGGGCCGTGGCCTCCGCCGAGGACGTCCATGCAGAGGCGCGCGTTCTCTTCCGCCGAGCCGCCCGACAGGTCCGACGCCTTCGCTTGCTTCAGCCCCAACGACGCAGGATCGAAGGACGACTGCGTCACTCCCCCGTCCACGTCCCACACAGCGGACGTCGTCGTCGTGCTGAGCTCGTCGAGACCGTCGTCCCCGCGGAACAGCATCGCGCGCTCCGAGCCGAGCCGGCTCACGGCTTCCGCCATCTTCGGCGCCATGCCCGCGTCGGACACACCGATCGTCTGCCGTGTCGCGCCGGCGGGATTCGTAAGGGGCCCGAGGAAGTTGAACACCGTCGGCACTCCGAGGTCTTTGCGGACCGGGCCCGCATGACGCATCGATGGATGGAACGCCGGCGCGAAGCAGAAGCCGATCCCCGCTTCGTCGATGCACGCCGCAACGCCCTCCGGCGCCAGGTCGATCGCAACGCCGAGCGCCTCCAGCAGATCAGCCGAGCCGCATTTCGACGACTGGGCTCGATTCCCGTGCTTTGCAACCTTCACGCCCGCGCCGGCGACGGCGAGCGCCGCCATCGTGGAGATGTTCGCTGTTCCTGCGCGGTCGCCACCGGTACCACACGTGTCGATCACCGGCTCGGTGACCGGCACCTTGAGCGAGAACTCGCGCATCACGCGCGCCAGGCCGGTGATCTCATCGACCGTCTCACCTTTCGCGCGCAGCGCGATCAAGAAGCCACCGATCTGGCCGGGCGTCGCCTCGCCGGACATGATCGACCGCATCGCGGCGGCCGCGGCATGCTCGTCAAGATCTTCGCCGCGCACCAGCGCCGCGAGCGTGTCGGCCCAGCTGAAGTCGCTCATGCGGGCAGTATAGGCGTGCGTTTTCGAGGCTGTTTGGGGTATCGTCCGGCCCATGCGCGAGGGCACCGTGCGGGCGAACGGCATCGAGTTCGCCTACATCGAAGAGGGCGACGGCCCCGTGGTCCTGCTGTTGCACGGATATCCGGACATCGCGCAGACGTGGGACGCGCAGATGCATGCGCTCGCTGCAGCTGGGTATCGCGCGGTCGCGCCGAACTCGCGCGGCTACCCGCCCACCGAGGTTCCGGCGAATGGCTACTACGACGCCGCCACCCTCGCCAACGACATCATCGGCTTGATCGATGAGCTGGCCGGCGAGCCCGTCTATTACGCCGGACACGACTGGGGCGCGGCGACCGGCTACCGAACCGTTGCTGCGCATCCCGAGCACTTCAAGCGTGTCGCGATGCTCGCGATCCCGCACCCGCTCTCGATGTTCATGAACATCCTGGCCAACCCCGCACACATCATGGGCGTCTTCCACTTCTGGTTCTTCCAGATGCAAGGCCTCGCGGAGGAAGCGTTGCGCGCGAACGATATGGCGATGATCGACTTCCTATGGAAGCTGTGGGCGCCGAAGCTCGACGAGCCCGAGCATCGCGCGGCGGTTAAGCGCGCGCTCGCCCACCCCGGTGCGCTTGAAGCATCGATCGCTTACTACCGGGCCGCGATGGGAACGATGCCCGGTGACCCGGCGCTCGCCGATCAGCAAGGCGCGCTCAACGGTCCGACCGCGGTGCCGACGCTCACGATCGTCGGCTCGGAAGACCCGAACGGCCGGAACGCGCAAGCGCAAGCGCCCTTCTTCACCGGCCCGATGGAGGTCGTTACCGTCGAAGGGACCGGCCATTTCCTCCATCGCGAGAAGCCGGACGACGTATCGAAGCTGCTCGTGGATTGGTTCGCCGGCTAGATCCCGCTCAACAACTCGTCCACGATCTCCTTGGCGGACTGGCGTTTCGTGACGCCATCGACAGAGAACCCCGCGTAGTGCGGCAGCGCGGCGACGTTGCCGCGCGCATCCTTCGTCGGCGGCAGGGTCGAGAACCGTGGAACGGGCCAGGCTTGCTCGCCCACGGTCGC
>DATGHY010000318.1:0-27119 GCA_035307625.1 Actinomycetota bacterium
TATCCCCGTCACTCCGTGGGTCGCAGTCACGGACGCGGAGTTCGCGCGCGACCCACAGGCGGTGCTACGGCGCGCGCAAGACGCGTTCGGGCTGCCCGTGTTCGTGAAGCCGGCGAACCTCGGTTCGAGCGTCGGCGTTTCGAAATGCCGCACGCCGATGGAATTGCAGCGCGGCATCGAGCGCGCGCTCGACCACGATCGCACCATCCTCGTCGAGGAAGCGATCGATGCGCGCGAGCTCGAGTGCGCGGTTCTCGGCAACGACGAGCCCGAGGCATCGGTCGTCGGCGAAGTCGTGCCGGCGCACGAGTTCTACGACTACGAGGCCAAGTACTTGATCGAGGGGAGCAAGCTGCTCATCCCGGCCCCCGTTCCCGACGACGTCGCCGATCTGATCCGCCGTTACGCCGTGCAGGCTTTCAAAGCGATCGGGTGCGCAGGCATGGCGCGCGTCGATTTCTTCTGGGACGGCGAGCAGGTCCTGCTGAACGAGATCAACACGATCCCCGGGTTCACGCCGATCTCGATGTATCCGAAGCTGTGGGAGGCGAGCGGCATCCCCTACGCGAAGCTGATCGACCGGCTCATCGAGCTTGCGTTCGAGCGCCATCCGAAATGATGGAGCCACGGTGATCGATCACAGCGACATACTCAAAGCGCAAGAGCGTCTCGTCGGTGTGCTCGTGCCGACTCCCCTGGAAGTGTCGGCGTCGTTGTCCGAGCTCGCAGGGCGCGAGATATGGCTCAAGCCCGAGCACCGCCAGCGAACCGGTTCCTACAAGATCCGCGGCGCGTACAACAAGCTCTCGCAGCTCGAGCGCGCTTGCGAGGTCGTCGCAGCCTCAGCCGGCAATCACGCGCAAGGTGTCGCGCGCGCGGCTCGATTGGCGGGACACCGGGCGACGATCTTCATGCCTGCAACGGCAGCGTTGCCGAAGGTGCAAGCAACGCGCGCGGACGGCGCGACGGTTCATCTCGAGGGTGCGACGGTCGACGATGCCATCGCGCTTGCGAAGTCGTACGCGAAGACGGCGGGTGCCGAGCTCGTCCATCCCTTCGACGATCCGTTGATCATCGCCGGTCAAGGGACGGTTGGCGCGGAGATCGCCGACGAGATACAAGGCGGCGCAACCGTCGTCGTGCCGGTAGGTGGCGGCGGTTTGATATCCGGCGTCGCTACGGCGATGAAGGCTGCTCATCCGAACGCACCCGTGATCGGCGTGGAAGCAGCCGGCGCTGCTGCGATGCGGGCGTCGCTGGATAGAGGCAAGCTCGTTCGGCTCGACAGCATCTCCACCATCGCAGACGGCATCGCAGTAAAAGCTCCGTCCGAGCTGACGCTCGCTCACGTCCAAGCGCGGGTCGACGATGTGGTCACCGTTACCGACGATGAGATCAGCCGGGCGATGATCCTGTTGCTCGAACGCGTGAAGGCCGTCGTCGAGCCGGCGGGCGCCGCGAGTCTCGCGGCCATCCTGTCGGGCAAGGTGCCGGGGGACGGTCCCGTTGTTGCGATCATCTCGGGCGGCAACGTCGATCCGATCCTGCTGATCCGGCTTATCGAGCATGGGCTCACCGCCGCGGGGCGGTACCTGGTGCTTCGGATCATCGTCGTCGATCATCCCGGCGAGCTCGCGCATCTCACCGAAGCGGTCGCTCGCCTGGGGCTGAACGTGTTGGATGTCGAGCACCATCGCCTTGGGTTGAAGCTCGGGGTCGATAAGGTCGCGGTGACGATGACGCTGGAGACGCGCGATCAAGCTCACCGCGACGAAGCAGTGCGCGCGCTACGGGACGCGGGCTTCGAGGTGCAACCGGTGGAATAGAAGAAGGCGGGCTCCCCGATCAGGGGAGATGGCCCGCCTTCTGATCGACTTATCGCTTACAGGTGGACGACGGGGCACGTCAGCGTGCGCGTGATCCCTTCGACGCCCTGGATGCGTGCAACGACGAGCTTGCCGAGATCGTCGACGTTCTTCGCTTCAGCTCGCACGATCACGTCGTACGGCCCGGTCACGTCTTCCGCCGAGAGCACGCCTTTGATTCCCGCTGCAGCCTTCGCAACTGCTGCTGCCTTGCCGACTTCGGTCTGGATCAGGATGTACGCGTGGACCACCGAGCCACCTCCTCCAGTTGTTCCAGAACTGCCCTTGGCCGCCATGCGCCGCATTCTACACGGGGGTCCAGAGGTGGCAACCGGATGCGATGACGCGGTAGAAGTGACGATGAGACACCATGTTCTTCGATCGAGAGGACGCGGGCAGGAAGCTTGCGCGCGCACTTGGTGAGCTTCCGCGCAACGCGTTGATCCTCGGCATCCCGCGCGGCGGCGTCATCGTCGCGCGCGCAACGGCCGACGAGCTTCAGCTATCGCTCGACGTCCTCGTGGTCCGAAAGCTGGGTGCGCCGCACAACCCGGAGCTCGCCGTCGGCGCGATCGGTCCCAACGGAGCGATCACGCTGGATAAGGACGTGTTGCGCGCGCTTCCGAACGTCACAGACGACTACCTCGAACGTGAAGCAGCTGAGCAGCTGAGAGAGATCCAACGCCGGCTCAAGATCTACCGCGGCGAGGAGCCGTTCCCAGAGGTCCGAGATCGGACGGTGGTCGTGGTCGACGACGGGATCGCGACCGGGAGCACGGCGCGCGCCGCTCTGCGCTGGCTCCGCGGCCAGGGGGCCAAGCCGGTCGCATTGGCGGTACCCGTTGCGCCGGAGGCCGCCGCGAACGAGTTCGAAAGCGAGGCGGATCGCATCGTCATCTTGGCGTCCCCCCAGCGCTTCCTCGCGGTAGGGCAGTGGTACGACAACTTCGACCAGGTTTCGGACGAGGAGGTCGTCGCGGCGCTTCGGGAGAGGCGCGCGTCCTAGTTGATCGCTGCGATGATCTCCGGCTCGAGCCCGGCGAACTGGCCGAGGAATGCGGTGCGCTCTCCCTTGAGACGCGCGACCTCGCCGGCGTACTCGTTCGCACGACCCTGGCGCTCGTACAGCTTGCGCGGCTGAAGGAATTCTTCGTCGTCGATACCGGGCACGCTCGTTGCGATCTCGTAGCCGAAGTCTGGGTCGCGCTCCCACGTGATCGTTCCGTCGGCGATCGCCTTGACGACTGCCGACGAAACAGGGATCGAGACCTTCTTAGAGTTCGGGTCGCCGCCGCCGCCGCCGATCCATCCGGTGTTCATGAGGTAGATGTCCATCGGTGCCGTGGCGAGCAATTCGAAGAAGCGGTTCCCTTGGTTCGCGTGCGGCATGGGGAAGAAGGGGTTCGTTCCCGGAACGCGCAACGCCTTGCCCGCCTCGTCTTTGCCGCCGGCAGACGTTCCCATCGTCTCGCCGAGCATGAAGTACGCGGCGGCCGCTTCACGCGGGAGACGCGCGACAGCGGGGATGATGTTGTTGTTGCGGTTGAGGATCAGCAGCGACTCGACGCGTCCTATCTCGCGCGCGTCCTTGTACCAGCCCAGCTTCTCCATCGAGAACACCGCGCGGCCGTTCGCGGTGAAGCTCTCGTCGAAGAAGTCGAGGCCGCCGTTCTTCTGGCTCACGTTCTCGAGGTACGAGCCCGGCGAGGTGACCGCCGCGTGGATCGTCGGCTCGTATTCGGGGCTCAGCGCGTAGGTTTTCGCGAAGCAGCCGTTCTCGGTTCCGTAGACCTTGCCGCCCGGCATCAATGCGATGAAGTCGTCCTGCACTGGCTTCGAGTCGTTCTGCCTCGTGAACGTCGTCGTCGTCTTGCCGGTGCCCGACAACCCGATGATGAGGAGCGTCTTCTCACCTTCGGACGTCGGGATGACCTTGCACCCCGCGTGAAGACCTAGGCCGCCGCGGTCGTACACGATCTTGTTCCACATCCGGAGGCCGCCCTTCTTCGACTCACCGAAGTAGTCGGAGTTGAGCACGCGGGTGACACCGTTCTCGAGGTCGACGGCGATGAGCCGGTCGCTCGGGTATCCGGGCGCCTCGAGGTTCGGCGTATAGATCACGGTGACGCGCGGCTCTTCGAAGCCGCTGTCGTCGTGGAAGTAGAGGAGGTCTTGGCTACCCGCGACGTTCGCGTTGCGCGCCTCGATGACGAGTCGCGCGGGAACGCGGAACTCGGGGTCGTTCCCGATGTAGCCGTTGATGACGACCATGTCTTGGTCGCGGATGTACGCCTCTTGCTGCTCGGCGATACGCGCGTACTCTGCCCGGTCGATCGTGGCGAGTCCGGTGAAGTCCTCGGGGGAGTCGGTCACGATGAAGGTCGACTTCGAGCTGCGCGAGTCGACCCTCGTCTTGACGTTCAGGTTGTCGTAATCGGTCCACTTCGAGTTCGGCATGGCCGCCGTCAGCTCGGTGAGGCGCTCCTGGCCCGGGTCGACTTCGAAGGAACGAGCTTCAAGGACGTAACTTGGGCCTTCGAGCTTCTCGGTCAATTCGACCCCCCACGGTGGTTGAGGCGCGCGCGGCCTGCACCCGTTGTGAATCCGTTCACATGCACTATACCCGGCGATAAGGCCGAGAAAAAAACCGGTGGGAGCTACAGCCTGGCGGGTTCGATCTCGAAGTACAGCCGCACCGATGTGCGGTATTCGGCGATGGCGCCGTCGCGGATGCTGCACGAGGTGGTCAGTACATCCATCTTGGAGATGTGCCTGATCGTTTTGGCTGCCTCGCGCAGCGCTTCTCGAGCGGCATCTCCCCAGGATTCGGTCGAGACGCCTTCGAGGTCGATCGTGTTGTAGACGCCCACTCGCTCCCCCTCACAGCCCCTCGGCGGGCTGCCAGAGCGCGATTATCGCGGTCGGGTGACCGCTCAGGCAAGCGTTCGCGTTAGCAAGACGGAGGGCTATCCTTCCCTCGTGGGCGAAGACCTGTCGGATCTCGGCGAGTTCGAGGTGATCCGACGGCTGCTCGCGCGCCTTCCCCCCGGCCACCTGATCGTTCCACCCGGCGACGACGCCGCCGTGATTACGACGGGACAGGCGACCCTTGCCACAGCGGATCTGCTCGTCGAAGGAAGGCATTTCGACCTCGCGTTCTCCTCACCTGCCGACGTCGGGCACAAGGCGTTGTCTGTGAATGTGTCCGACATCGCGGCCATGGGAGGAAAGCCTCGGTACGCGATGCTCTCCATCGGCGCACCGGCTGCGACGCCCGTGTCGGTGTTGGAGGGCTTGTACGACGGGGTCGGTGAGGCGGCGCGCGCATACGGAGTGACGGTCGCCGGCGGCGATACCGTCGGCGCGGATGAGCTCATCCTGTCCGTGACGGTCTTAGGCGAGCCGGGTGCGGGAGGGGTGGTGCGCCGATCCGGTGCGACGGTCGGCGACCTTCTCTGCGTAACGGGGGAGCTCGGCGGCGCAGCGGCGGGCCTCTTCCTTCTTCGAGCAGCCGGCAGTGACGGGGCAGCGCGCGTGCTCGCGGAACGCTTCCCGAACCTCCTGCGCGCGCACCGTCGCGGGAACGCGCGCATCCGAGAGGGGGAAGCAGTAGCAGTTGCCGGCGCGCGCGCGATGATCGACGTCTCCGACGGGCTGCTCGCCGATGCAGGCCATCTCTGCGAGCGATCCGGTGTGGGCGCGCTGATCGACGCGCACGAGGTGCCGCGCGCGCAAGGCGTTGAAGAGGTCGAGGAGTGGTCTGGCTCGGAGGGCATCGCGCTCGCCGGCGGGGACGACTACGAGCTGTGCTTCGCGATCGCCCCCGGGGATCTCGATACGGCCACGCGCGCGGTCGCGCCGACGGCCCTAACTGTCGTCGGACGATTCGTCGAGGGGAGCGACGTCGAACTCTCCGGCGCCCCCGCACCGTCGACGCTGGGCTGGGACGGGTTCCGTTGAAGCCGCGCGCGCTCACGATCGCGGGATCGGATCCGACCGGCGGCGCAGGTATCCAGCAAGACCTCAAGACCTTCGAGGCGCTCGGCGTGTGGGGTCTCAGCGCGGTCAGCGCGGTGACGGTGCAAGACACGACCGGCGTGCGCGATTGGGAAGACGTCCCGGCGACCGTGGTGCGCGCCCAGATCGACGCGGTGATGGCCGATATCGGGTGCGACGCAGCGAAGACCGGGATGCTCGGCACCGCAGAGATCGTCGATGCGGTTGCACGGGCTGCAACCGATCATCTGATCGAGCAGCTTGTGGTCGACCCGGTGCTGGCTGCGGGATCGGGGGGTTCGTTGGCGAGAGGCGATCTTGCCGCGGCGATCCGCGACGCCTTGCTGCCGCGCGCGGCGTTGATCACACCGAACACGGTCGAAGCGGCAGCGTTGACCGGTCTCGACATCACGACCATCGACGAGCAGAAAGAGGCTGCGGTCGCCCTGGCGGCCGACGGACCGAGTGCCGTGCTCGTGACCGGCGGCCATCTCGACCGAGGAAGCATTGTCACAGACGTCCTGTTCGCCGACGACGAGCTGCACGAGATCTCGTCGCCCCGCGTCGATGCCGGTGACGTTCACGGCACCGGCTGCGCCCTGTCTGCCGCGATCACTGCCCTGCTCGCTCGAGGGGAGAAGATCGAGCCGGCCGTTCGCCGGGCGCAGGCGCTGGTCGCGGACGCGATCGCGCGCGCGCTGACGCTGGGGAAGGGTGCGAGGCTGCTCGAGATACGCGCTTAGATCGCGCGCTGGATCTTGCCCGCTTTGATGCAGCGGGTGCAGACGTTCATCCGCTTGGCGTGACCCTTCACGAGCGCGCGCACGCGCTGGATGTTGGGGTTCCAGCGGCGCGACGAACGGCGGTGCGAGTGGGATACCTGCATCCCGAACCTCGGACCGCGGCCACAGACGTCGCAAACGGCGGACATGCGGGGGCGGATTGTATCGGCCGCCGCACGAGGCCACAACACCGCGGGCGCCTCCGAAGAGGCCTTTTCGTGTCTGTTTGCGCTGCTAGAGTGGCCGGGTGAGCCGGGTTCTGGACGCCGGCGCGCTCCGGCAGGCCATGGTGTCGTCGCTCGACGACCTGCGCGCGGCGCGCGCGTCGATCGACGCTGCCAACGTGTACCCCGTAGCCGATTCCGACACGGGGACGAACCTCGTGATGACGATGGAATCGGTCGTCTCGGCGATGGACCGCTCGTCGGCGGATCCACCGGGCATTGCGCGAGCCGTGAGGAGCGGGTCGCTGGTCGGCGCGCGCGGCAACTCCGGCGTGATCTTGGCCCAGATCCTGCGCGCGTTCGCCGACTCGGTCGAAGCGGCCGGCGCCGACGTGGATCAGGTGGCGCGCGCGTTCAAGCGTGCGACCGAGCTCGCGTACGACGCGGTCCTCGAGCCGGCGGAAGGAACGATCCTCAGCGTGGTGTCGGCTGCGGCAGACGCAGCCCAAGGCTCACACGACCACGTTGCCGATCAGCTGTCGGCCGTGGCGCGGGCGGCCTCAGCGGCGCTGGCGCGCACCCCCGAGCAGTTGCCGCGGCTGAAGGAGGCCGGTGTCGTTGATGCCGGCGGGATGGGCCTCGTCGTTGTACTCGAGGCGCTCGCGCGCTCCGTCGGCGCGGACGTCGGTCCGGCGAAGCGTGTGATGTCGGGCGACTCGCCGCCGCCGCCGGTAAGGGACGAGGCGTCGTCGACCTACAAGTACGAGGTGCAGTACCTGTTGCACTCGGACGCCGCGAACATCGGTCCGCTCCGCAAGCTGCTCGGAACGATCGGCGATTCGGTCGCGGTGATCGGCGGCGAGGGGTTGTGGCGCGTTCATGTACACACCGACGACCGCGAGCGCGCCGTGACGCTCGGCGATGCCTTCGGCGAACCGAGCGACGTTGAAGTGGTCGACTTCGCCGAGCAGATCCGCGCAACGAACGCGCGCGCTCAACAGGTGCCATCGACGAAGCCCGTCGAGCAGCCCTCCCGCGGCGTCCGCGGGATCCCTCTCGCCCGCAGCGAGCACGCTGCGGCGCTCGTCGCGGTTGTGTCTGGGTCCGGTGTCGCGAGGCTCTTCGAAGAGCTCGGCGCGATCACCGTCGATGGTGCGATCCGCGCGACGGCGACGGACGAGGCTTTGCGAAGCGCGATCGAGGCCGCGCCGACGCAGGACGTGATCCTGCTTCCGAACAACGAAGAGCTTTACTCACGCCTGCAGCTGATGAAGGAGTCGCTCTCGCGCCGGATCACGGTGTTGCGGTCGGCCGACGTCGCGCATGGGCTTGCGGCTGCCGCGGCATACGGCGACGCACGCGACACGAACGCAGCGATCCGAGACATGGAGAAGACCCTCCTCGCGGTGAGGTCGGGTTCGGTGGTCGTCGCACCCGACGCGTTCGACACACCGGCCGGGCGCGCCGAGGTCGGATATGCCGTCGGGATCGCGGAGGGCGCGATCGTCAAGGTCGGCGAGAACCTGACCGACGTTGCGGCGGGCGTTGCCTCCGCGCTCATGACGGAGGGGCGGGAGATCCTGACCGTCCTAACCGGCGAAGGCGTCTCTTCGGCGGAACGCGAGCAGCTACGCGTCGCGCTCGCGCAAGAGCTACCGCGCAGCACGATCGAGATACACGACGGGGGTCAGCCCCTCCATCGTTACGTCATGGCGGCGGAGTGAGCGACGACACGGGAACCCTCGAGATTCCACCGGCCCCCGGCCCGCTCGATCGTCCGCTATCGACCGCCGGCATCGCGGGCCTTTCGACCGCGGTCGCTGCGAAGTTGGCGAAAGGGCTCGGCGTTCGAACGATCCGCGATCTCCTGGAGCACGTGCCGCGCCGGTATATCGACTTGTCCAACACGAAGAAGATCCGCGATCTCAAGATCGGAGAAGAGGCGACGACGCAAGGCACGGTGATCCGCGTCGACGGCCGATACATCCGATCGAAGCGCCACCTGCTGACGGTGACGATCAAAGACGACTCGGGGACGCTGTCTCTGCTCTGGTGGAACCAGGCCTTCAGGACGCGGACCTTCGTAGCCGGACAGCGTCTCGTCGTCGCGGGGCGACTCGATCGAAACCGCGGCCAGGTCGCGATCACGAACCCGTTCTACGAACCACTAAAGGGAAGCGGCGATCAGGTGCACACCGGACGTGTGATCCCGATCCATTCGACCACGCAAGGCGTGAGCACCACGCAGATCCGGCGCTTCGTTCACACGGCACTGCAGAAGTACGGCGCGCACGTCAAAGACCCCCTTCCCGAAGCGCTCGTGAAAGGGCGGGGCCTGATGGCGCGCGCGGACGCGATCCGCGAGGTCCACTTCCCGACTTCGGACACGCTGATGCGCGCGGCGCGCCATCGCCTCGTGTTCGAGGAGCTGTTCGTGCTGTCGTCGGGGCTCGCGATCCGCAAGCATCGCTTGGAGACCACGGCCGACGGCATCGCGCACGGCGACGTCACGGACGTCGAGCCGTTCCTGTCCTCACTTCCGTTCCAACCGACGCGCGCGCAGCGCCGCGTGATCGATGAGATCGCCGGCGATATGGCACGAAGCCGTCCGATGAACCGCCTTCTGCAAGGAGAGGTCGGCAGCGGGAAGACGGTCGTCGCAGTCGCAGCCGCCTTGATCGCGCATGCGTCCGGTTCGCAAACGGCGTTCATGGCGCCGACCGAAGTGCTGGCCGAGCAGCACTACGCGACCGTGAAGCAGCTTCTCGCACCCTTGTCGGATCGTGCGCCGATCGACACCGGGAGGCTCTTCGGCGACGGCTTCGAAGTGGTTCTGCTGACCGGTTCGGTCACCGGGAAAGAACGGAAGCGAGCGCTCGAGAAAGCCGCGTCCGGTGAGGCGATGATCCTCGTCGGCACGCACGCGCTGATCCAAGAAGGCGTTGAGTTCAAGCGTCTCGGTCTCGCGATCGTGGACGAGCAGCATCGCTTCGGCGTTCACCAACGGATCGCGCTTCGCGCGAAGGGCATCGAAGGGGCGCAGCCAGACACGCTGATCATGACGGCGACGCCGATCCCTCGGACGCTAACGCTGACGCTGTACGGAGATCTGGACGTCGGCACGCTCGACGAGATGCCGCCCGGCCGCATGGCGGTTACGACCACGGTTGCGCGCGACGAGTTCTCGCGCGCGCGCGCATACAAGCAGATCCGCACCGAGGTGGCGCGGTCCAAACAGGCGTTCATCATCTGCCCCCTCGTCGAGGACTCCGCGTCGCTCGAGGTCAAAGCGGCGGAATCGGAGTTCGAACGGATCCGCTCTGAGGTGTTCCAAGACCTGCGGGTCGGCCTCATCCACGGCCGGATGCGTTCCGACTCGAAAGAGTCCGTGATGACCGAGATGCGCAACGGCGGCATAGACGTTCTCGTGTCGACCACGGTGATCGAGGTCGGGGTCGACGTCCCCAACGCGACGGTGATGATCGTCGAAGACGCGGACCGCTTCGGACTCAGCCAGCTGCATCAGCTGCGTGGGCGGGTGGGACGGGGAACGGATCCCGCGACGTGCTTCCTTTTCACGGCGATCGATCCGATGGCGGAGGAAGCGCGCGCCGACGCGATGACGCGGTTGAACGCCATGGCGTCGACGAACGACGGCTTGAAGCTCGCCGAGCTCGACCTCGAGCTGCGCGGCGGGGGACAGCTGTTCGGCCGAGGTTCGGTCGACGAGGGGAAGGGAGCGCCGGCACAGGTCGGCCGTGGCGACCTTCGATTCGCGAACCTCACACGGGACCTCGACGTGCTCGTCGAAGCGCGCAGGGAGGCGTTCTCACTCGTCGATCGCGATCCCTCGCTGGCCTTGCCCGCGAACGCTTCGTTGCTCGACGAAGTCCGGCGTCGCTTCGCCGATCGCTTGGACTGGCTGTTCGCATCCTAGATGCGCGTCATCAGTGGAACCGCGAAGGGCCGGCGCTTGCGCGCGACGAAGTCGCCGGACATGCGCCCGACGACGGACATGGCGCGGCAGACGATCTTCGACATGCTCGGCGACGCGGCGAAGGGTGCGCGTGTGCTCGACCTTTGCGCGGGTGCGGGAACGCTCGGGATCGAGGCGCTGTCGCGCGGCGCGCGCGAGGTGGTCTTCGTCGATCAAGACCGGGACGCGTGTGCGGTCATCCTGCAGAACCTCGAGGCGACGGGGTTGCGCTCCGCCGGCCACATCCGGCGCGCAGACGTCCTCCGGTTCCTCGCGCGCGCGTCTCACATGCCCTTTGACCTGGTCTTTCTTGACCCCCCTTACGCGCGTGGCCTAGGATTCTCTTCTCGCGTCCTGGGGAAGATCGCCGCCGGCGGCTGGGTGACCCCCGGCGCGACGGTGGTCGTTGAAACGCCGGAGGGTGACGTTGAATGGCCGCCGAACATGCGCGAGATCAAGACCCGTCGTTTCGGGCGGACCCGAGTGAGTTTGGCGGTCGTGACTGAACAATGAAGGCAATCTATCCGGGCACGTTTGATCCGATCACGAACGGCCACCTCGACATCATCGAGCGCGCGCACAAGCGGTTCCAAACCGTTGTCGTCGCCGTATCTCAGAACCCGGGAAAGGCACCGTTATTCACGCTCGAAGAACGCATCGGGATGGTGAAAGAGGTCGTCGCGGGCCAAGAAGGTGTGGAGGTCGATTCGTTCGATGGGCTGCTGGTCGATTATGCGAAGAGCCTCGACATCGGCATCCTCGTGAAAGGTCTGCGCGCCGTCACCGACTTCGACTACGAGCTGCAGATGGCCCAGATGAATCACAAGCTTGCCGAGGTTGAAACGCTGTTCATGGTGGCGACGCCGTCGCACAGCTTTCTGTCCTCGAGCCTCGTCAAAGAGATCGCGCGGTTCGGTGGAGACGTGTCTGCGTTCGTCCCCGCAGAGGTGGCGCGCAAGATGAAGGAGCGGTTCCGTGGCGAAGCGTGAACAGCGGCAAGACACCGGCCCGATCGCGGTTACCCCGACGAAGACAGCCATCAAGAAAGAGGAGCCGGCCCAGCCGGCGATCCCGATCGGTCAGATGTCCGTGCTGGAGGACTTGGTCGGGCAGATCGAAGACCTGGTCAAGTCCGCGCGCACGATGCCGCTGTCGTCTTCGGCTCTGGTCGACCGCAAAGAGATCCTTGACCTGATCGAGCTGCTCAAGCGGTCGATCCCCGAGGAGATCGCACGCGCCCGCGCCGTCATCCGGGACCGCGACGAGGTCGTGGAGCGAGCTCGAACGCAGGCCGAACGAGTCCTTGAGCGCGCGCAAACCGAGCGTGAGCAGCAGCTTTCGAAGACGGAGATCGTGCAGGCTGCGTCCCGAGAGGCCGACCGGATGGTCGCAGAGGCTGAAGCCGTGTCGCGCCGGATAAAAGCCGAGGCCGAGTCCT
Source organism: Actinomycetota bacterium (assembly GCA_035307625.1). Taxonomy (GTDB): domain Bacteria; phylum Actinomycetota; class AC-67; order AC-67; family AC-67; genus AC-67. Next base: position 12,222 of record DATGHY010000318.1, read on the forward strand.
ACGTCGAGGGCAAGCTTGCGACGTTCGAGGTGGTGCTCCAGAAGACGCTCGCTGCTGTGGAGCGGGGGCGTGCGCGCCTCGGCGGGCGGCTCGAGCAGGAAGAGCTTTCGACCGACGAGCTGGATCTGGCGACCCGGGCGGCCGGCGACCGATAATCGGTAACGTTCACACTTGTAATCGGGCCTGTTTGCCCTGCTCAGAGCAGCTTTTTGAGCGCTATGCTATCTTGTCGCCCGGATGACTCAAGGTGCTCTGATCGCTGTGCGCAACCTCCAATCACTGTCCGTCGATGTCTCGGAGCTGTTGCGGCGTCCCGGCGCGTCCGAAACGGTCAAAACAGACCACGTCTTGACCGGAGTGGAGGTCCCGCTGGCGCGCATCCGCGACGATTCGCCGCTGCGCGTCGACCTGCTGCTCGAGGCGCTCGTCGACGGCATCCACGTATCGGGGGCGCTGCGGGGCACGGCCGTGCTCGAGTGCCGGCGGTGTTTGAAGGAGATCGTCAGTCCTGTCGAGGTGGATCTGAACGAGGTGTTCTCGTACCCGGGCGAAGGCGAGCCCGACGAGATGTACCGCGTCACCGACGAGCAGATCGACCTGGAGCCGGCCGTTCGGGACGCCCTAATGCTGGCGCTTCCGCTGAACCCGCTGTGCACGGACGAATGCCGGGGGCTCTGCTCGACGTGCGGCGCCGACCTGAACGAATCCGATTGCGGTCACTCCCAAGACCCCGTCGACATCCGCTGGACGGGGTTGGAACAGCTACGGCGGACGTTGGAGGAATAGATGCCGGTTCCCAAGAGGAAGAAGCCACGGACGAGAACCCGCTCCCGGAAGGCGCAGTGGTTCAGCAGCGCGCGCACCCCGGCTTACGCGACGTGTCCGCAGTGTAAGAAGCCAAAGTTGCCCCATCACGCGTGTGCGAACTGCGGCACGTATGACGGACGACAGGTTCTGACCGTCGAGTAGACCCATGGCACGCCCGCGCCTCGCTCGCCGCGGGTCTGCACTCGAACGGCGGCTCGGCGCGGTTCTCCGCGACAGAGCGCTGTGGGAGCAGGCCTTGACGCATCGCTCCTACGCGTACGAACGCGGTGGGCTGCCGACGAATGAGCGGCTCGAGTTCTTGGGCGACGCCGTTCTCGGGATCGTCGTCACGGACCAGTTGTACAAGGAGTTCCCGAACCAGCCGGAGGGAGATCTCGCAAAGATGCGCGCGGCGCTCGTGAACATGACGGTACTGGCCGACGTCGGCCGCGAGATCGGCCTGGGCGATGCGGTGAAGCTCGGCCGTGGCGAAGAGATGACCGGCGGGAAAGATAAGAGCTCGATCCTCGCCGACACGCTCGAGGCAGTCTTCGGTGCGATCTATCTCGACCGCGGGATACGCAAGGCGCGCCATGTCATCCTCGACCTGTTCATCCCGCGGATCCGCGGTCAGGTCGAAGGCGGCGTCGTGCACGATTACAAGACGACCCTCCAAGAGCTTGCAGCCGCACAGCTGAGCACCTTGCCCGAGTACAGCCTTTCCGAGTCCGGACCCGACCACGCGAAGCGATTCAAGGCGGTTGTGTCGCTGTCGGGGACCTCGTACGGCAGCGGAGCAGGCCGCTCGAAGAAAGAAGCCGAGCAGGCTGCAGCACGCGTCGCCGTCGAGCGGCTGCGCAGTGGCGCGCTCCAGAAGCCCGTCGCGGCGGAGCAAGAGGAGTAGCGGGTGCCCGAGCTACCCGAAGTCGAAGTTATCCGCCGCGATCTCGAGCGGGACGCGGTCGGTCGCCGCATCAAAGAGGTTCAGGTCAAGCTGCCCCGGATCATCCGGCGGCACAAGACGAAGAAGGAATTCACCGACGCGCTTACCGGCGCGAAGATCACGCGGATCGACCGGCGTGGGAAGTACATCCTCTGCCACCTCGATAACGGCCAGGTGCTCGTGATGCACCTCGGCATGAGCGGCCGGATCGAGCGATCGACCGGGCGTAAGGCGGCCGAGAAGCACACGCACGTCGTGATAAAGCTGCAGACCGGGGGCGAGCTCCGTTTCATCGACATGCGTCAGTTCGGCGAGCTATTCGTGACCGCGGGCGACGGATTGGACGGAGTGAAAGAGCTCCAGCACATCGCTCTCGATCCACTCGCCGATTCGTTCACATGGCAGATCTTCAGTGAGATCGTCAGCTCGCGGAAGATGAAGCTGAAGACGTTGCTGATGGATCAGAAGTTCATCAGCGGGATCGGCAACATCTACTCGGACGAGATCTTGTGGGCGGCAGGGCTTCGGTACGAGCGGCCGTCTGACCAGCTCACCTCGCAAGAGATGCGCAGGCTCTATCGCGCCATGCAAGAGGTGCTGCAAGAAGGAATCCGTCACGGCGGCGTGACGCTCGAAGACGAGACCTACCGCAACCTTTACGGGAAGCAGGGGGAGTTCCAGGAGCACCTCAAGGTCTACGGTCAGGAGGGCAAGCCCTGTCGTCGATGTCGCACGCCCATCGTCAGGGACCGGTGGGGCAACCGTTCCACCTACTACTGCCCGCAATGCCAGGTGTAGCGCCCCGAAAGAGGCGTTCGAAAGCGGAATAGCCGGGCGTTACCATGGTCGAGAAGCCCACAGAACGAGGAATTCGATGACGTCATCGCCGAACGGATCGCAGGGCCAGACCCTACGTCCGCCGCCGCTGGTCGAGCCCGCAGAAGGCTTGACCAACCAAGAGATCCGCCGCTATTCGCGCCACCTCATCATCCCGGACATCGCGATGGAAGGGCAGCGCCGGATGAAGAACGCCAAGGTGCTGTGCATCGGCGCGGGCGGTCTGGGGTCACCGGTTGCGATGTACCTCGCGGCCGCCGGGGTCGGCACGCTCGGCCTCGTCGACTACGACGTCGTCGACGAGACGAACCTGCAGCGCCAGATCATGCACGGTCAATCCGACGTTGGACGCAAAAAGCTCGACAGCGCCGAGGATGCGATAAAAGAGATCAACCCGTTCGTCACCGTGGTGAAGCACGAGACGTTCGTGACGTCGGAGAACGCGCTCGATCTCTTCCGCGACTACGACCTCATCATCGATGGGTCCGACAACTTCCCGACCCGGTACCTCGTGAACGACGCGTGCGTGTTGCTCGGCAAGCCGTACGTGTGGGGCTCTATCTATCGCTTCGACGGCCAGCTCTCCGTCTTCTGGGCGGACCAAGGTCCGTGCTACCGCTGCTTGTTCCCCGAGCCGCCGCCGCCTGGCATGGTTCCGTCATGCGCTGAGGGCGGTGTACTGGGCATGTTGTGCGGGACGATCGGTTCGTTGCAGACAACCGAGGCCGTGAAGCTGATCACCGGCACCGGCGATCCGATGATAGGACGCATGCTTATCTACGATGCGCTCGAGCTGAGATTCCGCGAGCTGAAGGTTCGCAAGGATCCGGAGTGCCCGGTCTGTGGCAAGAACCCAACGGTCACCGAGCTGATCGATTACGAGGCGTTCTGTGGCGTCACGCCGGACATCGCCGAGTTCGCGTCGCAGATCTCGCTGACGCCGCGCGAGCTCTCCCAGCTGATCGACTCCGGTGAGGACGTGACGCTGATCGACGTTCGCGAGCCGCACGAGTGGGAGATCGTTCACTTCGACGACGCGAAGCTGATCCCGGTGAGCGAAGTGATCGACCGCGCGAGCGAGATCCCGCAATCGGGGAACGTCGTCGTCTACTGCAAGGTCGGCGCGCGCTCGGCGGAAGTGCTCCGCTGGCTTCACAGCGTCGGCCTGACGAACACGAAGCATCTGGCCGGCGGGATCGACGCATGGGCGAATCAGATCGACCCGAGCATGCCGAGGTACTGAGCGGCGACGTCTGCGCGCGCGTCTTCGTGAGCGGACGCGTCCAAGGGGTCTTCTTCCGGTACACGTGCGCTCACGAAGCACGGCAAGCCTGCCTTCGTGGGACGGTTCGCAATCTCTCCGACGGGCGCGTCGAAGCCGTCTTCCAAGGACCGAAGCAGTCCGTTGAGCGGCTTATCTCCTGGTGTCACGGTGGCCCACCGGCAGCGAGGGTGGCCGATGTGACGGTCTCGTGGGAGCCTGTCGATGAGACGCTTTTGCCCTTTTAGAAACGTACAAAAGCCGTTCTGCTAGGGCCGAGTGGACCCCTCGGGTAGGGCAGTTCAGCCCATGTGCTACCTGGAAGAATCCTCCGATAATCGTCACAGGGTTGCGCTGATAGGCATCTGCGGCGCGCATCGGGTGAAGACGCCCACTTGGGGAGTTATGGAGATCCGTCACAAGAAGAGACAGATCCGCTCGTATTCGACGCGCTCGTACCTCGTCGCGACACTCCTTATCGTCACGGTGATAGTGACGACTCTCGGCGTGTACTTCGCGGTCCTGGATTCTCACCGGGCGGCGCGCGATGCCGGAGCGGAGTCTTCTTTCGAAGCACGGCTGGCATCGACATCGGTGTCCGACGCCATAACGGGTTCGCTGGACACGCTGGCCTCACAAGTGTCCGATCCCACGACCATCCGGCTTGTCAAACAACTCCTCGCAGATCCGTCTACGTGTGGGTCCGTTGCGGCCAGCGGAGGATTCGGCGCCTTCCCCGACGGCGAGATCTACTACTTCGACACCACCGGACGGATCGTTTGCGCCTCGATTCCCCACATGAAGAAGGGCGCGACCCTGGCAGGGGCACCGTGGTTCGCGTCGGTCACATCGAAGCCGTCGATGACGAAGCCATACACGGATCCGATCACGGGGAAGCTGTCGATCGCGACCGTGGGTTATCTGGAGCAGGACGGGAAGCGGTTCGCGGGGTTCGCATCGACATTGGTGTTTGACTCGCTGACGCCTGCGTTGACGAGGCAGTATGGCGGCCGCCTCCACTCGGCGTTCGATCTGGTGGACATCCAACACGGCGAGCTACTCTCGGGGTCTCCGTCCGCGCTATGGCGCAGCGGCTTTGCGCTGCAGCCCGTTCGAGGAGTTACACGAGTTGCGGTCGACGGCTCGCGCCGCATCTACAGCGCCGTGCTCGTGAAGGGAACGAACTGGATCCTCGAGGTAAGCGTGCCCGAGTCTCTGGCGCTCGCGGGCGCGCGCGCGAGCGAGCATCATCAGATCTTGCTCGCGCTGATCGCGTTGCTCGTGCTGTTCATCTTGGGCCTTGCGATCAACAGGAACATCGTCGGGCCGATCCGACGGCTCCGCACGGCCGTCGAACAGGCCGGCCGCGACATCGTCCCGGCCCCGCTCGTGCCGGAAGGACCCCTAGAGATCGCGCGTTTGGTGCAGGAGTTCAATGCGATGGTCGCGTCGCGCGCGCAGTACGAGGAACGCCTCACGCACCAGGCACTCCACGACCACCTCACCGGGTTGCCGAACCGTGCGCTGCTGATCGACCGCGTCTCAAAAGCGCTCGAGCGCGCCGTACGCACCGGGGAGGGCGTCGGTGTGCTGTTCGCCGACTTGGACCGGTTCCGTGTTCTCAACGACGCGCTTGGTCACGTGAGGGGAGACGCGGTTATGCGTCTGGTTGCGCGGCGCATCGAGGGTGTCATCCGCCCCGGAGACAGCGTCGGCCGTCTCAATGCAGACGAGTTCGTGATCCTGTGTGAAGGGATCGCGTCGCCCGAGCAGCTTGGGCTCATGGCTGATCGGGTCGGATCTGCGATCGCGGAACCGTTGTCGGTCGAAGGGAAGGAAGTGACCGTCACGGCTTCGATCGGGATCGCGATCGCGCGCGAAGACGACACGGCGACCGATCTCATCCGTAACGCCGACGTCGCGATGATGCGTGCGAAGGAGCTCGGGAAGGCTCGCCACGAGTTCTTCGATCTGAGCATGCGCGACCGCGCGCTGACCCGGCTGCAGATCGAGTCGGACCTGCGGCATGCCCTGGCTCGTAGAGAGCTGCTCTTGCAGTACCAACCCATCGTCGATGTCCGCGAGGGTGTCGTCGGCGCCGAAGCGTTAGTCCGCTGGCAACATCCGACGAGCGGCCTGCAGCCGCCGCTGTCGTTCATCCCTGTCGCAGAAGAGACGGGGATGATCGTGCCCATCGGCTTGTTCATCCTCGAAAGCGCGTGCAAGCAAGCAGCCGCGTGGCACGCGTCGGGCAAACCGATCCGCGTTTCGGTGAACCTGTCGGCGCGCCAGCTGATAGACGAAGCACTTCCCCAGCACGTTCGACGCATCTTGTTGGAAACGGACCTTCCTGCGTCGTCGCTGTGTCTCGAGATCACTGAAAGCACGCTGATCAACGAGGCGATCCAGCCGGTGGTGCTCGAACGGCTGAAGGAGATCGGCGTGATGATCAGCATCGACGACTTCGGTACCGGGTACTCGTCGTTGTCGTATATCCAGCGATTCCCCGTCGACGAGCTGAAGATCGACCGCTCGTTCGTGCGCGCTCTGAGCTCAGAGGACAGCTCCGAAGCGCTCGTCGAAGCGATCATCCATCTGGCGAGCGCGATCGGCATGGAGGTCGTCGTCGAGGGGGTCGAAGAGCAGCACGAGCTCGACACCTTGAAGCGCCTCGGATGCTCGCGGGTTCAGGGCTACTACTTCATGCGTCCGGGTTCGGCAGACCAGATCCGACGCTACTCGGCACCGCTGACCGTCAGCGCCTGACGGGACCTGGGACCTATAGGCGGTTAGTACCGGTTTCACCTGCTCGGGGCTCGTCCTGGTCTCCCGAATGGTCCCGAAGATAGGCAGTTCATGCCAGGAGAAAACGGGCTAGCCCCCTTCCCAGGCGCCTGGGGCCTCAGTTATAGTTCTCTCGTGAATCCGGGAGAGGCAACCCCGATCCCGCATGTCTGCCCTCCGACCCTCAAGGGGGACGTATAGATGGCCAAGGCGTTGTACGGGTTCCTCGGTGAACCACGTGCCTCGATGCTTCTCAAGCAAGTAGCAGAGCTGCAAGCCCGAGTACGGGATCTCGAACGGGCTCTCGAAGCCGCGGAAGCGGAAGTGATCGCTCTTCGCGCGATCGCAGAGTCGAAGATCGAGACCACCAAGCTCGAAGAGGTCCGAGCACTGGCGTAACGAAGGACCTCGAAACACAGCGGTCACCCCGGCGTTGGGGTGGCCGTTTCATTTCTCTACCTTTCTCTGTGCTGCCAAGAACCGCACAGGGTGACTGTTAGCATGAGGCGTGTTTCTCAGGCGCCTCGTCATAAGGGGCTTCAAGTCGTTCGCCGACAAGACGGTGTTCGATTTCACGCCCGGCGTGGCCGTCATCGTCGGTCCGAACGGCTCGGGGAAATCCAACCTCGTCGACGCGATCGCGTGGGTTCTGGGCGAGCAAGGGGCGAAGACCCTTCGCGGCGGCAAGATGGAAGACGTCATCTTCGCGGGGACGCCGAAACGACCAGCGCTCGGCCGCGCCGAGGTCGAGCTGACGATCGACAACTCAAGCGGCATCCTGCCGATCGACTTCACCGAAGTGAGCGTTCGTCGCACCCTTTTCCGAACCGGCGAGAGCGAGTACGCGATCAACGACGTTCCGTGCCGGCTGCTCGACGTCCAAGAGCTTCTTTCGGATTCAGGCATCGGGCGCGAGCTCCACACGATCGTGGGTCAGGGGCAGCTCGACGACATCCTCGCGGGAAGGCCGGAAGACCGGCGCGCGGTGATCGAGGAAGCGTCGGGATTGCTGAAGCACCGCAAGCGCAAAGAGCGCGCGGTGCGCAAGCTCGAACGCGTGGATGCCGATATCGAGCGGCTGGGCGACGTCATCGCGGAGCTGCGGCGTCAGATCAGGCCCCTCGAACGGCAGGCGGAAGTCGCGAAGCGCGCTTCGGAGATCGAAGCAGAGCTTCGCGAGGTCAAGCTGAAGCTGTGGGTGCTCGAGTACGCGAGCGTGACCGGCGAAGAAGACTCTGAGGCGGAGCGGCGCGCGGTCGAGCAGGTGGAAGACGTCGCGCGCAAGGTGCTCGAGCTGACCGAACGTGGAGAGCGATGTGAGACCGGGCTGTCGGATGCAGCGCGCGCGGCCCAGAGCTTCCTTTCGACCGAGTATCGGCTGACGGCGATCCGTGATCGGCTCGAGGCGCTGGCCGGTCTCGCGTCGGAACGCGCGACGCACCTCGACGACCTCGCGGCGCGCGAACCCCGCGACGAAGCACCCTCACCGGATGAGATCGCGCGCGCAGAGGCCGCGATGACCGACGCCACGGCTGCGCGCGAACGCGCGGAGGAAGAAGCACGTCACGCAGAGTCCGAGCGGCAGACGGTGCAGAGCGCGCGCGAGGAAGCGTCGCGCGCGCGCGAAGAGGTCGTTCACCTTCACGGCGAACGAGCTGCATTGCGCGCGGCGGTCGAAGCCGCGGAAGACGAGCGGACCCGGTTGCTCGAGCATCGCGGCGTCGCGCAGAACGCGGCCGATCGTTCGCAGGGAGGTTTGTCGGACGTTCGCCAAGAGCTCGAACGGTTGGACGCCGACGAGACGATGCTCGGCGGGCAGCTTGATCAGGCGGAAGCGCGCGCCGCCGCCCAACGTAAGACGGCGGGCGAGATCGAGTCGCGAGTCATCGCTGCGGAACGTCGTATCGAAGCGATGACGGCGCGCCGCGAGATGCTCGTGCAAGAGGTTTCGCGCGCCAGCGATCCGGCAGCGATGCTCGAAGGCGCGCACGGGATCGCCGGCCGCGTGATCGATCAGGTTCGTGCCGCGGACGGGTACGAGCGCGCGCTGCGTGCCGCACTTGGCCCGTTGTCGGACGCGGTTCTTGCGACGTCACGCGCGGACGCGATGGCGGCGCTCGAACGCCTGAAGCGCGACGGCGGACGCGCGTCTATCGCGGTGCCGGGCACGTCGATCTACGCGCCGGTTCCCGTAGGCGTGCGTACGTTGCTCCAAGTCGTTTCGTCCGTCGGACCCCACGCCGATCTCGTACGCGGATTGCTGTCGGGCATCGCGCTGGCCGATTCACTGGCCGAAGCGGCTGAGCTCAGCCGCGCACACCCGGGCATCGTTGTCGTCACACCCGAAGGCGACCGGCTCGGTGCGAACGTCGTCACCGGTGGGGCACGCGAGGAGATCCGCGATGCGCGCGCGGAGCTGCGGCGGGTCGACGAACAGATGGGTGAGGCGACCGACGCGCTTGGCGTCGTCCGGCGCGAGCGCGACCACGCGCGCGCGGAGCTCGTTGTGCTCGAAACGGAAGCGTCCGAGGTCTCGGAACGCCTCAATGCGTTGGACGCGCAAGTTGCCGGCGCCACCGAACGCCTCGCGCAGCTCGAGCGCGAAGCGCATGCGACCGCGCGCGAAGACAGCGTCCTCGCCGGACGGCTCAGCGAGGTGGAAGAGCACCTACAGGGAGAGACGGAGCGGCTGCGCGCGGTGGAAGCCCGCCTTGGACGCGCCGTCGCGAGCGAGCCGGAGGTCGACCTCCAAACGTTGGTGCAGATCGAGCGGCTGGCCGCGGAGCGCGCTCTGCACCTCGGCGAAGCGACCGAGCGCGAGCGCGCGGCGACTGTATCGCTGAATGCATTGAAGGCGCATATTGAGCGCGTCACGGAGATGCGCGCGCAGTGGGAGACCGGCCGCACGGCATGGACGAGCGGCGCCGAGCGTGCGCGCGCCGTCGTCCAGGCGGCGCACACACTTTCGGCGCGCGTCACGCTATGGGTCGAGGATGCGCGCGCGCGCAGGACGGAGACGGAACAACGCCGGCAAACGTTGGAAGCCCAGCTCGCGACCACGCGCAAAGACCGGCGGGACGCGGAGACGTTGCTAGACGAAGCGCGCACGCTCGCACATCAGTCGGATCTCCGGCGCGCCGAACGCTCACACAGAGTCGCCTCTTTGGTGCAGCGCGCGCGCGACGAGTACCAGATGTCGCCGGAAGAAGCGCTCGAAGCCGTTCGCCCCGATCCCGAGGAGACCGACGACCTGCAGCGGCGCGCGACGACGCTCGACCGGAGGCTCGGGCTGCTCGGACGGGTGAACCCGATCGCGATGGAGCAGTACCAAGGTCTGGTCGACCGGCACACGTTCCTGAGCGATCAGGTGAACGACCTGAAACGCAGCCGTCGCGACTTGACGTCGGTTGTACAAGAGGTGGACCAGAAGATAGTTGAGATATTTGGCGCTGCGTTCCAAGACGTTGCGCGCGAGTTCAACGGCGTGTTCGCGCGGCTGTTCCCCGGTGGCGAAGGCCGCATGGTGCTGACCGATCCCGACGACCTGCTGAACTCGGGCGTCGACGTGGAAGCGCGCCCGGCCGGCAAACGCGTGAAGCGCGTCTCCCTTCTGTCGGGCGGGGAGCGCTCGCTCGTTGCCGTCGCGCTTCTGTTCAGCGTGTTCCGCGCGCGCCCGTCGCCCTTCTATCTCCTGGACGAGGTCGAGCCGGCTCTCGACGACGTCAACCTGCATCGCTTCCTCGAGATCGCTGCGGAGTTCCGCGAGCGGTCACAGCTGCTCATCGTCACGCACCAGAAGCGGACGATGGAGATCGCCGACGTCCTGTACGGCATCTCGATGGCCGGCGAAGGCGTCAGTAAGGTGATCTGCGAACGCCTTGAAGCGCCATCGTCGTCTCAGTCCGAGCAGCCTGCCGGCGCCGACGCGTAAGCATCGGGCCTGCTTGGTAGTCTGCCCGCTCGTATGACGCCGCTCGCCTTCGCGTTCGTCCCGATCTTCATCGGCGTGATCCTGCTTGTCCTAGCGCTTGCGGGCTTCGTCGCTCTTCGGACGACACGCAGCAAAACACCTCCTCGAGACGTCGTGACGCCCACACCCCCACCTGCCCCACCTGCTCCACCTGCTCCACCTCGAGAGGTCTCACCGCCTCCAACAGAGGTCGTTACGCCTCCACCATTTGTCGAGGCGCCTCCCGTCGCTTCGCCGGTGCCGGCTCCGGAAGCCCCGTCTCGGCGACGCGTGCGTTCGATCGGTGCGTCGCTCTCTCGATTGTTCAAGGGAGCTGCGCTCAGCGAGCAGGAGTGGGAGGAGCTCGAGGAGGTTCTGCTGCGTGCGGACGTTGGGGTCTCGGCGACGCAACGGATCGTCGGTGCGATGCGCGCGCGTAAGGTGACCGACGGGATGTCGGCCCTCCGCGAGGAGCTCATCGCCGCGCTTGGGCACCCGGATCGCTCGCTGAGATCGAAACCCTCGGGTACGACCGTGTGGCTCATCACCGGCGTGAACGGCGTGGGGAAGACGACGACGATCGGCAAGCTCGCGGCCCAGCTGCGGGACGAGGGCCGCTCGGTCGTATTGGCAGCCGCCGACACGTTCCGTGCCGCTGCCGACACACAGCTTGAAGTGTGGGCCGAGCGTTCGGGCGCCGACATTGTGAAGCATGCGCCGGGAGCCGACCCCGCAGCCGTGGTTTTCGACGGTATCGCCGCGGCGCGAGCACGAGGCCGGGACGTGCTGATCGTGGACACGGCGGGCCGGCTCCAGACGAAGAAGAACCTCATGGAGGAGCTAGGGAAGATCCGGCGGATCCTCGACCGAGAGACGGGAGCGCCCGACGAGGTCCTCCTCGTCCTGGACGCGACGACCGGGCAGAACGGCGTCGCGCAGGCACGGGCGTTCACGGAGGTTGCGGGGATCACCGGCGTGGTACTCACGAAGCTGGACGGGACGGCCAAAGGTGGGATCGTCATCGCGGTTCAGCAAGAGCTGGGCATCCCCGTGAAGCTCGTGGGCTTGGGAGAAGGGGTCGGCGATCTGGCATCTTTCGATCCGGATGGTTTCGTCGACGACCTCCTGGGGATAAGTTCCTGAAGCCCTCGTGGCCTGGGGAAAGCGTTCGGGCAGGTAAAGGGACGTTCCGTCACGACCGATGACGATTGGGGAAGAGAAAGCCTTTATGCGACCGTTGCGTGTCGTCATCGCCGACGGAGGGGGAACCGCCCGCGCCGTCTTGATCCGCCTTGCCGGTGATTCCGGATTGGAGCTCGTGGGCGAAGCGCCCACCTGGGACGGGATCTGCGATCTCGTCACCAGCCGGGCAGCCGATCTCGTCCTCATCTCGGGGAGCCCCGACTTCGCGCGCGGACTCGGCGTGCTCGCCGGCGAGGTCGCGAGCGCGGTCGTTGCCCCAGACGCACAGTCGGCGAAGGAATACGGGGAGTGCGGCGCGTTCGTCGTCCTGACGCCGGAGGTAGAACCTGAGATCGTGGCCGTGCTCGCGACGACAGCGGTTGCGCGTGCGAGCGACCTGAGGGCTGCTCGTCAGGAAGCAGACAACCTTCGAGGGATGCTCGAAACGCGGAAGGTCGTCGAACGCGCGAAGGGTGTCCTGATGCGACGGCTCGGCGTGAGCGAAGACGCCGCGTACCGCCGGATGCAGAAAGCCAGCCAAGACGAGAACCGCAAGATGAAGGACATCGCCGATTCGATCCTCAGCGCCGAGCGGCTCTACGGCGACGGCGATCAGCCGCAACCCGACGCCTGAAACGCACCTCTTGAAACAGGCTTCGGCGGCGTCGGTAACATGACGGCGTGTTCGACACCCTAAGCGAACGGATCGAAGGCATCTTCGGCCGCCTTCGTGGGCGCGGCCGTCTCTCCGAGCAGCAGATCGACGAAGTGCTACGTGAGGTGCGCCTCGCGCTGCTCGAAGCAGATGTGCACACCGACGTCGTGCGCGCGTTCATCGGCAAGGTGCGTGAGCGGGCGATGGGCGAGGAGGTCCGCAAAGCGCTGACGCCCGCGCAGACGATCGTCAAGATCGTGAACGACGAGCTCGTCGAGATCCTTGGCAAGAAGACCGTTCCGTTGACGTGGTCATCGAAGCCCCCGACCGTGATCATGCTCGCCGGTTTGCAAGGCTCGGGGAAAACGACTGCCGCGGGCAAGCTCGCGCGACTCCTGAAGAGCAAGGGGAAGCGGCCACTCTTGGTTGCGTGCGACCTCCGTCGCCCTGCAGCGATCGATCAGTTGAAGCTGCTTGGCGATCAAGTCGACGTGCCGGTCGTGACGCGCACCGGCATCAGCGCGGTCGACGTCGCGGCGACGGGACTCGAAGAAGCGAAGCGGCTGATGCGGGACGTCGTCATCGTCGACACCGCGGGCCGGTTGCACGTCGACGAAGAGATGATGAGCGAAGCGGCGGCGATCCGCGACCGCATCCAACCGACCGAGACACTGTTCGTCGCGGACGCGATGACGGGACAGGACGCGGTGAACGTTGCCACGGCCTTCCTCGAGCGCGTGGATTACACCGGGATCATCCTTACGAAGCTCGATGGGGATGCGCGCGGCGGTGCTGCGCTGTCCATCGCGCACGTGTCCGGCAGGCCAGTGAAGTTCGCGTCTACGGGCGAGCGGCTGGACGCGTTCGAGCCGTTCCATCCCGACCGTCTTGCGTCGCGCATCCTCGGCATGGGTGACGTCATGACGCTGATCGAGAAGTCGGAGGAGGCCTTCGCGGAAGACGAGCGCATCGAGCTCGAAGAGAAGATGCGCAAGGCGACCTTCACGCTGGACGACTTCCTGAAGCAGATGCAGCAGATGCGCAAGATGGGGCCGCTCGCGAACCTGATCGGGATGATGCCCGGGATGAAGGGCGCGCTGAAGGACGTCGATTTCGACGAGAAAGAGCTGAGCCGCGTCGAAGCGATCATCCAGTCGATGACGCCGGGCGAGCGCCAGGATCCGGCCATCATCAACAACTCCCGGCGGCAACGGATCGCGCGCGGCTGCGGCCGGACCGTGTCGGACGTGAACGCGTTGGTGCGCCAGTTCGATCAGGTGAAGGTCATGATGCGCGCGATGGCAGGCGGCGGGGGATTACCGTCGCTCCCGCACGGGATGGGGCCGCAGGGCCTCGGGCCGCCGCGGCCCGGGCGCGGCAAGCCGAAGAACCGGCCGCACCGGCCGAAGCAGCACGCGAAGGGCAAGAAACGCAAGCGCAAATAGGCTTGTAGCGTCGCCTTCGATCGTCCGGTACCCTTTGCGAGCCGTGGTACGCATCCGTCTTCTCCGAACGGGCAAGCGCAAGCAGCCCTCGTTCCGCGTGGTCGTCGCCGACCAGCGGTCTCCTCGTGATGGCCGCTTCGTTGAGATCCTCGGGAACTACAACCCGTTGACGAACCCATCTCAGATCGAGCTGGATGAGGAGCGCGCGCTCCACTGGCTGGCGCAAGGCGCTCAGCCGAGCGCGAGCGCAACGGCGCTGTTGAAGCGGACGGGGATATGGCAGAAGCACAAGGCGACGCTGAAGAAGCGCCCGGCGTAGCGTCGGCCACAGACGCTCCTCCCGCCGAGGCCGATCTCGTCGGCGACACCCTCGGATACCTCGCCCGTTCTCTCGTCGCGAACACGGACGACGTCCGCATCGAAAAGCTGCAGACCGAGCGCGGTCTCGTCTACCGGCTTCACGTGAACCCCGAAGACATGGGCCGCGTGATCGGGCGGAGCGGCCGGATCGCGCGCGCACTCCGCCAAGTCACGCGGGCGGCGGCTGCGCGATCCGGGGTGCACGCGATCATCGAGATCGCCGACTGAGAACGTGAAGCCCGAGCGGCTCGTGGTCGGCCGCATCGCGAAGGCACACGGGATCCGCGGTGAGGTTGCGATCGACGTTTCCTCCGATGAGCCCTCCCGCTTCGCGCCGGGCGCGCAGGTGTTGGCCGGCGATCGACCCCTGACGGTCTCCGCCTCGCGACCGCACCAGGGCAGGCTCCTTGTGCTGTTCGAAGATGTGTCCGATCGAAATGGGGCGGAAACGCTGACGGGTGCCGAGCTCACGATCCCGTTCGAGGAAGCGCGCGCGCTCGAAGACGAGTGGTCGTTCTATCCGCATGAGCTCGAAGGCTTGACGGTCACCGACGAGAGCGGGCATGAGCTCGGCACGATGGCCCGCGTCGAGGAGAGCCCTGCGTCCGACCTATGGGTCGTGCGCGCGCAAGGACGCGAGGTCCTTGTCCCCGCGGTGCGCGACATCGTCGTGCG
>DATGHY010000319.1:0-15003 GCA_035307625.1 Actinomycetota bacterium
TCGGTTGGGAAGCCGGGATACGGCAACGTGACGAAGTCCACCGCGCGCGGCTGCTCGGACATGACCAACCGCACTCCGGCGGACGTCGCGATGATGTCGGCGCCGGCGTCGGCGAGCTTCGACAGGACGATGTCGAGGTGCTCGGCCCGCGCGCCCTCCACCAGGACGTCGCCTCGCGTCGCCGCAGCGGCGATCAAGATCGTCCCCGCTTCGAGCCGGTCGACGACGACGGTGTGCTCGGTCGCGTGCAGCTCTTGAACACCTTCGATCGTGACGATCGGCGAGCCGGCGCCCGCGATGCGCGCGCCCATCCCCGTGAGGAACGCCGCGAGGTCTTCGATCTCGGGATCGCGCGCGGCATTCTCGATGACCGTCGTCCCTTTCGCCAGGGTTGCGGCCATCATGAGGTTCTCTGTCGCGCCGTGCGACGGCCAATCGAGCGCGATCTCGGTGCCGTGGAGGCCACCGCCGGCGTCGAGGTAGCCATGGTCGAAGCCGATCGTCGCGCCCATGCGCTCCAGGCCTTTGAGGTGCAGGTCGATCTTGCGGCTGCCGATGTTGCAGCCGCCCGGCATCGCGACGCGCGCCTGCCCCTTGCGCGCGAGCAATGGCCCCAGCACCACGATCGACGCGCGCATCTGTCGCACGAGGTCGTACGGCGCCTCCGAGCCGATCCCGGCCGGCACCACGATCCGCATCGTCGAGTCCTCGAACGCGGTAGTGCAGCCAAGCCGCTCGAGCACCGCTTGCATCGTGTAGATGTCGGCGATCCGAGGGACGTCGTGAAGCACGTACTCGCCTTCGGCGAGCAGCGAGGCGGCCATCAGCTTCAGTGCGGAGTTCTTCGCTCCGCGCGTGCGCACGCTACCCCGTAGCGGGGTGCCTCCGGTCACAACGTAGCGATCCATGGGGGTCTGATTGTAAGTGGTACCCAGGGTGCGCGCGGCTCACCCAGGAAGGCATCTCACATACGCAGCATCTTGTGCAGCGCTTCTTGCCGCGCAAGCTCACGCTTGGCCTGCTCGTCGTCGGCGGCGGCTTGGATCCTGCGCTTCAGCTCGTCGATCCGGTCCGACACATTCTGTGCGTTCGCCTCTTCGGGAAGGATCGCGTACTCCGCGAGGACGATCACTCGGTCGTCCTTGACCTGGAGGAAACCGCCGTCGAGCAAGAGTGACGAGTCGCGCTCGCCCTGCTCGATCTTCATCGGACCGATGCCGAGCGCGATCAGCATCGGCGCCATGCTGGGCATGATTCCGACGTCGCCCTCGATCCCGTGCGCCAGGACGAAGGTCGCGTCGTCGCAGACGGTGACCTCGCGTTCGGGCGTGACGACCTGAACCGTGAGCGGCATCAGGCTCCTTCGCCCTCCAGCTCGCGCGCCTTCTTCATCACGTCGTCGATCCCGCCGACCATACGGAACGCCTGCTGTGGGATGTTGTCCAGGTCGCCCCGCACGAGCGCTTCGAATGCCTCGATCGTTTCGGCGATCGGGACGTACACGCCGTCCTGGCCGGTGAACTGCGCGGCCACGAACATCGGCTGGCTGAAGAACTGCTCGATCTTGCGCGCGCGCGCGACCGTGACCTTGTCTTCCTCGCTCAGCTCGTCGATACCGAGGATCGCGATGATGTCCTGGAGGTCCTTGTACTTCTGCAGGATCTGCTGGACCTCGCGCGCGACGTTGTAGTGCGCGTCGCCGACGTAACGCGCGTCGAGGATGCGGCTCGACGACGTCAGCGGGTCGACGGCCGGGTAGATGCCCTTCTCGACGATCGACCGCTCGAGACGCGTGACCGCGTCGAGGTGTGCGAACGTCGTATGCGGTGCGGGGTCGGTGTAGTCGTCGGCCGGCACGTACACCGCTTGCATCGATGTGATCGAGCGGCCCTTGGTCGATGTGATCCGTTCCTGCAGCATCCCCATCTCGCCGGCGAGGGTCGGCTGGTATCCCACCGCAGACGGCATACGACCGAGGAGCGTCGATACCTCGGAGCCCGCCTGCGTGAACCGGAAGATGTTGTCGATGAACAGCAGCACGTCCTGCCGCTGCACGTCGCGGAAGTACTCGGCCATCGTGAGACCGGCGAGCGCGACGCGGAGACGGACCCCGGGCGGCTCGTCCATCTGACCGAACGTGAGCGCCGCCTTCTCCAGAACGCCCGACTCCTTCATCTCGAGCCAGAGGTCGTTCCCTTCGCGCGTGCGCTCACCGACGCCGGCGAACACCGACACACCACCGTGCTGGCGCGCGACTCGGTAGATCATCTCCTGGATGACGACGGTCTTGCCGACGCCGGCGCCGCCGAACATGCCGATCTTTCCACCCTTCACGTACGGCTCGACGAGGTCGATGACCTTGATGCCGGTCTCGAACATCTCGACCTTCGGCTCGAGCTCGTTGAACGGCGGCGGGTCGCGGTGGATCGGCCAATACTCCTTCACCTCGACATGCGCTGTGTCGAGCGGCTTACCGACGACGTTCCACACATGTCCGAGCGTTTCGTTGCCAACCGGAACCTTGATCGGCTCGCCGGTGTTGCGCGTGATCGCGCCCCGGCGGAGACCGTCGGTGGGTTGCATGCAGATCGCCTTCACCACGTTGTCGCCGATGTGCTGGGAGACCTCGGCGATGATCGTGTCGGTCCCTCCTTCGATCTCGCGCGTGATCTCGAGCGCCGTGTCGATCTCCGGCAGGTGCTCCGGCGGGAACTCGACGTCCACAACCGGGCCGATGACGTTGACGACACGCCCTTCGGCCCGCTCGGCAGTCTTTGTTGCTTCCGCTTCGGTGATAGCCATCTGTGTCCTCGCCTCTTAGACTTTGGCTTCTTCTTTTTCGCGGAGCGCTTCGGCGCCGCCGACGACTTCCATGATCTCGTTCGTGATCTCCGCCTGCCGTTCGCGGTTCGCGA
The DNA here is from genome assembly GCA_035307625.1 of Actinomycetota bacterium. GTDB lineage: Bacteria > Actinomycetota > AC-67 > AC-67 > AC-67 > AC-67. The sequence goes on from DATGHY010000319.1 coordinate 2,916, forward strand.
CCCGGGTGTAGACCTTGGCCAGCTCTTCTCCGTTCTCCGTCGCGGCCTTCATCGCGCGCCTGCGCGCGGCGTGCTCGGACGTAGAGCTTTCGAGCAGCGCCGCGAAGATCACCGTGTTGACGTAGCGCGGGAGCAACAGGGAAAGGATCGTCCCCGCTTCGGGCTCGAACTCGTAGAGCGGCGTGATCTTGCCCTTCTCCGGCTCAACGTCTTCCTTGCGGATCGGAAGGATGGTGTTCAGCCTGGGCACTTGGCGTCCGGCCGAGACGAAGTCGGTGAACGCGATGCGCACCTCGTCGACCGTGCCTTCGACGAAATCCTTCACGAGGATCCCGCCGAGCTCCTCGGCGTTCTCGAACTGCGGCGTGTCGCTGATCCCCTGCCATGAGCCTGCTATCTCGTAGTTGCTGAAGCGGAAGAACGACAAGCCCTTCTTGCCGACCACGTACAGCCGTGTGCCCTGGCCGTTCGCGCGCGCCTCACGGATGAGGTTGACGCCGTGGCGGATCACGTTGGAGTTATACGAGCCGGCCAGGCCTCGGTCGGACGTGATGACGACGATGCCGATCGTCTTGATCTCCTCGCGCGGTTTCAGCAACGGGAACTCCGTCGCGACCTCCGTCACGCCGGCCAGTTCGCGGATCGCCTCCTGGATGCCGCGCGCGTACGGGCGAGCTTGATGCAGCCGGTTCTGCGCCTTCACGATCCGCGACGCGGCGACGAGCTCCATCGCGCGCGTGATCTTGGTGATCGAGCGGATCGACTCGATCTTCTTCTGGATCTGACGGAAGCGGCCGGCCATGGGAGTCTCGCGCTAGGCGCTTTCGAGCGTCCCTTCTGCGGTGACCTTGACGTTATCGGGTGCGTCCGGCAGCTCGGCAGATCCGGTGTGCTGGAAACCGCGCTTGAACTCTTCGATCGCGGCGCTGAGCTTCGGGGCCGAGTCGTCGGACAGCTTCCCGGTCTCGACGATCTCCTTCGGGATCCACGGTTCGCGCGAGTGGATGTACTCGAGCAGGTCGCTCTCGAAGCGGCGAACCTCCGCGACCGGAACGTCGTCGATGTAGCCCTTCGTGCCGGCGAAGATGGCGATGACTTGGTCTTCGACGGCGACCGGGGAGAACTGCGGCTGCTTCAGCAGCTCGACGAGACGCTGCCCGCGCGCAAGCTGCGCCTGCGACGACTTGTCCAGCTCGGAGCCGAACGCCGCGAACGACTCCAGCTCGCGGAACGACGCGAGGTCGAGGCGCAGCGAGCCGGCGACGTCCTTCATCGCTTTGATCTGCGCGTTACCGCCCACGCGGCTGACCGAACGGCCGACGTTGATGGCGGGACGGACACCGGCATTGAACAGACCCTCTTCCAGGAAGATCTGGCCGTCGGTGATCGAGATGACGTTCGTCGGGATGTAGCCCGAGATGTCGCCGCCCTTCGTCTCGACGATCGGGAGCGCCGTGAGCGAACCCGCTCCGAGGTCGTCCGAAAGCTTCGCTCCACGTTCGAGCAGCCGGGAGTGCAGGTAGAAGACGTCACCGGGGTACGCCTCGCGTCCGGCAGGCCGGCGCAGCAACAGCGAGATCTCGCGGTAGGCCTCGGCCTGCTTCGACAGGTCGTCGTAGACGATGAGCGCGTGCTCGCCGTTGTACATCCAGTGCTGGCCGATCGCGGACCCCGCGTACGGCGCGAGGTACTTGAACGGCGCGGGGTCGGCCGCGCCTGCGACGACGACGACCGTGAATTCGAGCGCGCCGGCCGCGCGCAGCTCTTCGACGACCTGCGACACCGTCGAGTCCTTCTGGCCGACGGCGACGTAGATGCACTTGACCTGCTGCGGCGTTCCCCAGAACCGCTTCTGGTTGATGATGCAATCGATCGCGATCGCGGTCTTGCCGGTCTTGCGGTCGCCGATGATCAGCTCGCGCTGTCCGCGACCCACGGCCGTCATCGCGTCGACGGCCTTGATACCGAAGTAGAGCGGCTCTTTCACCGGCTGGCGCTGCACGACCGAGGGCGCCTGCACCTCGAGCTGTCGGTGACCGGCGATCTTCGCCTGATCCAAAGGCGGTCCGCCGTCGATCGGGGTTCCGAGGACGTCGACCACCCGGCCGAGCAACGCGTCACCGACCGGGACGGAGAGGATGCTGCCGGTCAGCTTTACCGTGTCGCCTTCTTCGATCTTCTCGGACTCGCCAAGGACCACGGCGCCGATCTCATGCTCTTCAAGGTTCAGCGCCACACCCGAGACGCCGCGCTCGAACTCCAAGCGTTCGTTCGCCATGCATCGCGGCAGGCCGGAGATGCGCGCGATCCCATCGCCGGAGTACGTAACGCGCCCGACCTCTTCGCGCTCCATCGAAGGCGCGTAGCCCTCGACGTACTTCCGCAGGACCGCGGCGACCTCATTCGGATCGATCGATAACTCAGCCATCTCAGCCTCTCCCAAGCTCTTCTTTCGCACGCTCCAAACGCCGGCGCACCGACGCGTCGAACACCAAGTCACCGACGCGCGCAACGAGTCCGCCGACCACGCTCGGGTCGACGATGACCTTCAGCGTTATCTCCTTGCCGGTCGCCCCGCGCAGGGCGCGCTCGAGACGCCCCCGCTGATCGTCGTCCAGTGCCACTGCGGTGCGCACTTCCGCGACCGCCTTCTGCCGCTCTTTTGCCGCCAGCTCGACAAGCGAGTCGATGATCTGGATCAGCTCGCGTGCGCGCCCTTGCTCGACGACGAAGCCGATCAAGTTGACCGTGTGCTGCGTCGCCTTCACGCCGAGCAGCTCGCGCAGCATCGCCACACGCCGCTCGACCGGAAGCTGTGGGTCGACGAGCGCGTCGCGCAGACGGATCTCGTTCTCGAGCGTGCGCGCGAAACGGAACAGCTCGTCCTCGACTTGATCGAGCACGCCTTCGGCTTGCGCGATGTCGAGGAGGGCCTTCGCGTAGCCCTCGATGCGCGGGTCCCTCGACGCCATCCGCTAGGCCTGTCCGCTCGGCGTGCGGGCCAGCTCTTCGATCGCTCTGTCGACCAGCGAGCGCGCGGCCTCGTTGTTGCGGAGGTCCTGCTCGATGACGCGCGCGGCCAGCTCGATGGATAGATCGCCGATGGTGCCTTGCAGCTGTTGCATCGCGCGGTCACGTTCGCCGGCCACGTCGGCCTGCGCGCGCCGCACGATCTCCTGCGCTTCCTGCTCGGCCTTCGCGAGGAGGTCGGCGCGGAGCGCATCGGCGGTGCGCTTGCCTTCGTCGATCAGCTTCTGGACCTCGGAGCGCGCGCCGGCCAATTGCTGCCGGTATTGCTCGAGCACCTGGTCGGCCTCACGCTTCGTGCGCTCGGCCTCTTCGAGCTGTCCTTGGATCTTCGCGCTGCGGTCCTCCAGCGCTTGCTTCAAGCGCGGGAACACCTTCTTCAGCAGGAAGACCACGAGGATGCCGAACGCGACGGTCGCCAGGATGAGCTCGTCGGTATGCGGAAGGATCCGCAGGTCGGTGCTGTCGGCCAGCATGGCCAGCATTGTCCTCACTCCCCGGAGCTACTTGACGATGAAGAAGAGCACGAACCCGAACAGGGCGAGCGCCTCGGTAAGCGCGAACCCGAGGAACATCAACGGCTGCACAAGACCTTGCGCCTCGGGCTGGCGGGCGACGGCCTCGATCGCCTTCCCGAAGATGATCCCGATCCCGATCCCGGGACCGATCGCGGCGAGCCCATACACGAGACCCTTTCCGATGGGCGTGAATTGGCTCGTCGTGGTGGTCGTCGTCTGCGCGAGAACAACCAGCGCATTCAAAACGTGGAGCATCTCGTCCTCCCTATCCTTGGCCCTGCGGCCGGACGTCTCATTCCTTCCATCAGTGGTGCGCCTCCTGAGCCCCGGCGATATACACCGCGGTGAGGATGGTGATGATGAACGCTTGCATCGCTGCAACGAACAGCTCGAAGCCGGTCATTACGACCGCGAATATGAACGGCAGGATGAACGTGACCTTGCCGAGGCCGCTCGAAAGGAAGACCGTCGTGCCGAGGAACAGGACCGACAGGATCATGTGACCGGCGACCATGTTGGCGAAGAGTCGGACGGCCAGCGTGATCGGCCGCACGATGATCGTGGAGAAGAACTCGATCAGGGCGAGCAGCGGGACGATCGGCTTCGGCACACCCGGCGGGAACATGATCCCCTTCAGGTAACCGCCGAGTCCTTGGTTCTTGATACCGACCGCGTTGAAGATGATCCACGAGAGAAGCGCCAGGAGCACGGGCACGGCGATGATGCTCGTGATCGGGAAGTTCACACCCGGCGTGATCTCCATCACGTTGAGGATGAGCACCCAGAAAAACATCGTGGATAGGAACGGCAGCCACCCGGCTCCCTCGGGACCCAGCACCGGCGAGACGATCTGGCCGCGGACGAAATCGATCGCCATCTCGCCGACGTTCTGGGCGCCCTTGGGGACGAGCTTTGGAGCTCGGAACGCGCGCCAGAAGAAGTAGCCGATGAGGATCGTGAGGACGTACATGATGACCATCGGATACGTCACGGAAAGACCACTGGTGCAGGAGGTTCCCGACACGCTGCCCCCGATGCAGAACAGCGGCTTGTAGTTGAAAAGCTCCCCAGGCGGCGGCGTGACGAACGCCTTGCCGAGGATCGCGTATGCGAGCGTCACTGCGTCTCCTTCTTTCCGTACGTCAATGCCAGCCACGGCGTGCGGATGTACCCGCGCGCTTCGAGCACGAGCACCGCCGTCACCGCGACACCGAACGTCAGCGCGAAGGTCGGCTTGTCGATGAACGATGCGTTCTTCAGGGCGGCGAGCGCCACGAGGATCAAGCCCATGCGGATCGCGAAGCTCGGCAGTGAGACGAACCCGGCGGCGAGGGTATGCAGCCGGCCCGCGAACGCGCTGATCGTCGCAGCGGCAATCGCGTTCAGCAGGACGATGCCGATCGCGACCGCTGCCGAAGCGGCGCCGTGATCACCGCGCGCGAGGTACGCGATCCCGACCGCGGGAACGGACGCAACGAGGCTCCACAACACAGCCGGGCGAATCATCCGTCCCTCAGCGCTCATCGTCCGCTCCCCTTGGACGCGTTCTGTTTCGCTCGGATCCAGACGAGGTAGACCCCGCCGGCACAGCCCCCGACCATCCCGATCGCGAACAGGATCGGCCACGTTCCGGCCAGCCGGTCCAGCCCGTACCCGATCGCCCCGTACACACCGATTCCGGAGATGAGGGTGGAAAAGTGCGCCCACCCTTCGTTGGCTTGAGTCGTACCCGGCCGCCGGTTCACGGAGCGAGGCATTCTAAACGGCACCCCCCGCGCTGAGTCAAAATGAGCCCGCGCGCGTTTCTGCTGCTCAGAGGCCTTGTGGCCCCGACTTTGTGAAACTTTTCTCAAAAGAAGACTAGCGCATCTGGCGCCGCACTTCACCTTCGTTCCCGGGTTCGGGAACGACGGCGAGTGGGACCACCTGCCTGCGGCGGAGGATGCGCGGCAGGATCACGATGCTCAACACCATCGCACCGGCGATCGCACCGGCGACGTAGCGCCACCCTTCGCCGGGCCCGAGCGCGAGCGTCAGCGCCGCGCCGACCAACATGGCGCTCCACATGTACATCACAAGCACTGCTTGGCGGTGACTGCGTGCCATCTCGAGCAGCCAGTGATGGATGTGCTGCTTGTCCGGGTGAAACACGGGCCGCCGCCCGCGCACGCGCCGCATGACGGCGAGTCCCGCGTCTGCGAGCGGGATCGCGAGCACGAAGATCGGAAGCAGTACGGGGACGACGAAGCCGGCGACGTCGATGAACTTCGGCTCCGTCGTCCGGCTGATGCCGCTGACGGTCGCGCTCGCCAAGAGCAGCCCGAGCAGCATGCTCCCCGCGTCGCCCATGAAGATGCGCGCGGGGTTGAAGTTCCATCGTAAGAACCCGATGCAGGCGCCGGCCACGATCGCGGTGATCATCTCCGCCGTCGTCGCGACGCCGGTCGTCGTTCGGAACGCGTACACGAAGAAGCCGCCTGCGGCGATCGTCGTTACGCCCACCGCAAGGCCGTCCAACCCGTCGATCAGGTTCACCGCGTTGATAACCGCGATCGTCCAGATGACGGTGATGACCGCGGAAAGCTCGCTCGAGAGGGAGAGCACACCGACGCCGGGGAGCCAGAAGTAGAAGATCTGCACGCCGCCCAGCACAAGCACGCCGGCCGCGAGCAGCTGCCCGGCAAGCTTCGTCGGGGCGCTCATCCCGCGGATGTCGTCGATCACGCCGACGATGATGAGGACGGTCGCGGCGCCGAGGATCCCGACCGGTTCCGACGATTCCCGGAAGAGCTCGCGGAAATCGGGCAGCATCCAGGCGACGGCCAGCGCGATGACGAACGCTGCGTACATGGCGAGCCCGCCGAGACGGGGGGTCGGCTCGCTGTGCACTTTACGGTCGTCGGGGATGTCGACGGCCCCGACGCGCTCGGCGAGCCGCCGCACGAGCGGGGTGACAACGTATGAGACGACTGCGGCGACTGCGAAAACGATGATGAAGGGTTTCACGTTCAGTCCGTGACGCTGATCCCCGGTGCCGGGAACGCGCGGCAAAGCTCGGCGATCTCAGCCTTGATGCGCGCGCCTACCTCCTCATCGTTCGGCGAGGACACGACCTGGTCGATCCACTCTGCGATTCGAACCATCTCTTCGACGCCCATCCCTCGAGATGTAACCGAGGGAGTCCCGAGACGGATCCCCGAGGGATCGAACGGTTTCCGTGGGTCGAACGGCACCGCGTTGTAGTTGAGCTCGATCCCGGCGCGGTCGAGAGCCTTGGCAGCGATCTTCCCCGTCACGTTCTTGTTCGTGAGGTCGACCAGGAGGAGGTGGTTGTCCGTCCCTCCGGACACAAGCTCGAAGTCTCGACCGACGAGATCGTCCGCGAGGACTTTCGCGTTCTCGACGATCGCGCGCGCGTAGTCCTTGAACGCAGGCTGCGCTGCTTCCTTCAGCGCGACGGCGATCGCCGCGGTGGTGTGATTGTGCGGCCCACCCTGCAAGCCGGGGAACACCGCGCGGTCCAAGACCGAGGCGTGCTCCTCCTTGCTGACGAACATCGCGCCACGCGGGCCGCGCAGCGTTTTGTGCGTCGTCGTCGTGACGACGTCAGCGACCGGAACCGGCGATGGATGCACGCCGCCTGCGACCAATCCCGCGATGTGCGCCATATCCGCCGCGAAGATCGCATCCACCTCGCGCGCAACTTCGGCGAAAGCTTCGAAGTCGATGATGCGTGGGACGGCGGTACCCCCTGCCCAGATCAGCTTCGGCCGCTCGCGCTTCGCGATGTCGCGCACCTGGTCGTAATCGATGCGCCCGGTGTCCTTCCGCACCTCGTACTGCACCGAGCGGAAGAACTTGCCCGTGATCGAAACGTTCCAGCCGTGCGTGAGGTGACCGCCGTGCGGCAGCGACATCCCCATCACGGTGTCGCCCGGCTTGAGGAATGCGAGATACACCGCGAGGTTCGCCGGTGAGCCGGAGTAGGGCTGCACATTCGCATGCTCGGCGCCGAACAACGACTTCGCGCGCTCGATCGCGAGCGACTCGAGCGGGTCGATCACTTGCTGGCCTTCGTAGTAGCGCTTGCCGGCGTAGCCCTCTGAGTACTTGTTCGTCAGCACCGAGCCGGTCGCCGCAAGCACTGCATGCGACACGTAGTTCTCCGACGGGATGAGCCGGATCGAGTCGCGCTCCCGGCGCTCCTCGGCCAGGATCAGATCCGCGATCTCAGGATCCTGCACGCGCAATGCCTCCCAAGCGTCGCCCCGGTTCACGAGTACTCCTTCTTCAACCGCTCCTCCAACGCCGTGATGTTCTCGATCCGAGCCGTATGGCGCCCGCCGTCGAACGGGGTGCTCATCCAGATGTCCAAAATCTTCATCGCAACGGCGTCACCCGTGGCACGCTGCCCAACGCACAGGACGTTCGCGTCGTTGTGCCGGCGCGAGAACTCGGCCGTGTACATATCGTTGCAGACGGCTGCTCGGATCCCGTGGATCTTGTTGGCCACGATCGCCTCGCCGTTGCCGGAGCCGGCCACGATGATGCCCCGGTCGGCCTCGCCCTCGGCGACCGCGCGCGCAACGGCTTCCGACACCACGGTGTAGTCGCTCGGAACGGCGTCGGTGTCGGCGCCGTGATCCGTGACGTCGTGCCCTGCCTGCGAGAGTGCGGCTTTGAACAGCTCCTTGTAGCGGTAACCCGCGTGGTCCGAACCGAGCGCGATGCGCATCAAGCCTCCTCGGTGCGCGCGGGGACTATTCGTGCGGAGTTTAACAGGTCAGACCTGCGCTTCTTCGGCACTTATAGCGGCTGCGATGTCGTCTACAACGGCTGGAAGCAGCCGCTCGATCTGGATCGCCACCTCGTCGTAGATCTGCTGGCCGGACCCGATCGGATCGGGGACCTCTTCCCCGTCGAGCAGCATCACCCGGTCCGGACGACCGTCCATCATGGCCCGCACGCGGTCGACTTGGTACTGCTCCATGCAGTACAGGCGCCAGGCGCGCGCAGCGTGTGCGGCGGTCAAGTACGTGGAGCGCGCGAAGCGGAGGTCGATCCCCCGCTGGGCCATCGCCTTGATCGTGCCCGTGCTCGGCGGTCTGCCGTCGTCGGCCCCGATACCGGCGGAAGTGACGAGGATGACGCCCTCGCCCAGCCGCTCGTCGAGTGCGCGCTGAAGCAAGACCTCACCCATCGGCGAGCGGCAGATGTTGCCATAACAGACGACGACGATCTCACGCATGAACGCGTAGCGTAGCGTCTCCTCATCTCGGTCAAGGAAGCCAAAGGGCCCGCGCTAGGGCGAAGGCTCCAAAAGAGAATGCGCCCGTCGATTCTTCCCGCTCTTCATCCAAGAACGTCCAACATGTGAGACAATGAGCAACAAGGGGGAGGGCCGTCCTCAGGGGGGAGATGGGAGGACAAGGGTGAGCCGCATCCTTATCGTTGACGATTCAACCCCCGCTCGCTCACTGATCCGCGCGATCGTCACTCTCGACGGTCACAGCGTCTCCGAAGCCAGCTCGGGCGAAGAAGCGCTCGCGGCGCTCGTGCACGAGCCGTTCGATCTGGTGATCCTCGATCTCGTCATGCCCGGCGAGTGCGACGGATACAAGGTGCTCGAGCGGCTGCGCACAATGCCGGAGCGCGAGGACACGCCCGTCATCGTCGTGAGCGAACAAGACGAAGAGATCGACGCGATCCGCTCGTCGGAGCTCGGGGCGCTCGATCATCTATCGAAGCCATTCGGCTACGACGAGATGGATAAGTCGATCAAGCGCGTGGTCGAATCGACGCCCGAGCAGATCATCGTGCTCCGCGAAACGAGGCTCGCGCAGGTCGAGGCGTACAAGAAAGTGATCAGCCTGGTCGACGAGGCAAACGAGCCGCCGCGTCGTGGCTTGTTCAGGCGCGCGCGAGCCGCGCGCCGATAGCTTTCTCGATCGCGTCGCGCGTTATCGGTCCTTCGCGCACGATGGCTGGATGTCTTCGCGCGAGATCCACGATCGTTGAGCCTTTGTCTTCTTTCGCCGGCCCGTCATCGAGATAGATCGCTACGGCATCACCGAGACGCGCGCGCACCTCGTCGATCAACGGCGGCGTCGGCTCCCCGGACAGATTGGCACTCGTGACCGCGAGCGGCCCGGTGGTCTCGATCAATTCGAGGGTGTCGGCGTGGTTCGGCATCCGCAGCGCGATCGTTCCGACGTTGTCGCCGAGATCCCAGTCGAGATCCGGTGTTTGGGGCATCACGATCGTGAGGGCGCCGGGCCAGAACGCGGCGGCAAGCTCCGCCGCGCCCGGCGGAACCGAATCACACAGCGCCCACGCTTGTCGCGGACGAGAGATCAGAACGGGAAGCGGAAGCGACCGAGGGCGGCTCTTCAGCTCGAAGATCTTCGCCGTCGCACCCATCGCGAATGGATCCGCCGCGAGACCGTAGACCGTGTCTGTTGGGACGACGACAAGCTCGCCCATCCGCAACGCGGTGCGCGCGCGCGTCAACGCCTCATCGCGCTCCAACGAAAGCGACAGGATCTCGCTCACGGCAACGCCACCCATCGCGCCTCGACGACGCGGTCGCGCCCCGCAAGATCTTTCGTGACCGTGACGTCGCGATAGCCCAATATCCCGAGCAGCCTGGACACACGCTCCGCTTGCGTGTCCGCGATCTCGATCACGAGCCACCCGCCGGGCGCGAGCCACATGCGCACCTGCTCGAGCAGTTCGAGGATGACTTCGAGCCCGGTCTCTCCCCCGACGACTGCTTCCTTCGGCTCGTAGCGGCGAACCTCGGGCTCCAGCTGCTCCCACTCTTCTTCCGAGACGTACGGCGGGTTCGACACGACCACGTCGACGCCCCCGCCCAATGCAGGATGCAGCGGCCGCATCAAGCTTCCCGGCAACAGGGTGCAGCGCAGCCCGGTGCGCGCGAGATTCCGCAGCGCCCAGCCGCGCGCGGCGCCCGCGGCCTCCGTGGCGAAGATCCGCGATTCCGGGACCTCCGCCGCAAGGGACAACGCGATAGCGCCGCAGCCGGTGCCGACGTCGACGACGGTAGGGCGCGCCGTCGCATCATGCGCGCGCGCGATCGCGCGCTCGGCAGTGACTTCTGTCTCCGGCCGAGGCACGAGACACCCAGCTCCGACTTCCAGCTCAAGGCCGCGGAATACTACGGTGCCGACGATGTAGGCGAGCGGCTCCCGGCGCGCGCGGCGGGCGACCATCTTCTTGAAGCGCTCGGCCGCCTCAACGTTCAGCGTCTCATCCAGCCGGCCGACGATCTCGCTGCGTCTCCGATTGAGCGCCGCTGACGCGATCCACTCCGCGTCGTTGCGCGCAGTGTCGATGCCTGCGTCTGCGAACGTCTTCGCAGCCGCGTCGATCTCGTCGCCGATGTTCACGCTTCCCCGTTGCCGCTCCCGGCGGCCAAGCGGTCCGCCCGATCCTTCATCGACAGCGCGTCGATGAACTCGTCGAGATCGCCGTCGAGCACCTGGGGAAGCTTGTACAGATCCATGCCCACGCGGTGGTCGGTCACACGGTTCTGCGGGAAATTGTAGGTGGATCTTCTCCGACCGTTCTCCTGTGCCGACTTGTGCTTTGCGCTCCGCAGCGATCTTCGAGCGCTGTTCGTTTTCCGCGCGAGCCAGCAGCTTCGCGCGCAGGATCTGCATGCACCGCTCCCGGTTCTGCAGCTGCGAGCGCTCTTCCTGGCACGCGACGACGATCCCGCTCGGCTTGTGCGTGATACGCACAGCCGAGTCCGTCGTGTTGACCGACTGGCCGCCGGGACCCGACGAGCGGAACACGTCGAGCTCGAGGTCGGCAGGGTTGATCTGTACCTCGACCTCTTCCGCCTCGGGCAGCACCGCAACCGTCGCCGTCGACGTATGGATGCGGCCCTGCGACTCGGTCGCCGGCACCCGCTGCACGCGGTGGACCCCGGACTCGAACTTCATCCGCGAGTACGCGCCCTTGCCTTTGACATCGAAAACCACTTCCTTGAACCCGCCGATCCCGGGGGTGTTCGCGGAGAGGACCTCGACCTTCCACCGGTGCTTCTCGGCGTACCGCTGGTACATGTCGAACAGGTCGCGCGCGAACAGCGCAGCCTCATCGCCGCCTGTAGCGGAACGGATCTCAACGATGACGTTCTTGTCGTCCTTCGGGTCCTTCGGCACGAGCGCTTCGCGAAGCGTGCCTTCGATCTCAACGAGCTTCTTCTCGAGCTGCCCTATCTCGTCGCGCAGGAACGTCGCGTCGGCGTCCCTCGAATCCTTGAGCATCTCGCGCGCGGCCTCCACGTCTCCCTCGACGCTTCGGTACGCGCGGTACCCCTCGACGACCGGGCGGAGGTCGGAATGTTCTTTCCCCAACGTGCGTAGCTGCTCGCGATCCGAGCTCACGGCAGGGTCCGACAGGCGCCGCTCCAGCTCCGCGTAGCGCGCCTCAACCTCGTTCAGTCGCTGGGAAAGTCGTTGTTCGAGCATGCATCACCCGTGGGTCGCCCTCGGGTCGAGAGTGTAGGCCGGAAG
>DATGHY010000320.1:0-4716 GCA_035307625.1 Actinomycetota bacterium
ACGTCGCGTTCCGCGACGAGTTCCGCGAGTGGCTGTCCGAGAACACGCCGCCCGACATAGACGTCGCCTCGGATTTCAAGGAAGCCGAAACGCTGCGTGAATGGCAGCGCCTTCTGGCGAGCGGCCGGTGGATCGGCGTGCATTGGCCGGTCGAGTACGGGGGGCGCGGTGCGTCGCTCGTGCAGGTTGCGATCTACAACGAGGAGCTTGCGCGCGCGCACGCGCCGCAGGTCCTTGGGCGCGCAGGGATAAATCTGGTCGGGCCGACGCTCATGGCGCATGGGACCGACAAGCAAAAGGAGCAGTGGCTGTCGAAGATCCTGGCGGCTGAGCACATCTGGTGCCAGCTGTTCAGCGAGCCGGGGGCGGGGAGCGACCTCGCGGGGCTGTCGACGCGCGCTGAACTTCGCGGCGACACCTATTACGTCACCGGTCAGAAGGTGTGGTCGTCGTACGCGAAGTTCGCCGACTTCGGGATCGCGCTGGTGCGGACCGATCCGACAGCTCCGAAGCACAAGGGGATCTCGATGTTGGCGCTGCCCATGAAAGCGCCCGGCGTCGATGTCCGGCCCTTGCGCCAGATCACTGGAGAATCGGAGTTCAACGAGGTCTTCTTCGACGACGTGCCGGTCCCCGCCGAGAACCTGATCGGGATCGAGAACGACGGCTGGCGCGTGGCGGGGACGACGCTGGCCAACGAGCGGGGCACGAGCTTCGTGTGGAAGGAGCAGGTCCTGCACGAGGTCGCGCGCGAGATGCTGCTCAAGCGTGCGGTCGCGCGCGGTGATTACGAAGATCCGTTGGTGCGGCAGAAGATCGCGCAGTCGTGGATCGAGGTCGAGATCTTCAGGCTGCATAACGCACGCACGCTGACGAAGCTCGATAAAGGCGAGCAGATCGGGCCGGAGTCTTCGATCGTGAAGCTGTTCTGGAGCGAGATGAGTCAGAAGCTCGCGGAGACGGCGGGTTCGATCCTCGGCGAAGACGGCTTGGTGATGTGGGACGACGAAAGCGCCGTCGACCGCGGGCGCTGGGCGCGCGCGATGCTGTGGTCGCGCGCGGCTTCGATCGCGGGAGGAACGAGCGAGATTCAGAGGAACATCATCGCGGAACGGATTCTGGGGCTGCCGCGCGAGAAACTCTGAATGCGATGGCCCGCGCGCTGTCGCTTGCGATCCTGGTAGCCGCCATTCTCGCAGCTTGTACTGGGAGCGCTCCGTTGTCACGTTCCGACTGGGAGAGGGAGGTGCGGGCTGCGGCCCAACAACAGCTAAAAGAGGTGATGAGCGCAGGCGGCCAAGTAACGGTGTTCCTGGCAAGCGATGTCACCGACGACCAGATCGCTCACCTGCGCATCTTGATACAGACTTTGCCGGGCGTTCAGTCTGTTAGTTTCGAAACAAGAGAGCAGGCGTTCGAGCGCTTCAAGGCTCTTTTCGCCGGGCAGCCCGACATCGCGCGGAATACGTCGGCATCGGCTCTGCCTGAGTCGTTTCGGGTCTCTCTCAGCTCGGACGGGACGTACGCGGCCGTGAGGAAGGCGCTCATCGGCAAACCAGGTGTGTATTCGGTCCGAGACGAGCAGGCTGCATTCCAAGAGGCTCTCAGCAGCAACCAGGGAAGGCTTTTCATCAACCACATTGAAACGCTGCCGTCGATTCGTACCCCCGACGGTCGTGTTATCAAGCACCCAACCCAATGCGGGTGAGACCTTTCCCCGAAAACTCCTACTTCCAGCCCGGCTGCCAGTCACTCGTCCACTCGGGCCGCGGGACGGCGTCCGGATCGGGGCGGGGCGGTTGCGTGGGCGTAGGGGGAAGCTGCTCGGGCTGTTGTTGCGCGTCTTCGACCTTCTTCGGTTCGGCAGGCTTTGTTGGGTCGTACGGCGTCCAGCCGCCCTGCGGCGACACGGTCCAGAAGTTCTCGGCCGGCTTCATCTCGACGGCTTGAAGTAGTACTGCGGGCGGCTCGGCCTTCTCCCAGTCGTTCCCGAGGTAGCTCCAACGCATCCATGTTCCGTCGGGGTTGCGACGCCAGCGCGCGCCTTGCGCGTCAGCCAAAAGGGCCGCCTGGTTCGTCTCCGAAAGAGCCTCGAGCTCCATCTTGGCGGCTTGCGCGGCGGCTTTGGCTTTCCCGTACTTGTACGCGATCCAGAAGCTCATGGATGTGATGATACGCGCCGGGTCCTCGGTTGTAAGCGGCCCCAGGCTAGGATTTATCCATGGGCTATCAAACGATCCTGGTAGAGCGGCACGGCGCCGTCGAGCTCGTCACGATGAACCGGCCGGAGGTGCGCAACGCCCAGAACACGGCGCTGATATCCGAACTGGACGACGCCATGCGCGCGGCCGATGAAGACCCCGCGGTGAACGTGATCGTGCTCGCCGGAGCGGGCAAGGACTTCTCCGCCGGCCACGACCTGAAGGCGTACGTGGGCGAAGCGCCGAGCGACGAGTGGCACGAGAAGCGCAAGACGCCCGAAGGAAAGTTCGAGCACGAGCGCAAGATGTACTTCGACAAGTGCCTCGCGATCCGCGATCTCACGAAACCGACGATCGCGATGGTTCAAGGGCACTGCGTGGCGGCCGGCCTGATGCTCGCGGCGATGTGCGACCTGATCGTGGCGGCCGAGGACGCCGTGTTCCAGAACCCGGTGCTGCGCATGACCGGCGCCGGCGTCGAGGTTTTGGCCGAGCCCTTCGGCATCGGTTTCCGCAAAGCGAAGGAGTTCCTCTGGACCGGCGATGAGATCGACGCGCAAGAAGCGTGGCGGCTCGGCTTGGTGAACCGGGTTGTTCCGTCCGAGCAGCTTGCCGAAGCAACGCTTGCGCTGGCCGACCGGATTTCAAAGATCCCACCGAGCACTGCCCAGAACGTGAAGCGATCGATCAATCACGCGCAGGATCTCGGTGGTTTCCGGAGCGCGCTCGAGTATCACTTCATGGTCCATCAGTTCCAGCACAACACGAAGACAGCGCTGGATGCACTGGCTGCTCGACAGAAGAAATCGTCCATGAAAGAGGTCTTCAAGGACCGGGACGAGCAGTTCAAGAAGTGATCGAAACCGAGCGGCTGTTCCTGCGTCGCTTCACGATGGACGACCTGGACGAGCTCGCCGCGATCTTCGCCAAGCCTGAGGTGTTTTGGTATCCGGCGAAGCGGGGTTTCACGCGCGAAGAGACTGCGGAGATGTTGGAGAAGCGCTTCATCGCTCGCTGGGAAGAGCAGGGTTTCGGACACTTCGCAGTCATCAGAAAGTCCGACGAGCGGCTGCTCGGTTACACGGGGTTGGCGATCCCGTACTTCTTGCCAGAGGTACTGCCGGCGGTTGAGGTTGGGTACCGGTACGACCCGGACGCGTGGGGACAGGGGTACGCGACCGAGGCATCGGCGGCCTCATTCGACTACGGCTTCGAAACCGTCGGCTTGGACCGCATCATCGCGATCTATCACCCCCAGAACGTCCGCTCGGGTGATGTGATGCGCCGGCTCGGAATGAAGGTCGAACGCGACACGATCGATCCGTCGGATGGTGAGCCGTTGCGCGTGTACGAGATGTTTCGCGACGGGTGGCGCGCGCGAGGACCGAAGTCCTAGTCGCTTCGTAGTTACTCCGAGCCGCACACTTTGCCGAATCGTTCCCATTCCATAAACGCGCAGGTTAGGCGTGTGCGCAGTGGTCCCCTATAGACAGTTACTTCCGTCCTAAGAGATTTGGCACTGCCGCATCATGTTCGCTCCGTGACCGGTGCCTACCCTGTGCACACATCGTTACAAGTCTCGCCTGGGGGTTTTACGACTCGGCACTGACCGCCGAGCAGCAACAGGTACTAGGGGGTGATGGCGCTCTAGGGGGGAGCCGCGCGGGCGGCTCTAGATCAAATAGCCCGCGAATCCAAGGGGACTTGCATTGGGCTTTGTTTTGTCGTGCGCGCTGCATGGGGTGGCGCAAACAGCAGGGCCGTTCGAGAAGACCTCGAGCGGACGGAAACAGGAAGAGAAAGGGAAGAGGAAATGAAGAAAATGTTTGGTACCAAGAAGCGGATCGCGATCGCGGCGAGCTTGCTCGTCGTTGTGATCGGCGCCTCCGCCGCGTTCGCGTACTGGACCCAGGGTGGCTCTGGCACGGGAAGCGCTTCCGCCGGGACCACGACCGCCATCTCCGTGTATCAGACGAACACGGTCACCGGCCTGTACCCGGGTGGCCCTGCCGTCGCGCTCTCTGGTGACTTCATCAACCCGAACCCGGGTTCGGTCACCGTTGACCACATCACGGCGTCGGTGCACGCATTCACGACGAGCTTCGCCAACGGCCTTCCGGAATGCACGGATGCCGACTTCACGATCGGTGGTACCTCCGGCCCGTACGTTGTTCCGACCTCGCCGACGCCAACAACGCATGTCGGCGCCTGGTCCGGTCTGACCGTCCAGATGGTCAACGACTTGGCGAACAACCAGGACAACTGCAAGAACGCGAACATCCAGATCGACTACGTCGCTCACGCGTTGCCGTAACGGAACTGGGAGGGGCGAGCGCAGCTCGCCCCTCCCGCAGTAACACCCACCCCACGCAACAAAGAGCACGAGCACCACACGGTTGGTTCACACGGGCGAAAGAGATGCGATCAGCATGAGGCGATTCAAGGCAGCAGCAAGGACCACGAAGGCCTTCGTGGTCCTGCTCGCTGTTCTCGTCTTGGGGTCGCTCGGCGTGGG
>DATGHY010000321.1:0-9839 GCA_035307625.1 Actinomycetota bacterium
CTCGACGGTGCTGAGCGTTCCGCGCTTCAGCTGGACGTCGCCGCGCGGCGGCACTTGGACCGTCGCGTTCGGCGGAACCTTCATCCCGACCTTGAGCAGATACCACGTCTGCTGCGTTCCGTTGCGGGCTTGCACCGCGCCGATGATCCGCCCGACGATGAGCGCCGTCGTGTCGCCACCCGACTTCCCTCCGATGCACGCGCCGGCGCCTATCGTCAGCGCGAGGACACAGGCGAGCGGCTTGAGGCGCGCGGCGGTCATCGTGGTTTGCGAGCGCGCTTGGTCACGTCGGTGATGCGGCCCGTCGACGCGGCCGGAAGGACCAAGCTGAACGAGCTGCCCTTCCCCGGTTCGCTCTCTACCAGCACGTCGCCGCCGTGCACCGACGCTATGCGCTTCACGTACGCGAGGCCGAGGCCCAGGCCGCCGTAGCTGCGGGTCTCGGATCCATCCCCTTGCCGGAAGTCTTGGAACAGGTCGGGCATCTGCTCGGGCTCGATTCCGATGCCATGGTCGCGCACCGTGATCAGCACGCGCGCCGCGCGCGTGCTCCGCGACCCGTTGGTGTAGGGCTCCGCGCTGATCTCGATCTGCCCACCGTCCGGCGAGAACTTAACGGCGTTGTCCACCAGTTCGTCGAGCGACCGTCCGAGCAGCTTGGGGTCCCCCATGATCGGCGGCACGCTTGTCCCGATCTTACGTACGAACCGGTGCTCGCCGTCGCGCTCTTTCCACTTGTCGGTGAGGCGCCCAACCAATTCCTTGACCGGGACGGGCTCCACGCGCGGCTTCAAGCGCCCGGCTTCCATCGCCGCGAAGTCGACGAGGATCTCCACGACGCGCTCCAGGCGCTCGGTCGACTGCAATATCCCTTCCAAGAACTGCTCTTCCTTCGCGCGCGTGAACTTCTTGCGCGCCATCATCTCCGCGTAGCCCTTGATCGGCGTGATCGGCGTTCGAAGCTCGTGTGACACGTTCGCGAGGAACTCGCTCTTCATGCGTTCGGCTTCGTGCTCGCGGCTGACGTCGCGGAGCACAACGACGCGACCGACCGGTGACCCGCTCGAATCCAAGAGAGGCGCCGCCGTCATCGCGACCACGACCTGTGTGCCGTCCGCGCGCACCAGCGTTCCTTCCGTCGCGCCGCCGATCATCGCGGCTTCCGCCAGCGTCCGACCTGTGACCGACTTGCCGCGCATGACCTCGCCGAGCGGCAGACGCAGGACCGACTGCGCGCGCCGGCGCAGGACCTCTTCGGCGGCGCGATTGAACGTCACGACCGTTCCGCCGGCGTCGGTCGCGATCAGCCCGTCCCCCATCGATTGCAAGATCGCTTCCATCCGCGCGCGCAGCGTCGCTTCCGTTGCCGCCGAACGCTGCAGCTGCCCGGTCTGACGCTGGAGCTCGTCGGCCATCTCGTTGAACGCCGTCCCGAGCGAGCCGACCTCGTCACCCGATTCGACCCGTGTGCGCGCGGTGAGCTGCCCGGCGCGCAACTGGCGCGCGGCTGCCGTCAGCGACCGGATCGGCTTCGTCACCCGCCCACTGGACAACCACGCCAGCAGCGCCGCGATCAGCGCCACGGCGAGGGTGATGAGAAACAGCGTGCGCGTGATCTTCTGCTGTGCGTCGGCGAGCGTGGTGCTCTGGCGCGACAGCGCGAGCAGCCCGACGACGCTCCCATCCGTTGCTCGAATGGCCACGAAGGCACTCACGTAGTCGCTTCCGCCGATCGTCACGATGCGCTGCAGGGGTGTGCCTTGTTCGCGCGCGGCCGTGAAGTCCAGGTGGCTGAAGGCCTGCGACACCGGCGACGCCGAACTGAAGGTTGTGCTCGACACCTGATCGCCGACCAGGATCGTCGCCTGCGCTCCCGTATCTTGGCGAGCGAGAACCAAGAAGTTTCGATCGATCCGATAACCGACCACGACGGCACCAACGAGGCGCCCGGAGGAACGCACCGGCCACGCAGCAACGATCAGCAACTGGTTCTGGACCGTGCCCTTGCCTGCGGCGAACTGCACGGCTTCCGGAGTTTGGCCCTGCACGCCTTGGCGCGCCTGCACGACGACGGGTGAGCCGGCTATGGCGATCGCTTCGGACAGCGGCATATCGCGCGGCGCCGCGTTCTGTTTGGGAGACGATGCTTTCCCGTTCGCGTCGACGAGCATCACGAAGTCGATCGGGAGCAGTTTGAAGAGGCCGCTCAAGTCCAGCGGCTGTCCCCTCCGCAAGGCATCGACCACCGCGCTGCTGCCCGCCGTGATCTGCGCCGGGATCAGCGCGCCCTCGCCTAGACCCGTGATCGATGCTTCGCGCGCGTTGCCTGCTTCGAGCAGCCTGTTGAGCTCGTTCGTCTGCAGGGTGTTCCCGATCACCACGTTCAACGCGGCGCTCACGATCAGCACAGCGATCGTCAGCACGGCGACGAACGCGGCGACGAACCGCAGACGCACACTCCGAACGATCGATGTCCACAGCCAGCGCCCCAGCAGCAACGCACCGAGCGCGCGCATGCAATGGGCGAAGATGAGGAGCGCGCCGGTACCCGGAGAACTGAGCGCAGTGGTTGCCTCGGCGATCGCGAATGCCCCGAAGGCGCCCGCGAACGCGAGAGTCGTCGGATCGCGATATACGCGATGCGCGCGGAAACCGCGCGCGGCGACCGCCACGGCAGCGACGGCGGGGATAACCGCGATCGACGCGTGCGTACCGGTGAAGAACAGCGCCGGCATCGCCGACGCGGCGATGATCGGCTCGAGCGGGACGCGCTCGAGCGCAACGGCCGGGCGCGCGCTGATCGCGAGCAGCCCGAACGCGACCGAGCGCAACACGATCACGGTCGTGTTCGCATCGGCCTGGATGATCAGCGCGCCGTGTACGAACTGCGCTGCGGCGAGGCTCAGGAACCCAAGCCCTTGGCCAATCGCCCACCGTCCGGCACCGTCGCGCCGGGCTCTGAGCGCGTCGAAAGCTCCGCCGAGAGCCACGACAAGAACCAGGAACTCAACGGCGAAGTGGAAGGGTGCTCCGAGTTGACCCTCCATACGAACCGAGAAGTATATCGTGGCGAAGTGCCCGATTTGACCCCCTGACCAGCGCATTTGACCCTTAATGACTATCGCGATGGTTCCGAATAACTAACCGAGGGGCCCGTATCCAGGCCGAAGGCACGGGCGCTATATTCGAGCAGGCCATCGAGGGAGGTCATCGATGCTGAAGAACATCAAAACCCGCGCGATATGGATGGCGGTCGGGATCGTGATCGGCGGCAGCGCGTTGTCGTACGCCGGCGTCGCGGCAACCTCGAGCCACAGGCCCACGAACAAGCCGAACGTGCACGCGAGCGCGGACCCGAGCGAGTCTCCCGAGCCCTCCGAATCTCCTGAGCCCTCCGAATCTCCTGAGGCGAACGACAACTCCAACGGGCAGCATCCGCTGAACCACGGCTTCTACGTTTCGCTAGCCGCCCAGTGCAAAGACGTCAACGACACCGTCGATCACATCACGTTCACCGCTCCCGCAGATTGCGCAACGAACGGCCAGGCGCACGGTGCGTACGTGAGCAGCGTGGCGCGTTCCGACGCGGGCAAAGGCGCGCACGGCAATGCCAAGAACAAAGGAAAGCCTCAGTAAAGATCGCCCAGCAGAGCTTCCCTCTCCAGCTGGGACACCGAGCCGGACTCCAAGTCCGGCTCGATGCTTTCTAGGAAGCTTTCGAAACGGGCGGCAGCGACTTGAGGAACTTCAGCGCATCATCGAACGTACGCACACCGACGACGCGCATCGACTTCGGGGCAACCTTGCGCGCGGCCGCAGCCTGGTCGAATGGGGCCAGGAAGATATCGGCGCCGTGCGACGCGGCGGCTCTCACTTTCTCTTCGATGCCGCCGATATCCCCGATCACCGCTTGCCCGTTCGAAAGAACCGCGATCGTGCCCGTCCCCGCGATGATGTGACCGCCCGTCAGATCGGCGGGCGTGAACGCGTCGTAGATAGACAGCGCGATGATCATGCCACCCGACGGACCGACGATGTTCTGCGTGTCGACCACGATGTCCCGAGGAAGCTTGAACGCCGGCTCGAGGTTCACGCCTATCACCGCGTGGGGCTTCTTCCCTGCAACAGGCTGAGAGGAGACCGTCTTCAACGTGACGCTCTGGGCCGAGCGGCCTCGCCGATATCCGATCCTCACGGTGTCACCGATCTTGTGCTTCTGAAGCAATGCAACCGCACCGGCGGGATCCTTCACCGAGACACCGTCGACCGAAACGATGAGGTCTTGCGCGCGCAGCTTGCCGAAGGCCGGAAGCCCGTCCACGACCGACAAGATGCGCGCGCCGGCCACCCGGGGGACGTCGAGACCCAGCGCACGGAACGCAGCGATCTCGGCGTTGTATTTGCTGTCCTCCATCTCGAGCTGGTTCTCGATGTCGACTTCCCGGCTCGTTTGCCCGCCGAGAACGGCTTGTTCGGGGATCAAGGTCTCGTTTGGATCGATCCACGCGAGCACCGCGTCCCACACATTGACGGTGTCGATCGACTCGGAGACGGTCGTGAGGAGCAGCTGGCCCTTGGACTCGTATGTTCTCGCTCCGCCCCGCGCATCGATGAGCGAAAGTACGTTGACCGCCGGTCCCGGGCCGACGCTGAAATACGGGAGGTGGATGAAATAACCGGCCGGAGCAACGATCGCTACGACGAACGCGAGGATGATGAGCCACGCCGGCGCCCAGGAGAAGACCTTGCGGAAGCCTCGCCGAGGAGGCTGCGGTCCCCCGATATGCGTTTCGGCCGGCGCCGAAGGGGCCAAGAACTCATCGGGTCCGGCATCGGGCGGCAGGTCGGATCGCGACGGGTCGTTCGATTGGGCCAAACGGATTCCTTAGAGACGCGGGAGGCGGCTCGTGCAAGGATATGACATCACATCGAGCTCCGGTGGCTCGTGACTGAACGATGCTGATCGTCGCCCTTGCCCTGGTCGTTGTGGCCGCCACTGCAGCGGTCGTGATCCGCGACGCCCACCCGCAGCCGCCGAAGCCGGTCGTCGAGGCGCCGGAGGCGACCCCCCAGGCCGTCGCGCAGCCGCTCGTGCTGGATGTCCCACGGCCGATCGAGGACGAGCCCCCCTACGACCCCGACCTCGATGCCCCCACGCAATCCATGCCGGCGCCGGTCGCGTTCGGCGCGGGCCAAGCCGCCGCACTGCTGCCCTATGCGCCGATCCCGGCCCCCGCGCCCGAGCCCGAGACAGTCCAGCCGGCTGTGTTCGTTCCCGCGGGGACGCCGTACCTCCAGCCCGACCCAGACCATCTCATCCAGACCGAGGTCGTCATCGACGATCCCCACCGCGAGCACAGCGCAGCCCTCAGGAAGCTGGCGCTCGGGATGGCGGTTTCGGGAACTGCGATCGGTCTTGTGATCGTCGGCGCCGGACGTGGGATCGGCGTGCTCGTCCACCTGCTCTTGCACTAAGTCCGCCGTGTCGCAAGGGCGCGAAGCGCGTGCCCGACGATCAACGCTCCGATCAAGCCGGCGGCAACGGTCACTTGAACACCGCGCTTCGATCCGCCGATGTCGAGCGGCCCGACCGCGGCCACCGTCGGAACCTTCGGCACTTTCGACGGCGTTGAGCCGCTAGTTGGCACCGCGCGCGCGGAGCCTGCAGCCTTCACGCGATTCGTTGCCGGCTGCGGATGCCCCGTGCCCTTCCTGGTCTTGGGCACGACGGCGCGCGCGCCGAGCGCGCGCGCAGCGTCGAGGATGCCGTACCCGCTGAGATCGTCGCGACCTTTCGCACCGATGTCGTCGGCCGTCTGCTCGATGCGATCGATCGCAGCCGCGTTGTCGTAGCCGTGCGTGCGCAGCAATGCGGCAACGCCGGACACGAACGCGACCGACATCGACGTCCCGCAGCCGCCACCGTAGCTCGAGTGTTTCGTATTTGGGTTCCACCACGTGCTGACGATCGACTGATCTTGCGTGCATCCGTTCGCCGTCGGATCGGTGCTGCTACCGCCGCCGGGCGCGAGGATGTCGAGCCCGGGGCCATGATCGGAGTATGCCGCCGGTTGGTTGTTCCTCGCCGAGGCGCCGACGACGATCACGCCGGGCGTCGTCGCATCGTACGCGGTTTGATTCGAGCCACCGGTCGACGAGTTCCCCGCTGCGACGACGACCACCGCACCCGCTTTCGCCGCAGCCTTGATCGCCGCGTCGACGGCAGGAGAACGCAGCAGCGGCGTGTTGTTCGCGCCACTCTCTTGCGCGAGCGAAAGGTTCACGACGGTTGCACCGTGCTGCACGGCCCACGTGATGCCCTCTGCGACGGTCGTCGACGAACCGGAGCCGTCGGGACCGAGCACGCGCACCGGCATGATCTTCGCTTTCGGCGCGACGGATGCGACGCCGACCGCGTTTCCCGTGACGGCCGCGATGATGCCGGCGATCAACGTGCCGTGACCGTTCTGATCCACCGGGTTGGCGTCGTTGTCGACGAAGTCGTACCCGGGGACGAACTGCCCTTGAAGATCCGGGTGCGCGAGATCGACACCCGTATCGACGACGGCGACGATCTGTCCGGCGCCTTCGCTTACCGCCCACGCCGTAGGAGCGCCGATCCGCATGAGACCCCACTGCAACGAGTAGTACGGGTCGTTGACGGACGCCCCCGCGACGGCCGGAAACAGCAAGAAAAGGAGAAGAGCCCCGGCGGCCGCCCGTCGCATCACGACTACTGTAACGAGCCGCGTTCAGGAAGGTTCGGAGGGATTCGTCCGGGCTTTAGCTCAGCAAGACCCCGTGCTCTCGCAGGGTCTCGAGTGAGCCGAGCGCGCGCCCCGCCCCGAGGCACACCGTCTCGAGCGGCCGCTCGGCAAGGTGAACCGGGATCGTCGTCTCCGCGGTGAGGCGCGCGCCCATCCCGCGCAGCAAGCTCCCGCCGCCGGTGAGATACATGCCGCGCTCGATCACGTCGTGGGCGAGCTCGGGCGGCGTGTCGCCCAGCGCGCCGCGCACGGCTTCGGAGACCTGCGCGACCGACTCCTCACACGCCGCGCGCATCTCGTCCGCCGACACCGTCACCGTCTTCGGGCTTCCGGTCGCGAGGTCGCGGCCGCGGATCTCAGCCTTCGGCTCATCTTCGGTGGGGTACGCCGAGCCGATCTCCTTCTTGATCGACTCCGCCGTTCGCTCCCCGACGGCCAGGCCGTACTCGTGCCGCAGGAACCGCTGCACCGCATCGTCGAGGTCGAACCCGCCGACGCGGACCGCGCGCGACGCCACGACGCCGCCCATCGTGACGACGGCGACCTCCGTCGTCCCACCGCCGATGTCGATCACGCAATTGCCTCTCGGCTGATCGATCGGCAGGCCGGCGCCGATCGCCGCCGCCATCGGCTCTTCGATCAGGTGCACCGTGCGCGCGCCTGCCGACAGCGTCGCTTCCTCCACCGCGCGCCGCTCCACGGTCGTGATCACGCTCGAGACACACACGAGCGCGCGCGGGTGACCGAACCGCCCGAGGCCGACCTTGCCAAGCACGAGCTTCATCAGCCGCTCGGTCACATCGAAGTCTGTGATCGCGCCGTGCCGCAGCGGACGCACGGCGACGATCTGGCCGGGCGAGCGCCCGATGAGCTCCCATGCGTCGTTCCCCATCGCGAGCACCTCGCCGGTGCGTTCGTTCATCGCAACGACGGTCGGCTCGTCCAGAACGATGCCGCGGCCTTTGACGAACACGAGCGTGTTCGCACTGCCGAGGTCGATCGCGATATCTCGCGTCATGAGGGGGCTCTTCCATTCCGGGAAGGGCTGCAGGATAGCGAGCAGCCCTCGCAGCGGCCAGCGGCCCGCGTTGCCGATGGGTAGTCCCGCCGATACCCTTGTCCCATGCCTTCCGTGAAAACACGAGAGCTCGACATCGTCGACAAAGAGTTGCTCAATCTCATCCAGGTCGCGTTCCCCCTCGAGCCGCAGCCGTACCAGGTGCTCGGCGACAAGCTCGGCATCACCGAAAGCGACGTGATCTCGCGTCTCGCCGCACTCAAGGAAGACAAGATCATCCGGCAGATCTCGATGATCTTCGACACGCGCGCGCTCGGCTACAAGTCCTCGCTGATCGCGTCGCGCGCGCCCGAAGGCCGCGTCGACGAGGTCGCAGACGTCATCAGCGAGCACCCCGGCGTCTCGCACAACTACCGCCGCAATCACGAGTTCAACATCTGGTGGACGATCGCAGTGCCGCCGGAGTCGTCGCTCGAGGATCACGTCCAGGCCGTGCACGACCTGGCAGGAGCGGAGTCAACGCGGATCATGCAAACGATCAAGATGTTCAAGATCGGCGTCGATCTCGATATGACCGGGAAGCGGCCGATGGACGCGAAGACGACGCTCCCCGCCTACTCCGCGCCGAAGCGCGCGGATCGCAGGCTGGAGCCGCTCGAGATAGCCGCGTTGCGCGAGCTGCAGGAGGACATCGCATTGGAGCCCGCGCCGTACGCCGGCATGGCTTCGCGCATCGGCATCGACGAGGCACGGATCCTCGACATGGCGAACGCGTTCATCGACGACGGTATGGCTCGCCGCTTCGCAGCCGTGATGCATCACCGGCAGGCCGGCTTCGTGGCCAACGCGATGAGCGTCTGGCAGGTACCGGAGGACCGCATCGAGGAGGTCGGTTACGAGATGGCCGGCTTCGCCGCGGTGAGCCACTGCTACCAGCGGCCGACCTATCCGGACTGGCCGTACAACCTGTTCGGGATGCTGCACGCGCGCACGAAGGACGAGTGCGAGGTCGCCGCACATGCGATCGAGGACCAGACCGGCATCCACGACCGGCGCATGCTGTACTCGACGAAGGAGTACAAGAAGATCCGCGTCCGTTACTACACGGACGACTTCTTCGAGTGGGAACGGCGGCACCTGAACGACGGCAACGGGAAGCCTTAGCTCCCGCTGCGCTTGCGCGCGCGCCGCACCAACGCCATCGCCCCAACCGCACCCAGCGTCGCCGCTGCGCCTTTCGCGAGTGAGTCCTTTCGCACGCGCGCGCGCCCGACGCTGATCCAGTTGCGGTGCGACTCGAGTGTCTCGATCAACGCTTCACGGTTCGAGTAGCGCGGCGACCAACCGGCTGCTCGAAGTTTGGAAGCATCGACGACCCACGGGTGCATCAAGTAATGGAGCTCCCCCGGCGGTGCCGTCGTAAGGCCGGTCTTCCAAAGCCGCTCGGCCATGCTGAAAGCGACTGCTTCCGGCAGTTCGACGCGCTTCTTCCCCGAGAGCGCGACGACTTCGTCCGACGACAGCCATCCATCGGCCGACAGGTTGTAGATGCCGTCGAGGTCCTCGCGGACCGCGAGCGCGATCGCGGACGCGACGTCGTCCTCGTGCACGAGCTGCAACGGTGGCTCGTACCCGCGCACGGTCGTGATGCGTGGCGCCTCCATCAGGCGCGACAAGAAGTTCTCGACGTTCGGGCCGAATACCGTCGCCGCGCGGAAAACCGTCACGACGATGTCGGGGTGCTGCGTCTTGAACATGTCGAGCAGCCGCTCGGTCTCCAGCTTGTGCGCCGCGAAGGCGAAGTCCAGGTTCGCGCGCAGCGGCGAAGATTCGGTGAGGGGGAAATCGTTGTCCGCGTGCGCGCCGTAGACCGTGGCGCTCGACGGGTAGACGACCTTCCGAACGCCGGTCGCAGCGGCCGCCTCCAAGACGTTCGCCGTGCCTTCGACGTTGATCGAGTGCATCCGCTCTTCGTCCCGGATCGGGTCGTGCTGGAACGCGAGGTGAACGACGCAATCGACGCCCACGAAGATCTTGCCGAGGCGCGCATCGCG